>PHCU01000054.1 GCA_002842345.1 Betaproteobacteria bacterium HGW-Betaproteobacteria-12 | reverse complement strand
CCGTGCAGGTGCACGCCGGCGAGCAAGGCCGGCAGGGCCGGCCAGTGCTGGCCGAGCAGGGCCAGGACGATGCCGCTCAGCACGTCGCCCATGCCGGCCGTGGCCATGCCGGGATTGCCGGTGGTGTTGATCCACCATGTACCATCGACACTGGCGACGAGTGTGCCGCAGCCCTTGAGCGCGACATGGCTGCGGTAGCGGCGGGCGATCTCGCGGGCGGCGGCGATCCGGTCGGCCTGGATTTCGGCCGAACTGCTGTCGAGCAGCCGGCCGGCCTCGGCCGGATGCGGGGTCAGAATGGCCGGCACCTGGCGACTGGCCAGGGCCTGCTGCAGGTTGGCTTCGCTGGCGATCAGGTTGAGGGCATCGGCATCGAGGACTAGCGGCTGGTCGAGCAGGATGGCCGCTTCGAGCAGTTCGGAGGCTTCCAGCGAGATGCCCAGGCCGGGCCCGCAGGCCAGTGCTGACAGCGCCGTCTGCAGCAGGGCATGGGGTCGGCGCAGCATCAGTTCCGGTTGCAGCGGGTCGAAACTCGGCGCCTGCGCATCGACCAAGCCGGCATAGACGCGGCCGGCGCCGAGCTTGAGGGCGGCGCGGGCGGCCAGGAAGGCGGCGCCGACCATGGACGGGGCACCACCGAGCACACCGACGCTGCCGAAGCTGCCCTTGTGGCTGTTCTGCCGGCGCGGCTGCAGGTATTGGGCGAAATCGCGGCGCGTCAGGCGGCGACCATCGGCCGGCAATTCGCTTTCCGGATCGAGTTCCAGAGAGACGACGCGGATCTCGCCGCAATGATCCGGACCGTCGGCCGTCAGCAGGCCCGGCTTGCCGGCGATGAAAGTCAGCGTGTGCGTGGCGCAAACCGCGGCGCCCGGCACGGCGCCGGTGTCGGCGGCCAGTCCGGAGGGGCAGTCGAGGGCGAGCACCGGGCAGTGGTCGCGGCGGGCCACCGTGTTGATTTCGTCGATCAGGCTGGCGGCAATGCTGGTCGGCGGGCGGGTGAGGCCTATGCCGAACAGGCCGTCGACGATCAGCGACCAGCGGTTACCGCTCGGAATCGTTTCGACGGTGCTGCCGCCGCCTTCGCTGAAGCGCTGGAAAGCCTGACGGGCATCCGCCGGCAGGCGTTCCGGCAGGCCGGCCAGGACGACGACTACCGTGAAAAAGCGCTGACGCAGCAGGCGGGCGGTTTCGAGGGCATCGCCGCCATTGTTGCCGGGGCCGGCGATGACGAGGATCGGCAGACCGCGCGGCCCGGCCAGTTCGCCGGCCCAGTCGGCGGCTGCGGCGCCGGCGCGCTGCATCAGGGGGGCGTCGGCGTGGCGGGTTTCCAGCGTACGCAACGCCGGACTGAGGTAGAGAGCGTTATCCATCATTCGATTCTAGTCCCAATGCTGGCGGGCCAGCGCAATGGTGGCGGCATGGATGGTCACGGTATCGTCGATCTGCCGGGCATACCCGCCGGCCATGGCGATGGCGACCGGAACGCCGGCCTGCCGGCAGCGGGCGAAGACGCGGCGGTCGCGCTCGGCCAGGCCGGCCAGGCTCAGCGCCAGCCGCCCGAGACGGTCGTCGGCATAGGGATCGGCGCCGGCTAGGTAGATCACCAGTTGCGGCCGGGCCAGGTCGAAGGCGGTGCTCAGACCGTCGTCAAGCTGCAGCAGGTAGGCGGCGTCGCTGCAGTCATCGGGCAGTTCGATGTCGAGATCGCTCGTTTCCTTGGTGAAGGGAAAGTTGCGGGCGCCGTGGATGGAGAAGGTGAAAATGCTGTCATCGCCGCGCAGGATGCTGGCCGTGCCATTGCCCTGGTGCACATCGCAATCGACGATGAGGATGCGCTCGGCACGGCCTTCGGCCTGCATGGAGCGGGCGGCGACGGCGGCGTCGTTGAAGACGCAGAAGCCTTCGCCGCGATCGCGGAAGGCATGGTGGGTGCCGCCGGCCAGGTTGGCGGCGACGCCCTCGCGCAGGGCTGCCCGGCAGGCGGCGAGGGTAGCTCCGGCCGAGCGCCGCGAACGCTCGACCATGCCTGAGCTCCAGGGAAAGCCGATGGCCTTCTGCATGTGTTCGGGCAGGCTACCGCTGGCGACCTGGTGGATATATTCCGGATCGTGCGCCCGGGCCAGTTCTGCGTCGCTGGCGGCCGGTGGCAGCTGGAAGTCGCCTTCGGCAAAATCGCCGCTGTGCAGCAGGCGCTGGCGCAGCCGGGCGTATTTTTCCATCGGGAAGCGATGCCCGGCCGGCAAGGGCAGCACGAAGACATCGGTGTAGAACAGGCGCACGGCAGGCGAACGCCGGGCAGCCTCAGTTCAGGGCGGCCGACAGCTTGCGGCGGAACTCGCGGACCAGGTCGTCGTACTGTTCGCCGGCCAGTGCCTCGAACAGTTGCAGCAAGGCCTTGCGCCCGGCGCCTTCGTCGAAGAAGCGGTCGCGGCGGACGACTTCCAGCGCCGCTTCGAGGGCTTCGCGGAAGCGGCTCTGGGCGGCGTAGGCACGGGCCAGTTCGAGGCGCGTCGCGTGATCGTCCGGGTTGGCGGCGAGCTTGGCTTCCAGCGGTTCCGTATCGGCAGCGCCCTGGGCCAAGGCCAGGCGGGCGCGCAGGGCGGTGGCGCGATCGCCTTCCTGTTTGTAGTCGACGGCCAGCAGTTGCTGCGCTTCGTCGTTGCGGCCGAGCTGCATCAGCAATTCGATGGCGTCGAGGCGGATCGCCTCGTCGTCCGGTGCCGCCCGGCTGGCTTCGACGAGGATGGTCAGGGCGGCGTCGAGCTGGCCTTCGCCGATCAGGGCCACGGCCTGTTCGCGCGGCGAGGCGGCAGCCGGCCCGGCCGGCAGCGCGACCCGGTCGATGAATTCGCGCAGCTGGCTTTCCGGCAGGGCGCCGTTGAATTCGTCGACCAGCTGGCCCTGGAACAGGACCTTGACCGAGGGAATGCTGCGCACGCCGAAATGCTGGGCCAGTTCCGGAAATTCGTCGGAATTGACCATGGCCAGCAGGAAGCGGCCGGCGTATTCCTCGGCCAGCTTTTCCAGCATCGGTTTCAGGACCTTGCAGGGTTCGCACCACGGCGCCCAGAAATCGACCAGCACCGGCACGGTCTCGGCCGGCAGCAGCACCTTGGCTTCAAAATCTTCGAGGGTTACGTCAAAGGCGAATTGGGACATGGCGATCTCGGCGGGAAGTTAGGTTCGGGCGAATTCTACCGCCAGCCCGGGAGCGGCGGGAGATTGAAGTTGCAGCGGCCGGCCGGCCGGCGCGGCCAGCCAGCCAGCGAGGGCGACGGGGAAATCCGGCGTGTCGGTCGCAGGCATGGCCGGGCCGCTGGCGCCAGTCCGCAGGGTCGCCAGCGCACTGGCTGACGGCGCCGCGGCGAGCGCCAGCCAGTGGCCGCTCAGACGATCGGGCCAGTGGTCGAGATGGGCACAGAGCACCTGTTCGTAGCGGCCTTCGGCCAGCCAGTTGGCGGCGAGGGTCAGCAGCAGGTGCCAGTTGGCTTCCTGTTCGCTATCGAGCGGCAACGTCGAAGCCGAGCGCAGGCCGGGGACGAAGGGCCGCAGTTGCACGGCGGCGCTGGCCGGCACGGTGGCCAGGAAGGTGAAGGGCATCGGCTCGCCGCTGCCCTGGCAGACCTCGTCGAGCAATTCCAGGGTTTCCCGGCGCGGGCCGCTGGTCGATTGCCAGAGCAGCGCCGTCGGCCGCTCGCGTCGTTCGGCGGGCAGGCAGGCGAGGGCGCCGAGCACGACCAGCTGGGCCAGTACCGGCGCCCGGCGCAGCGGCTTGCCAAGGGCGCTGCGGACGGCAGCCGGCAGGTCTGCCGGGGCGAATTGCTGGCTGAGAGCAGCGTCGAGATAAATCATGGTTGGTGCGCCACGATCAGGCCGGCCAGGCCGCCGCCGAAGCCGATCAGGTTGAGCAGGGCGTGGCGGACCGGTTGGCGGCTATTGCGGGTCGTCGGCTGCAGGCCGAGTTGCGGGTCGGCGGTGGCGAAGCCGGCGGTCGCCGGAATACAGTCGCGATCCAGACAGGCGAGCAGCGCGACCAGTTCGGCGATGCCGCTGGCGCCCAGCGTGTGGCCGAAGGCCGACTTGAGCGACAGCAACGGCGGTGGGTTCGCTGCGAACACCTGGTGCAGGGCGTTGGCTTCGGCCAGATCGGTGCCGGGCGAACCGGCGGCCTGCAGCTTGACCAAGTCGATGTCGCCGGCTTCCAGGCCGGCTTCCTGCAGGCAGTCGCCGAGCAGTTCGGCGATCGGCCCGCCGTCCGGGTCGGGGCCGGTGATCGACCAGGCATCGATGCCGGTGCGCACGGCCGCCAGGCGCCAGCGGGTAGGCTTGGCGGAGAGGCGGATGGCGGCGACCGCCTCGCCGAGGACCAGGCCGTCGCGTTCGCGATCGAAGGGCCGGCAGGCGCTCGGCGAGAGCAGTTCGAGGGCGGCGAAGCCGGCCAGGGTGCTGGCGTTGGCCAGTTCGCAGCCGAGCACCACGGCCTCGTCGATCTGGCCGGCGGCGATCAGGCTGCGTGCCGTGTCGATCGCCGAGAAGCCGGAGATGCAGGCGTTCGAGAAGCTGTAGCGCGGGCCGTCGAGCTGCAGCCAGGCGGCCAGCTGGCGGCTGAACGAGGCATTGGCGATCGGCAGGTCATGGGGCGGCGGCAGGGTTTCGCAAAGGCCGACCTGGAACGACGAGGAGGCAATGAACAGCGGTGTCTTGGCGGGCAGCGGGCCGAGGTCGGCTGCCACCCGGCGGATGGCCTGTTCGGCGCGGCCGAGCCAATCCGTGTCAGCCAGCGGCAGGGGGAACCAGGGGAAGCGCCGGGCACCGTGCAGGCGCCAGTCGCTGGCGCACTCGCCGGCGCTCAAGGCGCCGGCGACGGCCGCCGGCGAGGTGCCGCGGGCGCAGACCAGGCCGCTGGCGCCGAGATAGACCGGCCGCGTCATGAACGGGTGGCGAGCCAGCTTTCCAGATGCCCGGCCAGGTTGGCGACGCTGGACAAGATGCGGCGGGTGTCCTTGCTGTCCGGCAGGCGCAGGCCGTACTGCTTCTTGATCGCCATCGAGATCTGCAGGGCGTCGAGTGAATCGAGCTGCAGCGGCGCTTCCGGGCCGAACAGCTGTTCGTCGTCGGTGATCTCGGCCGGCGTGCAGTCCTTGTCGCAGGCTTCGATGATCAGGGCTTTCAGTTCGTGGCGGAGGTCTTGGGTCATGAGTGGGCGGCCAGGGCGCGGCGATGGAGCCAGACGGCGGCGATCAGCGCCAGGGCGGCGAAGACGAGCAGTTTGGCCAGGCTGGGCAGGAGTTCGGCGAAGCTGCCGTGCCGCAGCATCACCGTGTGGAAGCCGTCGAGGCCCCAGGCCATCGGCGAGAAGCCGGCCAGCGTCTGCATGCCGGATGGCATGACGAACTTGGGCACCATGATGCCGCCGATGGCGCCCATCAGGATGTTGCCGACGCCACCGACGATGGTCGCCTGCTCCGAGGTCCGTGCCAGGCTGGCGATCAGCAGCGCCCAGGCGACGGCGGCCAGGCTGACGGTGGCGGCGACCAGCCACCAGTTGACCAGCAGCGGCAGGCTGTCCGGCATCTGCAGGGCTTCGCTACCGAACAGCGGCACGACGAAGATGCCGACCAGCACCATCATCACCGCCTGCACCTGGTTGACGGCGAAGAAAGGCAGCAGCTTGCCGGCGAGGATCAGCTGGAAGGGCAGGCCCATGGCCCGCAGGCGCTGCAGCGTGCCCTGCTGGCGTTCGATGACGAAGATCGAGGACAAGGGGATGACGACGAAGAACATGGCGAAGATCAGCCAGGCCGGCACATTCTGCTGCACCGACGAGGGCAGCTGCGCGCTGCGGTCGCTGCGCACCGCCTGGCTGCGGATCTCGTCGGGCCAGTCGCGTTCGCCGCTGGCGCCGGCGCTCACCGGCAGGCCGAACAGTTTGCCGGCGCGCAGCGTCAGTTCGTCGGCGCGGACGGCACCGAGGGCGGCCATGACCTGGTTGCGGAAGGCCAGTTGCAGCGCCGGATTGAGCGTCGGATCGACGAGCAGCAGCAGCGGCGCGGTCGCCTGGCCGTCAGCGCCGGCCGGTGTCAGCAGGCGTTCGCCGAAGCCGGCGGGAAGCACCAGGGCCAGTGTCTGGCGGCCGGCCAGGATGCCGGCGCGGGCCGCGGCTTCGTCGCTGCCGCCGGCGAGGCGGCGGAAGGCCGAGGACTTGTCGAGGCGTTTGATCAGCGCGGCGGAATGGGCGCTGCGGTCGAGGTCGACGACGGCATAGGCGACGTCGATGCTGGTGCCGGGCGAGAAGGCGTCGCGCAGGGCCATCGTCATGATCAGGATGAAGATGGTCGGCATGATGAACAGCGCCAGCAGGCCGTGCCGGTCGCGCGACAGGGCGATGGTTTCCTTCAGCCAGAGGGCGAGCAGGCGTGGCGACATGGCTTCAGTCGCGCAGCGAACGGTTGGTCAGGCGCATGAAGACCTGTTCCAGGTTGTGCTGGCCGAGGCCGAGGCTGCGTACGGCGCAACCGGCGGCGGCCAGTTCGTCGAGCAGGCGGGGCAGGGCACCGGGCGTCGCCAGTTTCAGGCGATAGCGCAGGTCGCCGTTGCCGACGGCGGCGTAGCGCTCGGCCAAGGGGGGCGGCAATGGCTGCAGCAGTTGCAGGTCGAGTTGCGGCTCTGGGCTGTGCAGGATTTCGTCCAGCGAGCCTTCGGCCAGCACGCGGCCCTGGTCGATGATGGCGATACGCCGGCAGATCGCTTCCACCTCTTCCATGTAGTGGCTGGTGTAGATGACCGTGGTGCCGCTGTCCGGTAGCGCGGCGATGGCATCGAGCAGGAAGTGGCGCGATTGCGGGTCGACGCCGACCGTCGGTTCATCGAGCAGCAGCAGTTGCGGTTTGCCGAGCAGGCCGATGGCCAGGTTGAGGCGCCGGCGCAGGCCGCCGGACAATTGCTCGACCCGCTTGCCGACGACCTGTTCGAGGCGGGCGAAAGCGATCGCCAGCTCGATCTGGGCGGCCAGTTCGCGCCCCTTGAGACCGAGCACGCCGCCGAAGAAACGCAGGTTCTCGCCGGCCGTCAGCATCGGATAGAAGGCGTAGTCCTGCGGCACCAGGGCGATGGCGCGCGGATTGGCAGCGCGGACGGCGGCTAGCGGCTGGCCGCCGAGCGTGATGCGACCGGTGGCGATGGTCAGCAGGCCGGCGATCAAGGAGATCAGCGTCGTCTTGCCGGCGCCGTTCGGGCCGAGCAGGCCGTAGATGCCGCCGGTGGGAATGCTCAGCGATACGTCCTCGAGCGCCGGTACGGTGGCGGCGGTGTAGCGGTAAGAGAGGCTGTCGATCGACAGCATCAGAGGGCGCGACGCAGGTCGAGGAAGAAGGCCTGCTCGCGGTCGGCGATCCGGCGCAGCTTGCCGGACAGGGCCGACGGTGCTAGCGGATCGCGGTCGCGGATCATGCGCGCCGTCGCCAGGGCGAATTCGCGCCATTCGTCGCCGATGTCGATCAGCGCTTCGGCCAGTTCGTCGAGCTGCGACTTGCCGAGCAGCGCGGCCGCTTCCTGCAGGAAGGAGGCATAGATGAAACGGAAGCCGGCGCCACCGGTGCCGATCTCTTCCTGGGCGCGGACGACCTGACCGATGAACAGCTTGGTCGCGGCCGGGGCATTTTTCGCGTCGAGCCGGTCGAAGGCGTTGGCCAGCCGACGAATGCCGCGGGCGCCGATGATCGGCAGCGGGGTGTCGAGCATGACCCGGGTGGTTTTGCGGATGGCCTTGGGCAGTATCTGTTCCCAGGCCGGCGTGGCTGGGGTGTTTTCCGGGTAGTAGAGCAGGCCCTTGGGGGCCAGCAAGCCCTTGGCGAAGCGGGCGCGGGCGAGGTCGGCCGGGGCGCAGGTGACGGCGTGCTCGGCCACCGGGTCGGACAACAGGTAGTCGCCGGATTGCCCGTCGCGACCAAAAGCCAGCACGTTGTGGGCGTTGAAGTGAAAGCGCAGGTCCTGCGGAATGTAGGGCAGCCAGAAGATCGAGGTCTGCATGCCGACCAGCTTGCCCTGGCGCAGCAATTCGTTCAGTCGCGCCTCGCCGGCTTCCGGCGTGCGGAAGGTCTCGAAACGCATGTTCAGGCCGAGCGGCTTCTGCAGTCCCTTAACGATGTGCCGCGGCGGCATCCGGTAGGAGACCAGCGGCAGGCCGTAGATCTTGATGATCGGCAGGTAGGCGAAGGAGAGTGCCGAGGACAACCCGAAAGCCATCGCCTCCGACATCGGCAGGCCGTGATGGCTGAGCAGCGAGGACATGACGCCGCTCTCGCAGTGAGAGGCGTGGCGGTGCTGGAATTCCATCAATCGACTTTCTTCAGTTCTTCGACGCCGATACCCATCGCCTCGGCATAGCGGGCGAGCAGCGATGGCCCCAGTCCGGCGAAGACATCCGGACGGAAGTGCCGGCGGATGCGCCATTGCCACAGGCCGGTCAGCTGCGATAGCAGCGTCAGGTCGAGGCGCCGGCGGTGCATGTGATATTCGAGCGGGCTGGTCTGGCCGGCCAGTGCCCGTTGCCGGGCATCCGCGGTCAGCCGGTCGAGGTCTTCGACGGCCTGACGCGTGACGATCTCTTCGACCTCCCAGCCGGTCGTCGCAACGAGGCGTATGCGGCCATCGTCGCCGCGCGCATAGACCGCCTTGCGATGGCCCTCCAGGGTGCAGTTGTTTTCCTGCGGAACCTCGTTTTCACGCATGGTCGACGGCGGTCAGATGAATCAGGGCGCCGGTGAAGCGACCGCTTTCCGGCACCATGCAGAGCAGGCGGTCGCCGTGCTTGAGTCGGCCGCTGCGCAATAGTTCATCGACCATGATGTAGACCGATGCCGCGCCGGTATTGCCCTTGGTGTGCAGGTTGGTGAACCACTTTTCCTCGGGGATGGGGAATCCCGAGGAGGCGATGCACTCGGCGATCGGCTGGTGAAAGTACTCGGAGGACATATGCGGCAGCAGGTAGTCGATGTCCTCGGCGCGCAGGCCGTATTTGCCCATGGCCTGGCGTACCGGTTTGCCGAAAGTTTCCTCGATCACCGCCGCGTTGAGCAGGCGGACGTCCTGCTTGACGGCGAATACCGAGCGCTGGGTCCAGGCCTCGGCGGAAAACTCCTGCCAGCCCTTGAGCGTGCCGTCATCCTGTTTTTCGCCGCCGGCGTACATGCAGACCTGCATGGAGTCGGCTTGCGACAGGACTTCGATCCAGTCGATGCGCAGCGAAATGCCGCCCGGGTTCGGCTGCTTCTGCAGCAGGAAGGCACCGGCGCCATCGGACAGCATCCAGCGCAGGAAGTCCTTCTCGAAGGCGACTTCCGGGTTGGTTGCCAGTTCGGCCAGGCGATGCACCGACTCCGCCTCGAAGTTGCGTGCATGCAGGCCGGCCGAGGCCAGTTCGGAACCGACCGCCACGGCGGTCTGCGAAAAGTCGCAAAGCACCGACATGTAGGCGTATTTGAGGGCGGTGACGCCGGAAACGCAGATGCCGGCGGTGGATACCACCTCGCACGGCGGATTGCCCAGTTCGCCATGCACCATCACCGCGTGTCCGGGCATCAGCTGGTCCGGGCGGGAGGTGCCGGCAGCCAGGCAGTCGATGGCGGCCAGCGCCGCATCGTCAGCGAACAGGCCGCGTACGGCTTCGGCCGTCAGTTGGGCATTGGTGTGCGTCTGCTTGCCGGTCGCCGGATCGAGGGCGTAATGGCGCTGGCGGATGCCGTTGCTGCGCAGGATGATGCGCCGCGCCCGCGACGGCTTGCCGGCAATCATCCCGAGCACTCCCTCGATACCGTCGTTGTCGACCGGCGTGTTGGGCAGGAAGCTGGCGGTTCGGGTGATGTAAACCTGGTCGCTAGTGTTCATATTTGGCGAGATTGAAATCCTGCGAGCCGGAGGGCAGTTCAAGCTGCCGGCGCATGCGCTCCAGACGCGGTCGGAGCAGGGGGGCGAGCAGCCATTGTAGCAACAGGCTGACGGGGACCACGGTCAGGATCATGGTGATCAGGTAGAGGGCGAAAACCAGCAGGATCGGCCGCCGCTGCCAGTCGCCGCGCTGGCCGAAGCTGCGGATCAGCCGCGACCAGACGCCAAAGGCGCGGCGCACGGCGCGTTCGCTGATGGCCAGACGCGGATTGACGGCGACTGCCTGCAGGCCGGTCAGCATCGGTGCATCCAGTTTTTCGCGATCTGCAGCGAGGGCATCGACCAGGGCGTGGCCGAAGCGGCCGGCACGGCGGATTTCCGCTGGCGCCACGCCGGCCGGCGGCAGGCCCAGCCAGCGGTCGCGCTGGCCGGTCAGCACCCAGCGCGGGGTGGTGACGAAGGTGGCCAGGGCATGCCCCTGGTCGACCAGCACCACGTGGTCGCGCAGCTGGCCGCCGACGGAGGAAATCATCCGCTTCATTGCATCGTGCGCCGCTAGCCACATGTTGCGGCAAGCCACCACGGTGACCACCGGTTTGCCGGCAAGCAGGCGCCGGGCTGTGGTCGACTGCATGAAGGCGGTGATCGGCAGGGCCGGGGAGAGATACCAGACCTGGTAGCTGAGGATGACCAGATCGAAATCGATGTCGGCCGGGATGCCAAGCGGCTGCAGCGGCGGCGGATCTTCCTGGACGCACTCGGGCATGGCATCGACGAACTGGACGATGGGCCACGGCCAGGGAAAGGGTGTGACCGGCTGCAGGACTTCCTGATGGACAAAGTGACCGGCCGCCCGCAGCGGCGCGACGACCTGAGCGGTGACGTCGGCCAGTTGGCCGGTCTGGGAGTAGGTGATGACGAGAACGTTTTTCAAGCGCATGTCTGCTGGCAGGGAAGCCGCCGATTCTAGCAAATCGATGCTTCCTTATGTGTCGGCGGCGGCACGGCGGACGCTGTGCGGAGTGCATGTCGCGCCGTCGAGACTTGGGAATTTTCGGCCTTATCGGCTATCATTCGGCTTTCCCGCAGCCTGTCTTTCCATGACCAAATACGTTTTCGTTACAGGTGGTGTCGTGTCCTCGCTGGGCAAAGGCATCGCCGCCGCGTCGCTGGGGGCCATTCTGGAATCCCGCGGCATCAAGGTTACCCACCTCAAGCTTGACCCCTACATCAACGTCGATCCCGGCACGATGAGTCCCTTCCAGCATGGAGAGGTCTTCGTCACCGAGGATGGCGCCGAGACCGATCTTGATCTGGGGCACTACGAGCGCTTCACCAGCGCCCGCATGACCAAGCGCAACAACTTCACCACCGGCCAGATCTACGACACCGTGATCAAGAAGGAACGCCGTGGCGAGTATCTCGGCAAGACCGTTCAGGTCATTCCGCACATCACTGACGAGATCAAGATCAAGATCAAGGCTGGCGCCGAAGGCGCCGACGTGGCCATCGTCGAGGTCGGCGGCACGGTCGGCGACATCGAGTCGCTGCCGTTCCTGGAAGCCATCCGCCAGATGGGCATTCAGGAAGGTCGCAACAACGTCTGCTACATGCATCTGACGTTGCTGCCCTACATCCCGACCGCCGGCGAACTGAAGACCAAGCCGACCCAGCACTCGGTCAAAGAACTGCGTGAAATCGGTATCCAGCCGGACATCCTGCTGTGCCGTGCCGACCGCTCGATTCCGGTCGAGGAGCGCCGCAAGATCGCGTTGTTCTGTAACGTCATGCCGGAAGCCGTGATCGAGTGTCTCGATGCCGACTCGATCTACAAGATCCCGGGCATGCTGCACGAGCAGATGCTTGATGAGATCGTCTGCCACAAGCTGAACATCCTGGCCAAGGCCGCCGATCTGTCGGTCTGGGAAAAGCTGATCGAAGCCATGGAGCACCCGCTGAACACCGTGCGCATCGCCTTCGTCGGCAAGTACGTCGATCTGACCGAGTCCTACAAGTCGCTGATCGAGGCGATCAAGCATGCCGGCATCCATACCCGCAGCAAGGTCGATATCGAGTACATCGATTCCGAGAACATCGAGAAGGACGGCACCGGGGTGCTCGAGAGCATGGACGCGATCCTGGTGCCGGGTGGCTTCGGCCGGCGCGGCACCGAAGGCAAGATCGCGGCGATCCGCTACGCCCGCGAGAACAAGGTGCCTTACCTGGGCATCTGTCTCGGCATGCAGATGGCTGTCGTGGAATTCGCCCGCAACGTCGCCGGCATGAAGGATGCGCATTCGACCGAGTTCGTCGCCGACACGCCGTTCCCGGTGATCGGCCTGATCACCGAATGGCTCGATGCCTCCGGCAAGGTCGAGAAGCGCAGCGAAGAGTCCGATATCGGCGGCACCATGCGCCTCGGCGCCCAGGTCTGCAAGCTGGCCGACAGCTCGCTGGCCCGCCAGATTTACGGTGCGCCGGAAATCACCGAGCGCCATCGCCATCGCTACGAAGTCAATAACACCTTGCTCGCCCAGCTCGAAGAAAAGGGCCTGATCGTTGCCGGTCGTGCCCCGGGTACCGATCTGTGCGAAATGGTCGAACTGTCGGCGGACGTCCATCCGTGGTTCGTTGGCTGCCAGTTCCATCCGGAATTCACCTCCAATCCGCGTCAGGGCCATCCGCTGTTCACGTCCTACGTGAAGGCGGCGCTGGCCAGTCAGCAACAGGCAAAACAGGGATGAAACTCTGCGGCTTCGACGCCGGACTCGACCACCCCCTGTTCCTGATCGCCGGGCCGTGTACGGCGGAGTCCGAACAGCTGTGCCTGGATATCGCCGGCCACTTGAAGGAAGTTTGCGCCCGCCTGGGTATCAACTACATCTTCAAGGCCTCCTACGACAAGGCCAACCGCAGTTCCGGCAAGTCGGTACGCGGTCTCGGCATCGATGAGGGGCTGCGTATCCTGTCCGAGGTGCGGCGGCAGATTGGTGTGCCGGTGCTGACCGACGTCCATGAGGTCGACCAGATCGCCCAGGTCGCCGCGGCCGTCGACGTGCTGCAGACCCCAGCCTTCCTCTGCCGGCAGACCGATTTCATCCATGCCGTGGCCTCTTGCGGCAAGCCGGTGAATATCAAGAAGGGCCAGTTCCTGGCGCCGGGCGACATGAAGAACGTCGTCGACAAGGCGCGCGAAGTGAACAACGGCGCCGATAACCTGATGGTCTGCGAGCGCGGTGCCTCCTTCGGCTACAACAACCTGGTCTCCGACATGCGCAGCCTGGCGATCATGCGTGAGACCGGTTGCCCGGTGGTGTTCGATGCCACCCACTCGGTGCAGCTGCCGGGTGGTCAGGGTACGACTTCCGGCGGTCAGCGCGAGTTCGTTCCGGTGCTGGCGCGGGCGGCCGTCGCGGTCGGCATTTCCGGGCTGTTCATGGAGACCCATCCGTGTCCGGAAAAAGCCTGGTCGGACGGGCCGAACAGCTGGCCGCTGCCGCGCATGGAAAGCCTGCTGGCGACCCTGGCGGCGCTCGACCGGGCAACCAAGGCGGCGGGCTTCGAGGAACTGAAGTAAGTGCCTGGCCGCCCGCAAGGCACGAAAAACGCCGCCGAATTGAATATGCTGGTCGCCTCCTGTATTGATAATTCACTTTAATTTGTTTTCTCAACCTTCTGTTTATAAGGAAGAAATATGAGTTCAATCGTTGATGTCGTCGCCCGTGAAATTCTGGATTCCCGTGGCAATCCCACGGTCGAGGCCGATGTGCTACTCGAGTCCGGTGTCATGGGGCGTGCCGCCGTGCCGTCCGGTGCCTCGACCGGTACCCGTGAGGCCATCGAGTTACGCGATGGCGACAAGAGCCGTTACCTCGGCAAGGGTGTGATGCAGGCGGTAGAGAACATCAACACCGAGATTTCCGAGGCGATCATCGGCCTCGACGCCCAGGAACAGGCTTTCATCGACCAGACGATGATCGAGCTCGACGGCACCGACAACAAGTCGCGCCTCGGCGCCAACGCCATCCTGGCTGTCTCGATGGCCGTCGCCAAGGCCGCCGCCGAGGAATCCGGCCTGCCGCTGTACCGCTACTTTGGCGGCATGGCGCCGATGCAGATGCCGGTGCCGATGATGAACATCATCAATGGCGGCGAGCACGCCAACAACAGCCTGGACATCCAGGAATTCATGGTCATGCCGGTCGGTGCCAACACCTTCCGCGAGGCCCTGCGCTGCGGCGCCGAAATCTTCCACGCGCTGAAGAAGCTGCTCGACAAGGCCGGTCATTCGACCGCCGTTGGCGACGAAGGCGGTTTCGCCCCGAACCTGGGCAGCCATGCCGAAGCGCTGCAACTGATCATGCAAGCGATCGAGGCCGCCGGCTACGTGCCGGGCCAGGACGTGCTGCTGGCCCTCGACTGCGCCGCCTCCGAGTTTTACAAGGACGGCAAGTACCACCTGTCCGGCGAAGGCCTGCAACTGACCTCGGCCCAGTTCACCGACTACCTGGCCAATTTGGCCGACCAGTTCCCGATCGTTTCGATCGAGGACGGCATGTCCGAAGCCGACTGGGATGGCTGGAAGCTGTTGACCGACCGTCTCGGCAGCAAGGTGCAGATCGTCGGCGACGACATCTTCGTCACCAACACCCGCATTTTCAAGGAAGGCATCCAGAAGGGCATCGCCAACTCCATCCTGATCAAGATCAACCAGATCGGCACGCTGTCGGAAACCTTCGCCGCCGTCGAAATGGCCAAGCGCGCCGGCTACACCGCGGTGATCTCGCACCGTTCCGGCGAAACCGAGGACAGCACCATCGCCGACATTGCCGTCGGCCTCAACGCCGGCCAGATCAAGACCGGTTCGCTGTCGCGCTCGGACCGCATCGCCAAGTACAACCAGTTGCTGCGCATCGAGGAAGATCTCGGCGATACCGCTTCCTACCCGGGTCGCGAAACCTTCTACAACCTGCGTTAATCAAGCGCGATGCGCTGGCTGACGGGCGGCCTGGTCGCCCTGATCGTCCTCCTTCAGTATCCGCTGTGGCTGGGTAAGGGGGGATGGCTTCGGGTCTGGGAACACGACCGTCAGCTGCAGGTGCAGAAGGAAGCGACGCGCAAGCTGGAAATCCGCAACGCCGGCCTCGATGCCGAGGTCCGCGACCTCAAGCAGGGCTACGACGCGATCGAGGAGCGGGCCCGCTTTGAACTGGGCATGATCCGGCAGGACGAAAGCTTCGTTCAGATCCCTGAAAAAGTTCCCGGAAAATAAGCAAACAAAGGCGTCGACCACGGCAGGTGCCTCCGCTAGAATCGTTCTCAGCAGTCCCCCGAAGAGAGCGCTCCAGGAGAACAACATGCTGCTCAAGGTTGGCGAAGTTGCCCCGTCGTTTGCCTTGCCGGATGCCGATATGGAGACGGTCGATCTGGCAGCCCATCTGGGCCGAAAACGCATTGTGCTGTTCTTCTACGCCAAGGACGGGACGCCCTGCTGTACCAAGGAAGCGACCGACTTTTCGGATCACGAACAGGATTTTCACAAGCAGGACTGCCTGGTCTTCGGCATCAGCCGCGACGACTGCCTGAAACATGCGGAATTCCGCGACAAGGAAGGCATCGGTCTGGAACTGCTGTCGGACGAAGAAGGGACGGTCTGCAAGCAGTACGGCGTCTGGCAGGCCAGGGAGGTGGATGGCCAGCGAAAATTCGGCATTGCCCGATCCACCTTCATCATCGATCGCGCAGGTATCATTCGCCACGCGCTGTACAACGTTAATTACAAAGGCCACGCACTGGACGTGCTGCGCCTCGTCAAGGAAATGAATTCATGAACATGCAGGTTGCCAAGGATA
This sequence comes from Betaproteobacteria bacterium HGW-Betaproteobacteria-12, assembly GCA_002842345.1. Classification (GTDB taxonomy): domain Bacteria; phylum Pseudomonadota; class Gammaproteobacteria; order Burkholderiales; family Rhodocyclaceae; genus Azonexus. The sequence continues at coordinate 9,440 of PHCU01000054.1, read as the reverse complement.
CCGTCATCACCCTCGACTACCACGTCACCGATCCGGATGGCGAGGTGGTCGACGAAGGCCGCGAGCCACTCATCTATCTGCATGGCGGCTATGACGACATTTTCCCGAAGATCGAGGAAGCGCTGCAGGGCAAGAAGATCGGCGAATCGGTCCAGGTCAAGCTGCAGCCGGACGAGGCCTTCGGCGACTACGATGCCGAAATGGTCCAGATCGAACCGCGCAAGGACTTCCCCAAGGAACTGCAGGTCGGCATGCAGTTCGAAGGCGGCCCGGAAGATGGCAACGACGACGATTTCGTCATCTATCGTGTCACCGACATCGCTGACGACAAGGTTGTGCTCGACGGTAACCACCCGCTGGCCGGCATGGCCTTGGTGTTTACCTGCACGGTGCGGACGATCCGCTCGGCCAGTGCCGAGGAAATCGAACACGGCCATGTGCACAACCCGGACGACGACGAGGAGACCTGCCACTAAGGCCGGCTTCCCATCCCGACATCAATGCCCGTTACGACGGGCATTGTCGTTTCTGGCCTCCGACGCCCGATTGATAAGCAAATTTCGACTACTGTACAAATAAACAGTAGTCGTATATATTGCTCCCATGCGTGGCGGCGATAGCAAACGCCGCTTCAGTTCAATCGACTTTGAGATGGGAGCCGACATGAAACATATCCAGGCGTGGTTCGAGCTGATCGCCGGCATTTCGCGGGACGAGATGGATCGTCTGGCGCGGGCCCGGGAAATATTTGCCGCCAGTGAAACCGATCTGGCCAGCCTCCAGGTGCCGGCCTGTTGGCGCCGCCCGGCCCGCATCCGGGCGATCGGCGGCTGATCGTCAGGTACCTGCCGCGAAAAGTTTCAGGGTTGCCTGAGGTGGGCGAGGGCAGCGATGATTTCATCGCTGCTGGTCGGACGGACCAGGCGGGCGAGCTCGCTACCCTGATGCATCAGGATCAGGGTCGGCCACAGCTTGACGTGGAACGAACGGCCGAGCCGGCGACCCGGGCCATCCTCGATGCGCATGTGCGACAGATCAGGGTACTGCTCCAGGGCGGCGGCAATCAGTGGCTGGGCAGCTTGGCAATAGCCGCACCAGGTGGCGCCGAACTCGAGCAGGATGGGATCGGTCAGCGCATCGAGGGTGCTGCGGCGGGGTTCCTCATCGGGACTCAAGCTGTTATCGGTTGCCATGGCTATTCCTTGTGTGCCGGCCAGGGGGTGCTTTCGAAACGGAACAATTCAGGACTTTCAGTATCGATGATGCCGCGCGTCCAGCCCATCAACGGATAGCCGAAAGTCTCGACGCGGGTGAAGCGGGGTAGCGGCTGGCCATCTGGATCACGTAGCGGATGGTCAACGCGGCTGATGTGGGTGTCGCCATGTACGACTACCACCTGCCCGGCAAAGTTCGCCAGTTCGCGCTGCAGCTCGTCAAGGAAATCACGATAGGCGCGATGCGGCAGGCCGCGGGAATAATTCGCAAAACCCGGATTGGCCTGGAACAGCAGCACGATGCCGGCGAGCCGTTCACGCCGGGCCAAGTCGAAACTGTCAGCCAGCCAGGCCAGTACCTGTGGCTGGCGCGCGGCGAACTCGGGCCGTGGTTCTTCGCCCGGACCGTAGTTGTTGTCGTCGCCGGGCAGGTTGAAGGTGACGAACAGCACCGGCCCGACGCGCAAGCGCGAATGCTCCGGATAGTCGCCGGGCTGGCGTTCCAGGGGCAGGCGCCGCTGGCCCAGCGAATAAGGTTCGTGCCAGAACAGTTGGCGCAGCTTGTCCAGGCGTTCCAGAGAATCGTAAGAGCCGTTGGAGACGCGCCGGCAGTCGGTCCATTCATTGTCGCCGGGCAGATAGATGAAGGGCACGCGGCTGGCGTTGAACAGCGCGTGACGATCGGCGAGCACGGCGTCGTCACAGGGCGACTGGCCGTTCTTGATATCGCCGATGTGGAAGATGAAATCGACCGGACTGTCGGTCATCGCCGCCAGCATTTTCGGTAGTTCGATGCGTTCGCCTTCGCTGTAGGGGGTATCGCCGATCAGGCCGAAGCGCCAGGTTTCCGCACTCGCCGGCAGGGTGCAGGCGAGCAGCAGCAGGACCAGCCAGCGGCTCAACGCAGGAGGCCCTTCAGGGCATACAGCGCATCGAGCGCCTCACGCGGCGTCAAGCTGTCCGGGTCGATGGCCGCCAGGTGTTCGACGACCGGGTGCGGCTCGGGTTCGGCCGGTTCCGGATCGCCCTGGGCGAACAGATCCGGTTGCAGCGGATCGACCGTGGCACGCTGCTCGAATTCGCGCAGCTGCTTCCTGGCGGCGCGCACCACGGCAGTCGGAATGCCGGCCAGCGCCGCGACCTGGATGCCGTAGCTCTGGTTGGCCGGGCCTTCCTCGACGGCGTGCATGAAGACAATGCGGTCGTTGTGCTCGACGGCGCCGAGATGGACGTTGGCCAGTTCGGCATACTCGTGCGACAGCCGGGTCATCTCGAAATAGTGCGTGGCGAACAACGTCAGACTGCGGTTCTTGTCGATCAAATGACGCAGGATGGCGAAGGCCAGCGCCATGCCGTCAAACGTGGAGGTGCCGCGGCCGATTTCGTCCATCAGCACCAGGCTCTGCGGCGTCGCGTGGTGCAGGATGGCCGCCGCTTCAGTCATTTCGACCATGAAGGTTGAGCGGCCGGACGCCAGGTCGTCGGAAGCGCCGATGCGGGTGAAGATGCGGTCGAGCGGCCCGAGCAGGCAGCGCTCGGCCGGCACGTAGCTGCCGATGTGGGCGAGCAGCGCGATCAGCGCCACCTGGCGCATGTAGGTCGATTTACCGCCCATGTTCGGGCCGGTGATCAGCAGTAGCCGCCGGTCTTCGGCCAACAGGCAGTCGTTGGCGATGAAGGTCTCGGCCTGGTTGGTCAGTTCGCCCTCGACCACCGGATGGCGACCGGCGACGATGGCCAGCTGCGTTTCCTCGGCGAATTCCGGCTTGCACCAGTTGCGCTTCAACGCCGCCTCGGCGAAGCCGGCCAGCAGGTCGAGTTGGGCGATGGCGCGGGCGATGGTCTGCAACGTTGGCACGACCGGCAGCAGCGCATCGAGGATGCCCTCGTAGAGCAGCTTCTCGCGCGCCAGCGAGCGTTCCTGGGCCGATAGCGCCTTGTCCTCGAAGGCCTTCAGCTCCGGCGTGATGTAGCGCTCGGCGTTCTTCAGCGTCTGCCGCCGGCGGTAGTCGTCGGGAATCTTGTCCACATTGGCGTGCGTGACCTCGATGTAGAAGCCATGCACCTTGTTGAACTCGACCTTCAGACTATTGATGCCGCTGCGCTCGCGTTCGCGGACTTCCATGTCGACCAGGAAGGCGCCGCAGTTGTCGTTCAGCGAGCGCAGTTCGTCGAGATCGGCATCGTAGCCCGGGGCGATGACGCCGCCGTCACGCACCTGGGCGCCGGGTTCGGCGGCGACGGCGCGAACCAGCAATTCGAGCGCCGGATAGGGGGTTTCCAGTTCGCCAAAAATTTGGGCGACCAGCGGCGCCGGGCTGTCGGCCAGCGGCGCGCGTAAGCCGTCGAGTCGGGCCAGCGATTCGCGCAGGCTGGCCAGGTCGCGCGGCCGGGCGTTACGCAGCGCGATGCGGCCAGCGATGCGTTCGATATCGGCGATGCCGCGCAGGGCCTTGCGCGTTTCGCCCGCCAGCCGGCCGTAGTCTTCCAGCAGTACCTCGACCGCGCCGTGGCGGGCGGCTGGAATGTCGCGTGCGCGTAGCGGATGGTGCAGCGTGTGGCGCAGCAGGCGCGAGCCCATGCTGGTGACGCAGTTGTCGAGCAGTGAAAACAGCGTCGGCGACGGCTGGCCACGCAGCGTTTCGGTCAGCTCCAGATTGCGCCGGGTGGCCAGATCGAGGCCGAGATAGGCGCCCTCGATTTCCACGGTCAGGCCGCGCAAATGCGGCAACTTGCCCGACTGCGTCGCCTGCGCGTATTGCAGCAGGGCGCCAGCCGCGGCAATCGCCGGCTTCAGCCCTTCGGCGCCGAAACCGGCGAGCGAGGCGACTTCGAACTGCTCGCACAGCAGGCGCCGCGCCGAGTCAAATTCGAAATACCAGTCCGGCTGGCGGGTGCGCGCCACATCCACCCCGAAATTCGGCGTCCAGCTTTCCGGATAGAGGATTTCCGCCGGGCGGATGCGCTCCAGCGTCGCCGGGATCTGCTCGGCCGGCACTTCGAGCAGGATGAACTCGCCGCTCGCCAGATTGAGCCGGGCAATGCCGGCGGTGTTGCGCTGTGTGGTCACCGCCAGCAGCCAGATATCCTGCTTGTCGTCGATCAGCGCCGCATCGGTCAGCGTGCCCGGCGTGACGATGCGCGCCACGGCGCGGTCGACCGGCCCCTTGCTGGTCGCCGGATCGCCGATCTGCTCGCAGATCACCGCCGACTCGCCGAGCTTGACCAGGCGCGCCAGGTAAGGCTCCAGCGAATGGAAGGGCACGCCGCACATTCTTATCGGCACCCCGGCCGACTGCCCGCGCGTGGTCAACGTGATGTCCAGCAGCCGCGCCGCCTTTTCCGCATCCTCGTGGAACAGCTCGTAGAAATCGCCCATCCGGTAGAAAAGCAGGGTGTTTGGATGGTTCGCCTTGAGCGCCAGGTACTGGCGCATCATCGGGGTGTGCTTGGCTAGGCTGTCGGGGGTCGCTGAAGTCATGTAACTGAGGGAAAGCGCGAAAGGGCACTATTTTCCTACATATCGCCCTGGCCATGACTCCGCATCGACGCTGCCGCCGGGTTTCCGGCTGCATTTTATCGGTGCTTAAGATTCTCTTAATGCCGGCAGCCGAGCCTAGTCGCCGTTGCCGGGACGTCCGGCCCTAACTGGAGTGCCAACTGATGAGCAAAGCCCCTTACCGCGTCGTCGCCAACTGGGAGTGGACCAGCAAGTGCAATGCGCGCTGCGCCATGTGCCCGCGCCACATGATCGACAACCCGACGATCTCGACTGCGGACACCTTCGAGCAGACGCTTGCTCGTCTGCAGCCGCAGGATGTGTTTCGCTGCGTGATCGCCGGTTATGGCGAGCCGACCACCCATCCGCAGTTCGAGCACTTCATCGAGCGCCTGCGCGGCAATCCGCTGACCTTCGACATGGCGACCAACGGCAGCCGCCTGTCCGAAGCGCGCCTGCAACAGCTCGACGGCGTCATCCATACGCTGATGATCTCGTTTTCCAGCATCGATCCGGCGGTCTATCAGTCGGTGCACACCAATCTCGACCAGCAGGCAGTGATGGACGGCATCCTGGCCGCCGGGCGGCTGCTGAAGAAGACGCGGCTGGTGATCAATCTGTCGCCGACCAGCGAATGTCTCGATACGCTCGACGCAACCGTGGCCTGGTTGCGTGGCAACGGCATCGACAACCTGCACATGTCGCCGACCTATTACGACCGGGCCGGGGCACAGAAGACCGCCGGCCAGCCGGATCACGAACGTCTGCGCGCCGAAATCAAGCGCCATCGCCTCGGTAGCCAGGAAACGGCCTTCATTCCAGGCGCCGCGGATATCTTCCAGCAGTGGCGCAACAACGAATTCAAGTGCGTGCCGCGCAATACCAACATGCTGATTTCGGCCAGCGGTCATTACACCTACTGCTTCAACGACATCCGCGAAAGCCATCCGCTCGGCCATGTCGCCGATCTGAGCCTGCGCGCGGCGCTGCAGCGCCGCGAAGCCCTGGCCGAGCAGGGGGATATCTGCGAGCAGTGCAATCTGCGCAACCGCTACCGGCCGGGCGAACTGGCCCGCGTCGCCGTGTCTTACTTGCGGACAAAGCTGGCGGCATAGCGCCAGTGGTTCAAGGCGCGCCCAGTTCGATCAACTGCGGCCCGCCTGTTGCGGAAGCATGACGAAGGGCTGTGTGCGGGTCGGCATTCCGGGAGTTGCGAAAGTGACGAACTAGCGAAACTGTTCATCAGCATTCAAGCGTGAACGTGGCGCTCGTCGGTTCGCTGCCTTGATGGCTGCGGTAATTGACAGGGCCGAAATAACTGAACGGTGCTGCCTTGCCGCCTGCTAGTTTGTTTTCACGGACGAAGAGATGAATTTTTCGTCCGGCCTTCTGGTGTTCGATGATGGGCGACCTGCAACAGCTGGCAGATCGGCGCGACCCCGAACCGCTCACGATGTTGGTCAATGGCACGCTTTGCGCTTGCCCGGATGGCCGGTGTGCGGAATATCGCTCCAGTGGACCAGCGTTTCGCATCACACCTGACCACCAAAAATCGTATTCCTGACTACGCCCACGTCATCAGACAGTAGCAGGCCAGGAGCGGAAATTCGACGCCTCGGATAAGCAGCCATTTGATTGGCTGCTCCACTCTAAAACCTGCCGGAAAGCCTGCTCCCGTAGCTTCTTTGCGCGCGCCTTTCTCTCGGCTTCGTAGGTTCGTGTCTGGTACGGCAAAAGTTCGGCCATACGAGGCGTCAGATCTTCGCGGGCGCCCCACGTGACGGCCAATACGTCTCTGTGCCGGACCTGCGAATCTGGAGTGGATGGCTTGTATGGGGTCAAAGCGGCCAGTACCTTCTGCTTGCGTGCCACCGCCATCACATTCACGCGCGCCAGGCGATCGACCAGATAGCCAGCCTCACGGCGCTCGGGCTCGGGAAATTTCGAAAGATTGGGCACGCTGCGACCATACCAGAGCTTTTCGGCGACCTCGCGTAGCAGCCCGGAATCAGCACGAGCAACACCTTGGCTCACAACTCGACCGAGGAGCTTTTCGAATTCGGATTTACGGACGGTCACGGCTTCTTCCTCCGTTTCTCAAGGCGTTTCTGAATATAGGCGATTTTGGAGTCAAGTGGCGGGCCGACATAGTAGCCACTGACTCCCCGTGCCAGCGATTCAAACAGTTCCCAGCTTGATTTGGGCAGCGACAGTAACTCGAGAATGTCATTTTGGTCGACATCCTCAAAGCGACCAAGTTTCGAGACTCGGACACCCGCTGTTGCAAAGATCCGGATTGGCCGAGGGGCCGGCATTGGTTGGTCGCTCGTGGCGACTGGTCGACTCTGATACCTGCCGTTGAAACCCTGACGGCCCGACAGGCGGCAGTGGGCACACAGCTCCCGCTCGACAAGGACCGGCCAAGGGGACGATATCGACTGGTCAACGCCGATGCGACTGGGTGGTCAAATCAACGCGATTCCGCAGCCGGTCGCCGCCGCTTGATGCAGATCAAGCCCGCGCATGAAAAGCCCTTCCGGGGCAGAAAAATCTGCAGTAAACGAATGCTTTTCTCCGCCAGTTGCGATATAAGTACGCTAGCGTATATTATGATTGTCGGACAAAATTCGACAGACAAGGAGACCATGGTGAGGAGCCAACGCGTAGCAAAAATCAGCGATTTCCTGGCGCCGGCGGCAAGCGGCTGGGCGCGGATCCCCGGTGAGGAGATTGCCCTGATGCCGACCCCGCTGCCGATGCAGCCGACCGAATACATTCGCAATTCGTGGGAAGGCAGGCCTTACGGCGGCGTCAAGTCGCTGCGGGTGGCCAGCGTTCATGATGGTGAAACCTGGGCGATCCGCGCCACCTGGCAAGGCGTTTCGCCGGCCGGCAAGGATTTCCCCGACGCCCTGGCAGTCGCCTTGCCGGTCAGCGGCAATCCGCCGCTGATCACCATGGGCGGGGACGGGGCGCCGGTTCAGTTCCTGCGCTGGGCCGCCAACAAGGACAAGCCCATGTCCATCGTCGCCACCGGTATCGGCAGTTCGCGGCCGGGGGCCAAGATCAAGAGCAGCGCCCAAGGCGAGGCTGCGGGCGATACCTGGAACGTGGTCATTACCCGTGCTCTCGGCTTCGGCAAGGAAGTGGCGCCGCTGGTCGCCGGCAAGAAGACGCAGATCGGCTTTGCCGTCTGGCTGGGCGCCAACGACGAGCGGGCCGGCATCAAAGCCTTCTCCATCGATTGGGCCGAGCTGGCCCTGGACGCCTGAGGAAGCATCATGAGCAAAAGACAAGTCGCGATGGTCATGGACCTCAACAAGTGCCTCGGCTGCCAGACCTGCACCATCGCCTGCAAGACCCTGTGGACCAAGCGCGAAGGCATGTCCCACATGTACTGGAATACGGTGAACACCCAACCCGGCACCGGGACGCCGCTCAACTACGAGAACATGGGGGGCGGTTTCAAGGATGGCGTGGCGCAGCGCGGTCACCGGCCGACGGTGGAAGAGTTCGGCAAGGCCTGGGATTTCAATCACCAGGAGGTGGCCTTCGGCGGCAAGCCGGATGCCCATCTGATGGCCGATGGCGGCCATGCCGGCAAGGGCCCGAACTGGGACGAAGACATTGGCGGCGGCGAATACCCCAACAGCTACTATTTCTACCTGCCGCGGATCTGCAATCACTGCACCCACCCGGCCTGCCTCGAAGCGTGCCCGCGCAAGGCGATCGAGAAGCGCGAGGAGGACGGCATCGTCCTGATCAACGAGGACAAGTGCCGCGGCCACCGCTTCTGCCAGGAAGCCTGCCCGTACAAGAAGATCTATTACAACGAGGTCGAGGAAGTTTCCCAGAAGTGCATCTTCTGCTACCCGCGCATCGACGAAGGCGTCACCACCGCCTGCTCGCGTCAATGTCCGGGGCGCATCCGCTTCGTCGGCTATCTCGACGACCAGGAAGGGCCGATCTTCAAGCTGGTGCACAAGTACAAGGTGGCCTTGCCCCTGCATTCCGAATACGGGACACGCCCGAACGTTTTCTACGTGCCGCCGCTGTCGCCGCCCAGGCTCGATGAAAACGGCGATGCGACCGACGAGCCGCGGATTCCGACCGACTACCTGATCTCGCTGTTCGGCCCGCGCGTGCCGGACGTGCTGAAGAAGATCGAAGACGAACGTGAGCGCGTGCGCAATGGTGAGACTTCCGAACTGATGGACCTGCTGATTTCGCGCAAATGGCAGGATCTGTTCGGGCCGTTTACCAAGCACCCGCGCGATGCCGGGCGCCAGATGGGGCAGGGATCGCCGGTCAAGTTCTACAAGAAAGGAGAGCGTCCGTGAGCATCAATCTCGATCGTCGCAGCTTTCTCAAGGGGATCGCGGCCACCACCGGCGGCCTCGCCTTGCCCAATTTCGTCGTGCAGGCCGCGGAAATCGCCGGCGGCGGGAAGATCCCGCAATACTCCACCTGGAAGGACGTTTACCGCGCCCAATGGACCTGGGACAAGGTTGTCCGTTCGACCCACCATCTGAACTGCTGGTACCAGGCGCACTGTTCCTGGGATGTCTATGTCAAGGATGGCCTGGTCTATCGCGAGGAGCAGGCGGCCGAGTACGAGCAGGTCAATCCGGAACTGCCCGACTTCAATCCGCGCGGCTGCCAGAAGGGCGGTTGCTTCAGCCAGCGGATGTACGACCCGACCCGGATCACGCACCCGCTGCGGCGGG
>PHCU01000053.1 GCA_002842345.1 Betaproteobacteria bacterium HGW-Betaproteobacteria-12 | reverse complement strand
TTAGAATGCCGACCTGAAGCCCAGAGCGGGCGTCGTATAATGGTAATACCCTAGCTTCCCAAGCTAGAGCCGTGGGTTCGATTCCCATCGCCCGCTCCATGTGACAAGTAAGTGCATGAATTTAATGGTATTTGTTTCATGCGCGGTCACTCTCCCCCGTAAGGCTACTACAAGGTGGTCTTATGTTCGGAGTCTCTGGTCTGTATCGTCGCCCAAGCGGTATCTACGTCGTTCGCATCGCGGTGCCCGAGCGCTTGAGAGGGGTTGTGGGACGTCGGGAGATACACGCCTCGACAGGTCTCCGCGATTGGAATGCGGCTAAACTTACCGGCCTTAAAATTCAATTCCAGTGGCGAGAAAAATTCATGTCGCTCGACATCGAAAAGCTCACAACAGCGAACCCGCTACTGCACGGCGAAGGGCTGATCGCCATTTGTGGGGCAGCGAAGGCTATAGGGCTTCGGGACGCCGAGCTGTTGGGGGAATTGCTGAATGACCGTGCATCGGTTTTCACGCACGCAGAGCGGTGGCTTGGCTGGTATGTGTCCGACCTTGACGAAGTTGAACGAGACTACGATGGCAGTTACATCGTCGGCTCTATTCGCGACAAAGGCGAGAACATCCCGGTCAGCGGGATTTTCCGATTTGCCGAGAGCATCGTCGCTCTTAGCGGTTTGATCGAGCGCGGCATGACGGAGGCGTCGGTTTTCGCACATGGAGACCGGGCGGGGTTCTTCCTCGACGAAGTTGCAGACGTCCCACTCTCGGCGTGCCTGGTTCAGAAAAGCGCTGTAGAGCGCTGCCGAAAGCGTGTGGCTACCGGGGTGTCGCCCGGGCTGAAAAAAGCCGCTGTAGCCCTGCCCAAGCCCTTTGGCGAAGGGGTTGTGATTTCGGATGCAATTACGGTCAAGCATGGGCACAAGCGTTTCTCTGAGCTGTTCGCGCTTTACCGCAATCACCGTAAGTGGGGTGAAGACCAGAGTCGCCGCATGACAACGGAAGCTGGGCTGTTCATCGAGTTGATGGATGACCCGCAGCTTGGCTCCATCGAAGTCGAAACGATCCACGAATACGCTCGTCGGTTGAAGGCAATGCCGACCGACATCTATCAATCCCGTCGTCGTTTCAAGGTTGAGTCGCTGCACGACCTCATCGAGATAGCCGAACGCGAGGGATTAGCGCGCAAGAACGACGATACTGTGAGGGGGCACGTCGGGCGCATAGCGGAGATTCTGAACTACGCCGACAAGAAAGGCATGATGCACGCGAATCCAGCGTCGGGTTTCAAGCGCGAGTGGGGTGTTACCAAAAAGGCTCGCCCCCAAGACGCCCGCGACGTACTTAGCTACGATGAGTTGGCGGCGATTTTCTCACAGCGCTGGTTTGTTGAAGGTGCGGGTAGGTTCCATCATTCGGGCGCGACGCACTGGCGACCACACTATTATTGGCTTCCGCTGTTGGCATTGACGACAGGCGGGCGCCTCAATGAGCTGGCACAGCTGTACCTCGACGACGTTGTTCAACCCGAACAGGACGGGGCCGTCTGGTATCTTGATTTCAATTTGAGTCAGCCCGATAAGGCCGATATTGACGACAACGATGTGCAGTCGGATAAATCGCTAAAGACGGTCAATGCTCTGCGAGTCGTTCCGTTGCATGATGTAATTGTGAGGGCGGGTTTCCCAGAGTATGTCATAGCGCTGCGGAAGGCTGGACACGTGCGCCTATTTCCCGAACTCAAGCGCGACGATACGAAGGGTTACGGCAAACCCGCCGGTTCATGGTTCAACGAAAGATTCTTGGGGAACAAGCTGGAAATCGAGCGCAACGGGAAGAAGACCTTTCACTCACTCAGGCACAATTTCGCCACAGCGCTTGAACGGCTCGAACTGACTGAACGGTTGTGCGCGCAGTTGATGGGGCATGAACGCGGTCGAACTCAAACCGCAACCCGTTACGCCAAAGACCGCGATGCTGTTGAGATGAAGTCAATCATAGACCGGCTTGCCTTCCCCTGCCTTCTCGACCTCGGTAAGTTTGACGCCAGCGCGGGCATGAGGGCCGTTAAACACGCTCTACGCCTGAAAAAAGCGAACGGGCGCGAGAAGCCGACCATGCGAGCGCAAGGTGTATAAGGTTATGTCGCGGGTTGGAAAAAAATTGCTAACGCAGGGGATCACTGGCGCAGCATTTTTCTAGGATTATGTAAGGTCCTATAGAGGTGTGAGTGATTCGCCCCCGCCTGTTCTGGCCGAATCTTACATTTCACGATGTGAAATTGGTTGCATCCCGGTTGCATCTCAGTTGCAACCCGTATCTCTAGCATTCTCAGGTTCATGCAATGTCAGTTGGTGTACTGCGTCAAAGGGGCAGATATCTGGGGAGGGGGAGCATATTGTGAAGTAATTAGAACTCCCCGCAGGCTACCCAATCATCATTGTCACGATAGCCTCATCCCTCCACCGGAATGTCCCTGTATTCATTGGGTGATCCGGGTATCTGGTTGGCGCCTACGCGGTGGCGGTCGGCGGTCGCCGACGGTGGCGTCAGCGCCCGAATTTTTGTCACAAATATCCTTATTGAATATCCATCGGCAGGATAGTTTCCTCAGCTGGTCGCGCGCCCTCTCGTTCAATGCGCTTGCCTTCGTGTGCGGCCTGCTCTTCCGCGAACGCCCCCGATTACGGGATGCAGGAATAGCCTCGCCGGCCCCGTTGATCGTATTTCCGAAGCTGGGCATTTTCGCCACGACAATCGCCAGCACTCCCTCGCTGGCATTGGTCGGCTCACGGAATTTGAAAAACTTACCAAGTGACTGGAATTGGAAGTTCCTAAGGTCATTCAGGGTGGCGACAGGGCAGTGTGTGCCTTGCAAGCGAACCTCTACACGCGCCCGGTGCTGAAGCAAGTCGGTGATGTCTCGACGTTCGGCTGTACCGTTGTCGTTTTTGAAGGTGTCGTAGTTCTTCAAGTAGCCGCGAACGATGTAGGGATCATCGGCATTCCCATACATCGCCGTCCTGCCGCGAAGAATGGCGGACTCTACCGCTTGCCTGCCGTGTCGCTGTTCGGTCAACCCCCGCCAGTCGAAGAAGCGCGGAGCCTCGTAGGCTCCCTCCGGTCGATTCACGCCCCGGAGCATGTAGCCGGCCATCTCCGCAAGCTGCTCGTCAGTCGTGCCTGGCCTGCGGTATGCGTCTAGTGACACTTCGATGCTGCGCACGGTAACGGCAGCCTCAGGGTCGCGATCCTCAATGGAGGAGAGGGCCTCTGTCATTGCAGCAAAGCGTGGTGGGTTCTGGACGCGAACGAGAAAGCGCGAGGTTGGGGTGTTCTCCCGTTGTGCGCCGCTTTGCATGATGTTAACGCCGGTTGCCGGATCAAGGCCGGTAACGTAGGAGAACGCACCAGCACTGGCCTCGTGGATACGCCATGCGGGATGTCGATTGATCGTATGCACCTCCAGGTCGATCCAATCTACGACCGCAGTAAAACGATATTTGCTGTAATCCATTTTCATATTCTTTAACCGTTGCTGGTCTTGTGCCTGCTGGCGGTTTTTCTTTTCTAGTAGCGGTGCCGGTCGTTTCGCCGCTCCTCGTCGCGGCGTCGCTCTCGATCTACGTATGCTTGGGCGCGGTCTTGATCACGCTGGTACTGGCGGGAATCCCGCTCAGACTGAGCGCGGTTATTCGCATCGACTTGTGCGCACGCCGCACTGCTATCCGAGCAAGCGTTGCGCCCGCCACCAACATAAGTCACCCGTGACTCGGCAAACGAGGTAATGCTGAAGGTGGCAAGGGTGACTGCAAGAAGTGTTTTGGTCATGCTGACGACTTTCGTAAATCAGTGGCGCATGACAATGAGTATAGTCAGCCAGGCGCATCTCGGTCATCGAATTCGACTTATTTCGAGACCGTGAGTACGTGGCCCGAAAAGGGCAAGTGGCGCAGAAGGTAGGGGTTCCGCGCCATCGCAATGGCCGGGTCGAGGAGTTGGACCAAATACGTTGATTTGAATTCTGAGCCACCGTATGATCCGAGCCATACCTTCTGCGCCATTCGAGAGTCATTCATGACTGTTATCGCCTACACCCGAGTTTCGACCGACGACCAAAGCTGCGAGAACCAGCGCCGTGCCATAGAGGGCCGCTACAACGTCAGTAAGGTATTTTCAGATGATGGGGTTTCTGGAGCGATTCCAGCCGCACAGCGCCCCGCTATGGAATCCCTGCTGGCATACGTGCGTGACGGTGATACGGTGGTCGTCGCCGCCATTGATCGATTAGGGCGAGACACCATCGATGTGCTGACAACGGTCGAGACCCTGAAGTACAAAGGCGTCTCGGTTGTCTCAATGCGTGAGGGCTTCGACCTTTCCACCGATGCGGGGAAGCTAATGCTGACGATGCTGGCTGCGGTTGCAGAACTAGAGCGCTCGAACATGAAGGCGCGTCAAATGGCAGGCTTGGAACGTGCCCGAGCCGAAGGCCGCCATCTTGGACGTAAGAAGGCAATTGATGATGCAGAGGTGTTGAGCTGGCGGAATGCTCGGATTCCGAAAGCCAGCATCAAGACAACAGCTGAACATTTCGGAATATCCATTGCGTCAGTAAAACGGGCCTGCAAATTAACCCGCAACGAAGTGTGAAGGTTGCCGAAATCAAGCGTGCGTTGATCCAATAATGAAAGCGTGAAGGCATCACCGTCGCAAATGCCGAAGCGTCTATTATTACGACTACAGTAAATGCATATGCAAATATCTATGACTTAGGTGGTAGAGACAAATCAAAGCCATTATGACAAAATGACAAAAGTGTCAAGTGACATGAGTGTTTATAAAATAGGGGAGTTTATGAAAAAAGCAATATTGGCTGGAGCGGTAATATTGGCGCTAACTGGGTGTGCAACGATTATGGAAGGCTCAACCCAACCGCTATCAATTACAAGCATTCCTGATGGTGCCACAGTTAGTGTCACTAACCGGGCCGGGGAGAAAATCCATACAGGAGTTTCACCATTTACGGTAGTCTTGAATCGCGGTGCAGGCTACTTTAAGCCAGAGATCTACACCATCAAATATCAAAAAGAAGGGTTTGAAACTAAAGAAGTTGTTGTTTCTGCTCAAGTCAATGGTTGGTACGTTGGCAACATACTTTTTGGCGGCATTATCATCGGTATGCTGATCGTTGATCCCAATACAAGTGCTATGTACTCACTCCCTGCTGAGAGGATTAATGAAGCACTAGAGGCTATTGATACTAAAACATCAAAATCCGATGGCTCCTTGACGGTGGTTTCTGTCGCAGAAATTCCTGAGTCACTTATGAAGACCGCTCAACGCCTCAACTGAGCGCTTACAAAATAAGTTCTAAAAGGGCGATCTTCCATTGGGGTATCGCCCTTATTCATACTGGGAGGAAGGAGAGGGCGGGGGGGCTGCCGGATATCCAACGTCCGAGCAATCCAATCAGCCGACTACAAAACCGTGGTACAGTTGTAGTAACTCGTCCGCTCGAAGGGCGCATTAAATCAAAGGTTTATGTGGGGAAGCCGGGATAGGTGTGGTTCCCATCGCCCGCTCCACATCGAATTCAGGCAGATTGTTGATCTGCAAGTTAAAAAGCCAACCACCACAGGTTGGCTTTTTTGTTTTCTGATCGATAGCAGATCAAAGCCGGACAGGCCTGGAGCAAGCGGTTTTCGGTGCTGTTAGGATGGCAGGCAGTGGCCGGGCTCGCTACAATCCGTGGCAAATGTGAAATGCCTGCAATCGTTGTTCCGGGATCCCTTGGCATCCCGTCTGGAGGGGCTTTGGCAGCAAACGGGAATCAACAGCAAGCGCTTCATGTGGTCGCCTTCGGGGCGTCGGCGGGCGGCTTGCAGGCACTGCGCCCCATTCTTCGTGGCTTGCTATGTCAAGGCACGACCGCCTATGTGGTGGCGCACCACATGTCGCCCAAGCAACCGAGCAACCTGCCGGAGCTGCTGGCTGAACACAGTGCATTGACCGTGAGCCAAGCGCGCGACGGCGAACCGCTGCTGGCCGATCACGTTTATGTCTGCCCACCCGGCCATCACATCGCCGTGCGGGGCGCCTGCATCGCCCTGCAAGCGAGCCATGAGACCGACCGCATCGCGCCTTCCGTTGACCGGCTTTTCCAATCAGTGGCCGAGAGCTGCGGCGATCAGGCGGTTGCCGTCATCGTTTCCGGTTCGGGCCAAGACGGCACTGCCGGCGCCGGGGCGGTCAACGCCCTGCGCGGTACGGTCATCGTCCAGTTGCCGGAGGAGGCGGTACAGCCAGGCATGCCGGAAGCGGCGATCGCCGCCGGCGTCGCCGACCTGATCGGTGGGACGGAACAGATCGCCGCCTGGCTGAACCGGATCGACGGGCTCAAGGAGGCCAGGAGCGCGGAACCGGTCGATGCCAACAAGCAGACTTTCGCCGAGCTGTTTCGTCGGGTAGCTGCCGCGACCGGCCTCGACCTCGAGCAATACAAGGAAAATACGCTGCGCCGCCAGACGATCCGGCGCTGTCGCAGCCTGGGACTGGCGTCGCTCGAGGACTATCTGGCCCATGTGACGGCGCAACCGGATGAACTGCAGAAGCTGCACCAATCGTTCATGATCTCGGTGTCATCCTTTTTCCGTGATCCGGCGGCCTTCGACGCCCTGGATAAAACGCTGCGCCGGCTGATTGCCGGCAAGCTTCCCGGCGATTCCATCCGCGTCTGGGTGCCGGGCTGCGCGACTGGCGAAGAGCCTTACTCGATTGCCATTCTGCTCGCCGAGATCCTGGCCGAGCGGCTGAGCGGTTTCGCCGTTCACGTTTTCGCCACCGACATCGACCAGGGCGCTCTGGAATTCGCCCGCGCCGGTGTGTATCCGAGCGAAGGCCTGGCCGGTCTGACGGCGGAGCGCCGCGAGCGCTGGTTCGCCCCGGAGGGCGGGGCCTGGCGGATCAAGAAGGCGATCCGCGAAATGTGCATCTTCTCGCATCATGACGTCAGCGCCCATCCGCCGTTCATCAAGATGGACCTGGTCAGTTGCCGCAATCTGCTCATCTATTTCAAGGCCGAGCAGCAGGCCGAACTGATCAATACCTTCCACTACGCCTTGAACCCGGACGGGCTGTTGCTGCTCGGTCGCTCGGAATCGACCGGTTTCAATTCGCCCTTGTTCGAGAGCCTCGACGGCGGCCAGAAGGTCTATCGCCGACGCACCGGCGTGGCGCCGCGGCCGCTGCGCTTTGCCCGTCTGGCCATGCCAATCGCCGCGGCCTTGCGCCCCGCTCTGGCGCGGGCGACCGTCGCTCCCCAGCGGCAGTCGCTGCAAAGTGCCGCTCTGGCGACCATTGCCGGGGCCTACGGGCCGCCGGGGGTGTTGGTCAATGGCAGCTTCGAACCGCTGCACTTCTTTGGCCCGTCGCGCCGCTATTTTTCCCTGCCCGAGGACACCGCCGATTTTTCCGTCTTCGCCCTCTGCCTGCCGGAATTGCGCAATGAACTGAAAGCCGTCGGCTACCGGCTGATCCAGGAGGGGCTGAACCATCTGGAGGGCGTGCCGGTCGAGATCATGGTCGATGGCGAAGCCTTCCGCGTCCGTCCGGTCCTCCGGCGGGTCGATTCGACCCCGGACAGCGGCGAATGGACCTACCTGTTCAGCTTTGAAGAAACCCGTCTGCCCTCCGGCACCGTCGTCCTGTCCGAGGACGATGGGCGGAGCGAGGACATCGTCCGGCTGCGTCAGGAACTGGCCGACACCCGCGAACACTTGCAGGCGGTAATCGAGGAACTTGAAGCCTCCAATGAGGAACTGCAGTCGCTCAACGAAGAGGTCCAGTCGTCCAGCGAGGAACTGCAGGCTTCCAACGAAGAGCTGCAGGCCTCCAACGAAGAGCTGACCACCCTCAACGACGAGTTGCGCGTCAAGTCCCAGGAGGCGATGCTGCTCAACACGACGCTGGGCAATATCCAGAACTCCATCCGCAACAGCCTGATCGTGGTGGATCGGGAAGGCCACGTTACCCGCTACAACCCGCTGGCGACGCGCATCTTCGGCCTGGTCGCCAGCGACCTCGGGCAGTCCCTGTACGGTCTTCCCTGTCACCTGCATCTGCCCGACCTGCGGGCCGCGATCAATGACGTCGTGGCCACTGGCAGTTCGGTGGTCGAGCGCGTCCATCAGGGCGAATTCCATTTCCTGATGCAGATCGACCCCTATCGTAACGAACTGGGGAACAGCGCCGGCGCCGTCCTGACCTTTGTCGACATTTCCGACCTGTACCGGGCCGAGGTGGCTCAGGCAAGCAGCGAAGTGCGTTTCCGCCAGGTCTGGGAGTCTTGCCTGGAGGGCTTGCTGGTCATCGACCCGAGCGGTCGCATGCTGATGGCCAACCCGGCCCTGGAAACGATGTTCGGCTACGCCCCGGGACAACTCCTCGGCCAGTCCGTGGAAATCCTGGTGCCGGAGAGCATTCGCCAACGCCACGTCGGGGAGCGGAAAGCCTTCTTCAGGACGCCGGGGCAAAAGCGGCCGATGTCCCTGGTCCGCGATATTCGCGGCGTCCGTAGCGACGGCAGCGAATTCTTCGTCGAAATCAGCCTGAGCAGCATGGACGTGGATGGGGAGCACTACGCCCTGGCCTCGGTGGCCGATGTCAGCGAACGCCGGCGCGTCGAAAGCGAACTGGAAAGGCATCGCAACTCGCTCGAAGCCCTGGTCGAAGAGCGCACCGCCCAGTTGTCCGACCTCTACAACCGGGCGCCCTGCGGCTACCATTCCCTCGATGCCGACGGCGTTTTCGTCAATATCAACGCCACCGAATGCGACTGGCTGGGCTATGGCCGGAAAGAACTGATCGGCCAGCGGCGGGCGGTCGATCTGATGACTGCCGAAAGCCAGGCAGTCTTCCAGGAGAATTTTCCCCGGTTCAAGGTTGCCGGTGAAATGAGCGGCCTGGAAATCGAGTTCCGCCGCAAGGACGGCAGCCTGCTGCCGCTGCTGCTGCACGCCCGGGCGGTTTACGACGAGCAGGGCAAGTTCCTGCACAGCCTGTCCACGGTGGTCGACAACACCGTCCGCAAGAAGGCCGAGCAATCCTGGATTGCCGCCCGCGAAGCGGCCGAGGGGGCGAATCGGGCCAAGAGCGCCTTCCTGGCCAATATGAGCCACGAAATCCGCACACCGCTGAATGCCATCATCGGCATCGCCCACATCATCAGGCGCGGCCATGTCGATCCGCGGCAGGAAGAACTGCTCGGCAAGATCGACCGCTCCGCCCAGCATCTGCTGGCCGTGATCAACGACGTGCTCGATCTGTCCAAGATCGAAGCCGGAAAACTCGAGCTGCAACTGAGCGAATTCGAGCTCGGCGAAGTTCTCGCCAACATTGTTTCCATGGTCCAGGACCGGGCGACGGCCAAGGCACTGAAGCTGAGCGTGAGCTGCGCACCGAGCGGCCGGCGGGTGCGGGGCGATGTCATGCGCTTTACCCAGGCGCTGCTCAACCTGACCACCAACGCCATCAAATTCACCGAAACCGGCGAGGTCGCGGTGCGCATTCGCCAGCTCGACGAGCGCGACGGCAAGCTGCAGATCCGCGTCGAAGTCGAGGACAGCGGCATCGGCATCGCGCCGGAAATCATGCCGAGGCTATTCGCTCCGTTCGAGCAAGCCGATGCCTCCACGACCCGGAAATACGGGGGTACCGGCCTCGGCCTGGCGATCACCAAGCGACTGGTCGAGTTGATGGCTGGCGAATCGGGCGCCAGCAGCGAGCTCGGGGTGGGCAGCACCTTCTGGTTCACCGTCTGGTTGGAGAGCTGCGCCGCCGGCGCGGCGGCGGATGCGCCGGCGGCCGAGAAGCTCAGCACCGAAGCCAAATTGCTCAGCGAGTTTCTCGGCAGTGCCATCCTGCTGGTTGAAGACGAACCGATCAATCGCGAGGTGGCGGCGACCTTCCTCGCCGATGCCGGAATGATCGTGACGGCGGTGGCCGACGGCGCTGAAGCGCTGGCCATGGCTCGCGAAAAACCCTTCGCGCTGGTGCTGATGGACATGCAGATGCCGGTCATGGACGGCCTCGAGGCTACCCGGCAGATTCGCCAATTGCCCGGCTGGCAGGGCATCCCGATCGTGGCGATGACCGCCAATGCCTTCGCCGAAGACCGCCGGCACTGTCTGGAGGCCGGCATGAACGACTTCGTGACCAAACCGGTCGATCCCGAAAGTTTCTATGCCACGCTGCGACTCTGGCTGTCGATCGGCCGGGCGGGCCGCCTCGCCAGCTGAATTCGCCCGGGCAAACATTGGCGGCGGGCGCGCTGGGCGTGCTTTGGTTTCGCGGCGACTGCGGTTATTTACCGGAACAGTGGCAGCTCCGGCTGGATGTCTTCGCTGCCGAGGCCTGACGTCTTGAGCGGAACGAGCCCGCCGGCGCGCACGCCGAGCAGGCGGATGCGCTGTTCCAGCGGGATGCGCTTCAGGCATTCGCCGGCGGCGCGGCGGATGGCTGCGGCATCGGCGGTGGGGGCGGGCAGGGTGAGGTCGCGGGTGACGGCGTGGAAATCGGAAAAACGCAGTTTGATGCCGATGGTGCGGCTGGTGTAGCCCTTGCGCTGCAGGTCGTCGGCGACCCGGCGGCAGAGACCGGTGAAGATTTCCGACAGTTCGGCGCGGTCCAGGCGTGGGTGCAGGTCGCGCTCGAAGGTGCTTTCGCGGCTGATCGACTTCGGTTCCTGCTCGACGACCACCGGGCGCTCGTCGCGGCCGTGGGCGACGCGGTGCAGCCAGGCGCCGCTGCGCTGGCCGAAGTGACGGACCAGCAGCTCGAGTGGCGCGGCGGCCAGCTGGCCGATGCTGGCGATGCCGAGTTGGCCGAGTTTTTCCGTTGCCTTCGGGCCGATCCCGTTGATCTTGCGCGCCGGCAACGGCCAGATTCGCGTCGCAACGTCATCCGGGCCGAGAAGGGTGATGCCGTCCGGCTTGTCCAGGTCGGAGGCGATTTTCGCCAGCAGCTTGTTCGGGGTGATGCCGATCGAGCAGGAGAGGCCGGTGGCGTCAAACACTGCCTGCTTGATCTGCCGGGCCAGGCTCAGGCTGTCCTGCGGCAGTTCGCTGAGGTCGATGTAGATCTCGTCGATGCCGCGATCCTCGATGTGCGGCGCGATCGTCGCCACGGCCGCCTTGAAGCGCCGCGAGCAGTCGCGGTAGGCGTCGAAATTGGCCGGTAGCAGGATGGCCTCGGGCGCCAGTTGCGCCGCCTTCATCAGGCCCATGGCGGAAAAGACGCCGAGCGCCCGGGCTTCGTAGGTCGAGGTGGTGACGACGCCGCGCCCGGCATAGTCGCGCAGACGGGCGAACTCCCGGCTGCCGTCGGGACGCAGGCGTGGCTGATCGACCCGGCGGCCGCCGACGACCACGGGCTGGCCGCGCAATTCCGGGTAGTGCAGCAACTCGACGGAGGCGAAGAAGGCATCCATGTCGAGGTGGGCGATGCGGCGATTACTGTGCATATGAACAGTATAATGCCTGCGCCCGATTTATCCCCGGAAGCTGTGGACAAGTCTGTGGGTCGGCTCTGGGCTGTTGAGCCAGACCTTTGACGAGACAGCCTTTTGTTGCCTTGCACAAATCTTGGGCAACGGCGAAAGCCTTGGTCTCCGGGCCGTCCGGTCGGACAATGCGGGTTCTGCAAGTTGTCTCATTGCCACGTTTCAGGAGCTGCCTGTCCATGAAAATCTATCTCGCCGGTCCCGACGTATTTCGCCCGGATGTGCTGGCCTGGGCCGAGGCCGTCCGCGCCTGCCTGGCGGCGGCCGGGCATCAGGCGCTGGTGCCGCTGGATAACGAGGCGAGTACGGCGGCCGGCATCTGCCGTGCCAATCTCGAACTGATCGCGCAGGCCGATGTGCTGCTCGCCAACCTGAATCCCTTTCGCGGCTGCGAGCCGGATTCCGGCACCTGTTTCGAAGTCGGCTATGCCCTGGCGCTCGGCAAGCGCGTCATCGGCTATCTGGCCGATGACCGGCCGCAACGCGCCAAGCTGGCCGAATATTACGGCGCCGACGCGAGCTGGCGCGATGGCCGGCCGGTGGATCCGCAAGGCATGGCGATCGAGGATTTCGCGCTGCCGGTCAATCTGATGCTTGGCGTTTCCTGCACGATTGTCGAGGGCGGGCTGGCGCAGGCGTTGGCCCATCTGACGGACCAGCCGTGAAGGCGTGGTTCCTCTATCTGATCGAGTGTGTGGATGGCAGCATCTACACCGGCATCACCACCGACGTCGCGGCGCGCTATGCCGCCCATCAACGAGGCGTCGGCGCCCGTTACACGCGCTCGCGGCCGCCGCAGCGGTTGCTGGCGGTCGAGTCGCATCCCGACCGGGCCAGCGCTTCGCGCGCCGAGTACCGGGTCAAGCAACTGGCGCCGACGGCCAAGCGCGCCTATGCAGCCTGTCTGGCGGCCGCGGCGGGCGAGCGGTCGGATGGCCAAGCCTGAGTATTGGGTGAATGAATTGGATAATGCGTAATTACGGGAAACTTTTCGGCAACTGCCCCTGTCTTCCTTGAAGCCCCCAACCAGCAAGGAGACAAGCCATGCCGAATCGTGCCGTGATCAAGGTCATCCAGAATCGTGACTTCCTGATGTCGACGCCGGAGAAAAGTGTTCGTGCCGTCGCTGTACACATGAAGAAGAATGGGGCGGCGGCGACGCTCGTCGTCGACGCCGAAAGCGGTTCTCTGGTCGGCATCTGCACCGAGCGCGATCTGGCCTTCAAGGTGCTGGCCGATGGCCTCGATCCGTTGAGCACGCCGGTCAGCGCCGTGATGACCGAAAACCCGCAGAGCATCGGGCCGGACAAGCCCTTCGGCCATGCCCTGCACCTGATGTTCGAAGGCGGTTTCCGGCACATGCCGGTGGTCGATCCGAGCGGCCGGCCGATCGGCCTGCTTTCCTCGCGTGATGCACTGGGCCTGGAAATGTTGCATTTCCGCGAGGAACTGGAACAGCGCGAGACGCTGACGCAAATCCTCTGAACGCTGCGGGCCGGTTCGCCGGCCCGTTCAGCCGAGCAGTTTGCGCTGGTCGAGGAAGGTTTCGAGGATTTCCAGCCGCGCCAGCGGATCTTCCAGTTCCAGCAGCTTCTGCTTGGCCAGGTTCTGGATCGGCAGCACTTCGGTGATCCGGTAGCCGACCCATTCCGCCTCGTCGAAGTGGTGCGGCTCGGGCATGCGCTCGGGCCCGAGGTCGGCGACGATGCGCTGAAGTAGCGGCAACAGCCGCCGGCGCTCGGCCGGCAGCGCCGCCGGTTCCTCTTCGGCGAGCAGTTCGACCGTGGCTTCGAGCAGGTTGTCGGCATTGATCCGCGTCTCGATGATGCGGAAACGCCGGCCGCCGCGGGCGGTGATCTGCAGGATGCCGAGCTGTTCCATCTCCCAGTCGGCAATCGTCGCCAGCGTGCCGACCGGGTGCGGCTCGGCCGCCTTGCCGGTTTCGTTGCCGCTGGCGATCAGGCAGATGCCGAAGGGGCGGTTGTCCTTCAGGCAGGCGGCGGCCATGTCCAGGTAGCGCTGCTCGAAAATCTTCAGCGGCTGGACGCCGCCGGGAAACAGCACCGTGTTCAGCGGAAAGATCGGCAGCCGCAGGGTCTCGACCGTGGTGCCGGAGGGGGCGCGGGCGAAGTCGAACCAGCCCATCATTCGCCCCAGCGCGCCATCAGCGCATGCGGCACGGCCAGCTGATCAAGGATGCGGGCGACGACGAAATCGACCAGATCCTGCACCTGCTGCGGGTGATGGTAGAAGCCCGGGCTGGGCGGCAGGATCACCGCGCCGGCACGTGACAGGCGCAGCATGTTTTCCAGGTGGATGGCCGAAAACGGCGTTTCACGTGGAACCAGCACCAGCTTGCGGCCTTCCTTGAGCACCACGTCGGCGGCGCGGCCGATCAGGTTGGCGGCCAGGCCCTGGGCGATCGCGGCCAGCGTGCCCATCGAGCACGGGCAGACGACCATCGCATCGGGCGGATTGGAGCCGGAGGCGACCGGGGCGAACCATTCCTCGCGGCCATAGACCGCCAGTAGTTCGGGATCGGCCGGCTGCAGGCGGGCGAGCAGGGCGGCGCGGGCTTCGGCCGGGCGCGAGGGGAGTTCGAAATCCAGCTCCTGCCGGGCGACCACCTGGGCTGCAGGCGAATACAGCAGTTGCACGCGGCAGCCGGCGGCCAGCAGGCAGTCCAGCAGGCGCAGCCCGTAGGGCATGCCGGACGCGCCGGTCAGGGCGAGGCAGACGGTTTGGGACATGGCGGGTCTTCCGAGGGTTCAACCAGCAGTTTAGCCGCGATCAGGCCGTTGATGGTGCCGAAGACCAGGGCCGCGGCGGCGAACAGCGGGGTCAGCAGGAACACCCCGTCGTGCGGGATCAACCACAGGCGGGCGAGCAGCAGCTGGCCGCCGATGTGGGCGAAGGCGGCGAAGATGGACAGCGTCACCGGGCCGAACCAGCGCGTCGGCAGATGGCGGACCAGGCCGAGGGTCAGCAGGCTGAGCGCGGTGCCGGTCAGTGACAGGAAGAAGCCGGGGGCGAGGAAATGGCCGAGCAGCAGGCTGCCGGCCAGTACGCGCAGGACGCTGACCCAGACGGCGGTGCCCCAGCCGTAGCGCAGCAGCACCACCAGCGTGACGATGTTGGCCAGGCCCGGTTTGATGCCCGGCAGCGGTGTCGGGATCGCGGCGTCCACCAGCGACAGGCCGACCGCCGCGGTGGCCAGCCAGGCGACGCGGCGATCCTCGGCAGTGACCGTGAGGTCAGTAACTGAGCGAGTCATAGACGCGGGTGCGGCCGGCGATCTGCAGGCTGACGCGGTTGGGGGCGCAGATGGCGATTTCGCCGGGGCGCATCAGCCAGCCCTGGCGGACGCAGTACTGGCGCGGCCCGGGATCGCTGACGACGCGGGCGCGGCCGGGTTCGACGGCGATCAGCGTGACGCCGAGCGGGCCGGCGACTTCCAGCTGGCGGCGCGTGCGCAGGTCGACTTCGGCGAATACCTTACCTTCCTGGCGGATGATGGCGCGATCGGCCAGGCCGCCTTGCCAGAACAGCGGAATGCTCAGGCCGACGAGCAGGGCGCCGGCGAGAACGACCAGCCAGTCGCCCGGCCGGAGCAGGACCAGCCAGGATTTCAAGTACCGGCCAGGGTGCGGTGACGGACCAGCACGCGGGCGCGTTTGGCGAATTCGCGGCCGAGCCACTCGGCGATGTACACCGAGCGGTGCTGGCCGCCGGTGCAGCCAATGGCCACCGTCAGGTAGTTGCGATTGTCGCGGATGTAGGCCGGCAGCCAGGTGGCGACGAAGCGGGCGATGTCGTCGCGCATGGCGACGACTTCCTCTTCGGCTTCAAGGAAATCGATGACCGCTTGGTCGCGTCCGGTCTGCGGCCGCAAGGCCATATCGTAGTGCGGGTTGGGCAGGCAGCGGGCGTCGAAGACCAGATCGGCGTCGAGCGGAATGCCGTGCTTGAAACCGAAGGACTCGAACATCAGCGTCAGGCCCTGGCCCGGTTCGGCTTCGATGAACTGGCGCACCCACTCGCGCAGGGCGTTGGCCTTCAGGCCGCTGGTGTCGATGCGGTGGCCGAGGCCGGAAATCGGTTCGAGCAGTTCGCGTTCGGCGCGGATCGCTTCCTCCAGCGTTTGCCCGGTGGTGGCCAGCGGATGCCGGCGGCGCGATTCGGAATAGCGTTTGAGCAGGGTGTCGGCATCGGAATGCAGGTAGAGGAAGGTCGGATTGACGCCCTCCTCGCCCAGCTTGCGCAGTTTTTCCGGCAGCAGTTCGATGCCGTGCCCGGAACGGGCGTCGATGGCCACCGCCACCTTGCGCGTGTGCTCCTCCTTCAACATCCGCACCAGCACCGTCAGCATCACCACCGGCAGGTTGTCCACACAGTAGTAGCCGGAGTCTTCCAGCAGATTGAGGGCGACGGATTTGCCGGAGCCGGAGAGACCGCTGATCAGGATGAGTTGCATGCAGCGCAGCATAATCAAGGCGGCGTGCCGTAGCAAGCCGCGGCATAATGGAGGGCCGGCCAGCCCGTGTTCCGGGTCGTCCGCACCGTTTTTCGGTGCCCGCACGGCGCTTGTCAGGCACGGTGACGGTCGCCTCGGCGCCAGCGCCAAGTGGCGGGAACGACCGGTGCCCCGGCCGGGTCAATAAGTAAGCAAAAGGAGACCGACATGCCCCCGACCCAGCCCCTGCTCGAACTGCCCTTCCTCGCCGAACTGACGGCGCAGCGGCGCGACATCCACGCCCATCCGGAACTGGCCTTCGACGAGTACCGCACTGCCGACCTGGTAGCGCGCGAACTGGAGCGCTACGGGCTGGAAGTGCAGCGCGGCATCGCCAAGACCGGCGTCGTCGGCGTGCTGCGAGCCGGCACTTCGGCCAGGATGATCGGCCTGCGCGCCGACATGGATGCGCTGCCGCTCGCCGAACTGAACGAATTCCCGCACCACTCGAAGTATCAGGG
The DNA here is from genome assembly GCA_002842345.1 of Betaproteobacteria bacterium HGW-Betaproteobacteria-12. Lineage (GTDB taxonomy): Bacteria > Pseudomonadota > Gammaproteobacteria > Burkholderiales > Rhodocyclaceae > Azonexus. The sequence continues at coordinate 8,700 of PHCU01000053.1, read as the reverse complement.
GAAGATGCACGCCTGCGGCCACGACGGGCACACGGCGATGCTGCTCGGCGCCGCCCGCTACCTGGCGGCGCATCCCGATTTCGACGGCACGGCCGTGTTCATCTTCCAGCCGGCCGAGGAATCCGAGGGCGGGGCGGCGGTGATGATCGAGGACGGCCTGTTCGAGCGCTTCCCGGTCGAGGCGGTGTTCGGCCTGCACAACTGGCCGGGTATCCCGGTCGGCGAGATGGCGGTGATGCCGGGGCCGGTGATGGCCGGCACCTGCGCCTTCGAGATCATCGTCCGCGGCCACGGCTGCCACGCGGCGATGCCGCATCAGGGCGTCGACTCCATCGTCGCCGGGGCGCAACTGGTGCAGGCGCTGCAGACGGTGGTCAGCCGCACCCTGCATCCCTGCGAATCGGCGGTGGTCAGCGTCACCCAGTTCCATGCTGGCGAGGCGTGGAACATCATTCCCGAGGAAGTGGTGCTGCGCGGCACCATCCGCAGCTTCAAGCCGGAAGTCCAGGAAAACGTCGAACGAGCCATCGAACGCCTGTGCAGCGGCATCGCCGCGGCCAACGGGGCGCAGATCAGCGTGCATTTCGACCATCGCTATCCGCCGACGGTGAATAGCGTGGCCGAGACGCAGTTCTGCCGCGCGGTCGCTACCGGCATCTTCGGCAGCGAGCACGTGCTGACCGACATCCTGCCGTCGATGGGCGCCGAGGATTTCGCCTACATGCTGCGCGAAAAGCCCGGCTGCTACGTCTGGCTCGGCAACGGTCCGGGTACCGGCGGCTGCACGCTGCACAACCCGCACTACGACTTCAACGACGAGCTGCTCGGCCTCGGCGTCAGCTACTGGGTACGGCTGGTGCAGCAGGCGCTGCCCAAGGGCTGAGATTCAGCCGCTGCGGCCGACCACGGCCAGCGCCGGCCGTTCGCCGACGCCTTTCTTCAGCGTCAGGTAGCGCAGGCAGGAGACGCGCAGGAAGGAAGCGAAATTGTCGATTTCGCCGCGATATTCCAGCAGTTCGTCGTACAGCTTGGCGATCAGCTGATTGGTCGTGTAGCCATCGCTGGCCGCCAGTTCGGCGAGGATGTCCCAGAACAGGTTTTCCAGGCGGATCTTGGTGACGCAGCCGTGAATGCGCAGCGAGCGCGAACGCGACTCGTAGAGGATGGGATCGGCCTTGACGTAAATCTCGCACATGGAAGTCTCCCGGGCGTGATGGGCGCCGCCCGGTTCGGACATCAGGCCTCGATGCGCGTTCCCAGCACTTGCAGGAACTTGGCCAGCCAGTCCGGATGCGCCGGCCAGGCAGGGGCAGTGACCAGCTTGCCGTCGACGTGGGCCTGGTCGACTGGAATCTCGGCATAGCGGCCGCCGGCGGCCGCGACTTCCGGCGCGCAGGCCGGATAGGCGCTGCACGTCCGCCCCTCGAGAACGCCGGCGGCGCTGAGCAGCTGGGCGCCGTGGCAGATGGCGGCAATCGGCTTGTTGGCCTTGGCGAAGTGCTGCACGGCAGCAATCACCTTGGGATTGAGGCGCAGGTATTCCGGGGCGCGGCCGCCGGGAATGACCAGGGCGTCGTAGCTGGCGACGTCCAGCTCGTCGAAGCTGGCGTTGAGCGTGAAGTTGTGGCCCGGCTTCTCGGAATAGGTCTGGTCGCCCTCGAAGTCGTGGATCGCCGTGCGCACCTGCTCGCCGGCCTTCTTGCCCGGGCAGGCGGCATGCACCGTGTGGCCGACCATCAGCAGCGCCTGGAAGGGCACCATGGTCTCGTAGTCTTCGGTGTAGTCGCCGGTGAGCATCAGGATTTTCTTGCTGGCCATGTTTGTCTCCTCTTGTGGTTTGGGAGATGCCATCTTGGACCTGTTGCCGGCCCGCCGGGTAGCAGCCCGGTGCTACGGCGCGCTGATCCAGCCGTCCTCGCGGCGCAGCGCGTTGACCAGCAGCAGGTCGCGCTCGACGCGGCCAACCAGGGTTTCCTCGTCGAGTCCGAGGTAGCGCCGATTGACGTCGATAGCGAAGGGCAGTTCGCGGACGAAGGCGCGGAAGGCCTCGGCCGGCAGTCGCCGGCGTTCGAGCATGGCAAACGAGACGATGACCTTGATCGCATGCCAGGCCAGCTTCTCGATCTCGGCGGTGAACATGTCGAGGCGGCGGAAGGCCAGCTCCAATGCCGCATCAACTTCGGCGAAGGGGCTGCCGTGGCCGGGAATGACGATGTTGATGGGCAGGCTGGCCAGCATCTGCAGGGTCGCCCGCGTACTGGCCAGGCCGTCGGCCTCGCCCAGCAGTTCCGGGAAGATGACGCCGAAGCCGTTCTGCCACAGCGCGTCGCCGGAAATCAGCAGGCGCTGTTCCGGGTTGTAGTAGGCCAGCGCCTCCATGTCGTGACCGGGGACCGCCAGCGCCTGCCAGACGAGGCCGCCCATCTCGATCTCGTTGCCGGCGCCGATCAGGCTGTCGTGCTGGAAGCGCGCCGCCTGCTGGCCGAGCGGCGAGAGCAGCAGGGCATTCTCGTCCCAGTCGGCAATGCTGGCGTGCAGCCCGGCCGGGACCGTGATCCGGCAGCCGAAGGCCGCCTGCAGCGCGGCGTTGCCGCCGATGTGGTCGGAGTGCGAGTGAGTATTGAGCAGCCGCGCCAGGCGGCGGCCGCCGAGCGCCTGGCGGACCAGCGCTACGGTCTGTTCGGCGTGGGTGACGTAACCGCTGTCGACCAGCGTCGCACCCTCGCCTTCGAGGAACAGGATGTTGTTGGCCGACAGCCAGCCGCGCTCGAGGACGAGCAGCGAGTCGGGCAGTTTGAGGCTCATTCCGGGTGATCCGGATCGTGCGTGGCGTAGGCCGGCTGCTGCACTTCGGCAGCGGCCTCGGCGACGATCTGCGGGGCGCCGAGCGGCGGCCGGCCGCAACCGAGGCAGTAGCCGGAATCAGGGTCGGCCATGCAGATGCCGACGCAGAGGTAGGGGTCTTCGTTCGGGTTGTCCATGGGGGTTCAGTGTGCCGGAGTTTCCGGCGGTTGCTCCGGCGGGGTGGCCGGCGGCCGGCGACGCCCGGCCACGGCGGTCAGGATTTGCATCCGCCGGGCGTCGTCGGCGCCGGACCAAACGGTGATTTCTTCCAGCGTGCGGTAGCAGCCGGCGCACAGGCCGCTGGCCGGGTCCATCTTGCACAGGTTGATGCAGGGCGAGGCGATCATTCAGATGAGCATGAAACGGTGTTGTTGGTCGCGTACGGTCTCGACCGCCTCGAGCGCTTCGTCGCGGCTGATGCGGGCCAGCATCGCCAGATGAAGACGCTGGTCGCGGGTACTTAGTTCCGGGAAATGGAGGGTATGCACGTTGCTGTCGCCGGCCAGGTCGCTGACGACGCCGAGACGGTCGACGGTGATGCTGAACGGTGACAGGCTGAGCGCCGGCTCCGGCGCCCGCAGGAAGTCGGCGAGGGCATCGAGCAGCGGGTCGGGCATCAGCGATTCGGCGATCCGGCGCAGGCGGGCATCGAGTTCGGCCAGGTGGCGGGTGTGTACCTCGACTTCGCGGCCGGCGGTGGTGCCGCGCAAGACGGTCAGGTGGGCGCGCTCGACCGAGACGTCGGCACGCAGCCCCTCGCGTTCGTGACGCAGGGCGTCGAGGTGTTCCTGAAAGGTCTGCAACAGGCTTTCCAGCCCCCGGCAGCGCAGGCGTTCGCGGGTCAGCGCCAGGTCGCAGTTGGGCTCGATCAGCGAGTGATCGGAAAAGTACAGCACCAGTTGCGGCACGTCGTTCTCGATCAGCTCGCCGTGCTGGCGCATGCCGAGCCGCTTCTTCTGCTGCCGGCGGGCGACCAGCAGGGCGTAGAAATGATCGGCCTCCCAGCACGCCGGGCCGGCCAGGAAATCACGCACGGCCTGGCTGCGCCCGAGCATCTGCTCGATGTCGCCGGCGGTGGCGAACAGGGCATGCACCATCGGATCGCGGACGAAGGCCTGGCGGTCGATGTCGATCGGCCCGGGCAGGGCGGCGACCAGGCCATCGCAATAGCCAAGGGCATGCTCGACCGGGGCGGCCAGGCGGTGGTCGAAGTGGGTGGCATTGCGCAATACCGGATCGACCCATTCGGCCACCTGGCGCAGGGCGCGCGCCAGATGCGGTTCAGGCAGGGGGGCAGGCTTGAGGAAATCGGCGACGGCGGAAAGAAGGCTCACTCGGTGGCTTTGGCGCAGAGAGCCCGGCCGGCCTTGGCGCCATTCGGGCGATTGATGGCGCTGGAGATCCAGTCGCCGATAGCCGCCAGTGTAGCCAGATCGATGCCGGTTTCAATGCCCAGGCCGTGGAGGAGATAAACGACATCCTCGCTGGCGACGTTGCCGGAGGCGCCCTTGGCATAGGGACAGCCGCCGAGGCCGGCGACCGAGGCGTCGAACGTGGCCAGGCCCAGTTGCAGCGAGGCGTAGATGTTGGCGATGGCCATCCCGTAGGTGTCGTGGTAATGGCCGGCCAGTCGGCCGATCGGGATGTCCCGGGCGCAGGCCTCGATCAGCCGGCTGATGCTGGCCGGCGTGCCGACGCCGATGGTATCGCCGAGCGACACCTCGTAGCAGCCCATCTCGAACAGCGTGCGGGCGACGGCGGCGGCCTGCTGCGGGTCGATGGCGCCCTCATAGGGGCAGCCGACGACGCAGGAGACGTAGCCGCGGACCGGGATTTCCAGCGCGCTGGCGGCCGAGACCACCGGCTCGAAGCGCTTCAGGCTCTCGGCGATCGAGCAGTTGATGTTCTGGCGGGAGAAGCTCTCGGAGGCAGCGGCGAAAATCGCCACTTCCTCGGCGCCGGCCTGCACGGCCGTGTCGAAGCCTTGCAGGTTGGGTGTCAGCACCGGGTAGTCGGTGCCCGGGCGGCGCTTGATGCCCTGCAGCACGGCGCTGTTATCGGCCATCTGCGGCACCCACTTGGGCGAGACGAAGGAGGTGGCCTCGATGCTACGCAGGCCGGCCGCGGCCAGGCGGTCGATCAGTTCGATCTTGATCGCCGTCGGGACGATCTGTTTTTCATTTTGCAACCCGTCGCGCGGGCCGACTTCGACGATTTTGACTTGGCTGGGCAGGGACATGGCGAGAAGACCTTGGGCAGGGCGGTGGGTAGGGCGGAAAGAATGGCCGGGCGACGCCGGGCAGCGGCCGGCCGGCAAAACGGCAGTGGGCTGACGGAGGCCTAGCGGATCCGGAAGCCCATGACGTTGCTCATCACGTGCAGGTCCGGCTGGCTCTCCAGCCAATCGCGGGCGTCGCTCACGGACGGGAAAACCTCGATCTGGTAGGAAGCCATCTCGGGTGCCATCAGTACGCTCTTGACCAGGGCGCCGAGGGCGGCGTCGGTGGTGACGAAGACGATCCGGCAGTTCGGATGGGAAGCGTAGGCCCCGTAGTGCAGCGCCGACAACTCGACCAGCGGTTCTTCCGACAACTCGTGCCCGGTGACCGCGGTGAAGTCGTTGATGACGTAGCGGCCTTCGTCGAAGCGGCTGTCGCCCTGCATCTGTCGGGCGGAGTTGATGAGCTCCCTGCCGGTGACCTGCGCGGAAAACTGCACCAGGACTCCTTCGGGTTCCCAGACAATCTCATAGGCCATCGATACACCTTCCTGAACAGGGTTGAGTCGTATGCCGGGTGGCGATGCACAATGTAGCGAATATGTGACACGATGCTACGCCGAAAGTGCCCGAACTTGTACCTAGGATAAGCCCCGGGCATTTTTTCGGCCGTGCCGCCGGCCGTGTCCTGGCCGCCGTTCACGCCTCGCCCTCGAATTCGACCAGCGCTGCGCCGTCGCCGACCTGCTCGCCGGCGGCGTAGCAAAAGGCCTTGACGATGCCGGCGGCGGGGGCGGTGATGGTGTGTTCCATCTTCATCGCTTCGAGGATCAGCAACGGTGTGCCTTTCTCCACCTTCTGGCCGGGCTGGGCGAGCAGGGCGACGACCTTGCCGGGCATCGGCGCGGTCAACCCGCCGCCATGGCTGTCGCCGGCATCGACGCGGTGCAGCGGGTCGTCACGCAGAAGTGAGTAGGTGCTCCCCTGGAAGAAGATGCTGCGCTTGTCGTCGACGGCGACAACGCTGGCGATCAGGCGGCGGTCATCCAGCTCGACGGCGAAGCGGTCGCCATCGAGCTTCTTGCCGCGGGCCAGGGTGGTCGTGCCGGCCAGGGTGATTTGCCACTGCTCACCGCGGTAGCGCACGCTGGCCTCGACCAGCGCCTCGCCATCCCTGAAGCTGATGCTGCGCGCCGCCGACAGGTTCATCCGCCAGCCGTCGCGGGCATGCCATGGCGACCACGGATCGCCGCTGGCCTGGGCGGCCTGGCGGGCGGCATGTTGTTCCCACAGCAGTTCGCCGACGGTGGCCACCAGCAGCGCGTCGCGCGGCACGGCCTGGGCCGCCGGGAACAGGAAGTCCTTCTGCCGCTCGATCAGGCCGGTGTCGAGATCGGCGCCGGCGAAGGCCGGGCAGGCGACCAGGCGCGACAGGAAGTCGATGTTGGTGGTGACGCCGGCCACCTGATAGTCGGCCAGCGCCTTGCGCATGCGCGCCAGCGCCGCGTCGCGGGTCTCGTCCCAGACGATCAGCTTGGCGATCATCGGGTCGTACCAGGGAGTGATCTCGTCGCCCTGCTCGACCCCGGTGTCGACCCGCACGTTCAGCGTTTCCGCCGGCGGCGCCAGGCGGATCAGGGTGCCGGTGGCCGGCAGGAAGCCCTTGCTGGCGTCCTCGGCGTAGATGCGCGCTTCCAGGGCATGGCCGCGAATCTGCAACTGTTCCTGGGCCAGCGGCAGCGGCTGACCGGCGGCGACGCGCAGCTGCCATTCGACCAGATCCTGGCCGGTGATCATCTCGGTGACCGGATGCTCGACCTGCAGCCGGGTGTTCATTTCCATGAAGTAGAACGAGCCGTCCTGGTTGGCGATGAACTCGACCGTGCCGGCGCCGACGTAACCGACGGCCTGGGCCGCGGCGACCGCCGCCTCGCCCATCTGCCGCCGGCGTTCCAGCGTCATGCCGGGGGCCGGCGCTTCTTCCAGCACCTTCTGGTGGCGGCGCTGCACCGAGCAGTCGCGCTCGAATAGGTAGACGCAGTGGCCGAGGCTGTCGGCGAAGACCTGGATCTCGATGTGGCGCGGCTTGGTGATGTACTTCTCGATCAGCACATGGTCGTCGCCGAAGCTGGAAATCGCTTCGCGCTGGCAGGAAGCCAGCGCGTCGGGGAAGTCGGCCGAGCGTTCGACCAGGCGCATGCCCTTGCCGCCACCGCCGGCGGCGGCCTTGATCAGTACCGGGTAGCCGATCTTGTCAGCCTCAGCATGCAACAGGGCCGGGTCCTGGTCGTCGCCGTGATAACCCGGGGTCAGCGGCACGGCGGCGGCGCCCATCAGCTTCTTGGCTTCGGATTTGGAACCCATGGCGCGAATGGCCGAGGCCGGCGGGCCGATGAAGGCAATGCCGTTGGCGGCCAGCGCGTCGGCGAAATCGGCATTCTCGGACAGGAAGCCGTAGCCCGGATGCACGGCCTGAGCGCCGGTACGCTGGCAGGCCTCGACGATCTTCGCGGCAACCAGATAGGACTCACGTGCGGCGGCCGGACCGAGCAGCACCGCTTCGTCGGCCAGGCGGACGTGGCGGGCGTTGGCGTCGGCCTCGGAATAGACGGCGACGGTGCGGATGCCCATGCGGCGGGCGGTCTTGATCACCCGGCAAGCGATCTCCCCGCGGTTGGCGATCAGAATCTTGTTAAACATGTGCTTATTCCCCAATCCAGTTGGCTTGGCGCTTGTCGAGGAAGGCAGCGATGCCTTCGCGGGCTTCCGGCGTCGCCCGCAGGTGGGCGATGCGGTGGGCGGTGTCTTCGACCAGCGTGTGATTGATCGGCTGGTTGGCGACGGCGCGGATCAGCTCCTTGGCTGCGGCCTGGGCGCAGGGCCCGCCGAGCAGCAGTGCGGCGACGATTTCCTGCACCTTGGCGTCGAGCTGTTCCGGCTCGACCGTCTCATGTACCAGACCGATTTCGCGGGCACGGGCGGCGTCGATGCGCTCGGCCGACTGGAAGTAGCGGTACGCCTGGCGGGCGCCAATGGCGCGCAGCACATAGGGCGAGATGGCCGACGGGATGATGCCGAACTTGACCTCGGAGGTGGCGAACAGCGCCTTGCTCGAGGCCACCGCGATGTCGCAGGCCGCGGCCAGACCCATGCCGCCGCCGAGCGCGGCACCCTGGACGCGGGCGATGGTCGGCTTCCGCATCTCGGCCAGGGTGCGCAGCATGCCGGCCAGCGCGCGGGCGTCGTTGAGGTTGTCGTCGAGGCCGTTGTTGGCGGCGCGTTTCATCCAGTTGAGATCGGCGCCGGCCGAGAAGCTCTTGCCGCGACCGGCCAGGACTACCACGCGGATGTCCGGGTCTTCGTCGAGGGCGATGCAGGCGGCGGTCAGTTCGGCGATCAGGATTTCGTCGAAGGCGTTGTGCAGGTCGGGGCGGTTCATCCAGATCGTCGCGATCTGGTCGGTGAGTTCGATTTCCAGGGTGGTGAAGGGCATGGGTTTGTCTCCTTGGTTTTATTCGGTTTTAGTTTGCTGAACCTGTGGGTTCCGCGCTGGAGGCGCGGGCGTACTTTCTTTTGTGTGGCCAAAAGAAAGTAGCCAAAGAAAAGGCCACCCCTGGGTCGGCGCCGGGCTGCGCCCG
>PHCU01000209.1 GCA_002842345.1 Betaproteobacteria bacterium HGW-Betaproteobacteria-12 | reverse complement strand
CGGCAAGATCGTTGCGCCGCAGCTCTACATCGCCGTCGGCATTTCCGGTGCCATCCAGCATCTGGCGGGGATGAAGGAATCGAAGGTCATCGTCGCCATCAACAAGGATCCGGATGCGCCGATTTTCCAGGTCGCCGACTACGGTCTGGTCGGCGACTTGTTCGAACTGGTGCCGCAGCTGGTGGGTGCCGTTGGCTAAAATGGCCGGGTGAATCTGCCGGATACATTGCTGGGCGCGGGGTGGTACTGGGCGGCATGGCTCGTCTGGTTGCCGCTTTTCGTCCGCAGTCTCCGGCGGGCTCCCTGGTCACGGCTCAGGGCGTCCGAGCATTTGCACCTGTGGCTCGGCATGGTCGTTGTGCTGACGCTGCTCTGGAGTCTCAAGGCCGGGGTCAAGCCGGGGCTGAACCTGCACCTGCTTGGGGCCACCGTCTTCACGCTGAGCTTTGGGCCGCATCTGGCCTTTATCGGGTTGTCGCTGGTGGTCGCCGGGGTAACGCTCAATGCCGATGCCGGGCTGTTTGCCTATGCCGCCAATACGCTACTGGCGGCCGGCGTCGGGGTCGGCCTCAGCCAACTGCTCTACCGCATCCTGTCGGCCGTGCTGCCTAGGCAGCTCTTTGTCTTCATCTTCGTCCATGGCTTTTTCGCCGCTGCGCTGACGGTGCTCGGCGTCGGCTTCGTCATTAGCGTCACCTTGGCACTGGCCGGGGTCTACGAATGGGACTATCTGTTCGGCGAGTATTTTCCGTATTTTTTCCTGCTCGGTTTTGCCGAGGCCTGGCTGTCCGGCATGGTGATAACACTGTTCGTTGTCTATCGGCCGACCTGGGTGGTCACTTTCGACGATGCGCGTTATCTGGCCAATAAATAGCGGCTACAATCGGGCAAATTTGCTGTCATAGAGGCTGTTTCGTTGAACCGTACCGTTTTCCGCACATGTCTGCTGCTGTCCTTGCTTGCCATGCCGCTGGCGGCAGCGGCGATTGGCCTGGGCGAACTGCGCGGCCAGCCGGCGCTGGGCGAGCGCTTGCGACTGGAGATCGACATTCTCGGCGTAGACCAGCGGCCGATCGATGCCTCCTGTTTTCGCCTGATCCGCCCGACCGGGGCTGGTGATCTGCCCTGGTTGCAGCAGGCGTCGTTCAGCGTTCGCAGCGGTCGCCTTGCGGTACTGGAAATTCGCTCGGCGACGGCGCTGCGCGATCCGATTCTGCAGATCGGTGTGCAACTGGGCTGTGGCTACGAGATTTCCCGTCAGTACATGCTGCTCGCCACACCGGCGAGCGAGGTTGTGCTCAGTCCGGCGATGAGTGACGCTCCGGGCGATTCGGTGACGCCGCAGGCCGAGTTTCCGGCACGGCGCGTGCTGCGCCAGCGTGCCGCCCGGGCTGACGAGGCGGTCGCTCCGCCGCGGATCGCGCCGCGTCGCGCCGAGCCACGCGCCAGGGCGCCGGTCGATCGCCTGATGCTATCCGGTGGGGGGGAGGCCGGCGAGCAGGTGCTGCAACTGGCCACCGAATTGAGTTCGCTGCGCGGCGGTTTGAGCGTCAGCGAGGCGCAGCGCGAGATTCTCCGCCTGGAGTTCCGCATGCTGATGGTCCTCAATGAGCAGGCAATGACGCAGATGGCGACCGCGGAAAAGCTGCGCAACATGGAAGCGACGCTTGGCGAGTTGCAGGTGCGCGCCGGCGAATTTGCCGGGCGGGTGGAGCAGGTCGTGCCGCTAACGGCTTCGCCTGCGAGCGGGGAGCCACCGACGCCAGCTGCGGCGCCGCCTGCGATCGCCACCTTGGGCAATGGCGATGAGGCGCGCGCAACGATTTCCGCATGGAGCCTGTATGGCGCGTTGATCGGCATCCTGGTCGGGCTGGCTGGCTGGCTGGGCTGGCGCCACTACAGTCAGCGCCGCCAGATGCGCGTCGAAGAAGACTTCCCCTTGCTGTCCGCCGAAGTTGACCCCGAGTTTGATCTGGCACCCCGGTCGGCGCTGGCGGCAAATGCTTCCGTGGATATCCGGGTTGAACCGGTCAGCAATCAGGCGACCCGCGTCGATTTCGAACTCGATGCCGGTGACCAGGCGCCGGCCGCTCAGGTAGCCATTCCCCGGCCGGCGGCGCGCGACTCGGCCATGTCGATTGCCGGTACGACTGTCGGCGAGCACTTCGAAGCCAATCCGGTCATGGAGCTGGCGGACATCATGCTCTCCTTCGGACGGGTCAAGGGGGCGGCACAAGCCCTGCGCGAATACATCGACAGCAATCCGCAAGAGGCCCTGCAGCCATGGATTCGCCTGATGGATGTCTATCGCATGGCGGGGATGCGCGACGAATTCGAAGAAGTGGGCCGCAACCTCAACCAGCATTTCAATATCGAGGTTCAGCACTGGGAAAAGCTCGCGCCGTCCGATGTGCCCGCAGCGGGCTCAATCGAGGAAATGCCGCGGATCATGAGCATGATCAGCGAACTCTGGTGGACCGGCGATGTCGTCGGCTACCTCTATCAGCTTTTGCGCGACAACCGCGGCGGCAAGCGGGCCGGGTTCGCGCTTCCCCTCGTTGAGGAAATCCTTTTCCTCATCGAACTCAAGGAAACTTCCAACCGCATCGAAAAGAAAGAAGATAAGTCATGAGTGAGTACAGCGCCCCTCTGAAGGACATGCGTTTTGTCATGCAGGAACTGGCCGGTCTCGGGCAGGTCGTGTCATTGCCGGGTTGCGAGGAGGCGACGCCCGATGTCGTCGATGCCATTCTCGAGGAAGCGGCGAAGTTCGCCGGTGCCGTGCTGTCGCCGCTGAACCGCATCGGCGATACCAACGGCGCCAAATGGAAAGACACCGTGGTGACCACGACGCCGGGCTTCAAGGAAGCCTATCGCCAGTTCGTCGATAACGGCTGGAACGGCCTCGGTTGCGATCCGGAATTCGGCGGCCAGGGCCTGCCGCGCCTGCTGTCGACGGCCGTCAGCGAAATGTGGAAGGCCTCCAATCACGCCTTCTCGCTGTGCCCGATGCTGACCCAGGGTGCCATCGAGGCGCTGATGATCGCCGGCACCGACGAACAGAAGGCTGCCTATCTGCCGAATCTCGTCTCCGGCGAATGGACCGGCACCATGAACCTGACCGAGCCGTCGGCCGGTTCCGACCTGGCCGCCGTGCGCAGTCGCGCCGAGCCGGTCGGCGACGGCACCTACAAGATCTTCGGTCAGAAGATTTTCATCACCTATGGCGAGCACGACATGACCGACAACATCGTGCATCTGGTGCTGGCCCGCACGCCAAATGCGCCGGAAGGCGTCAAGGGCATCTCGCTGTTCGTCGTGCCGAAGTTCCTGCTCCAGGCCGACGGCACGCCCGGCGAACGCAACGACGTCTATTGCGTGTCGATCGAACACAAGCTCGGCATCCACGGCAGCCCGACGGCGGTGCTGGCCTTCGGCGACAACGGCGGGGCCATTGGCACGCTGGTCGGCGAGGAGAACCGCGGTCTCGAGTACATGTTCATCATGATGAATGCCGCCCGCTTCAATGTCGGTCTGGAAGGACTCGGCGACGCCGAGCGGGCCTACCAGCGCGCCGCCGTCTATGCCAAGGAACGGGTCCAGGGCGCCGAGCTCGGTGTCAAGGGCGGACCCAAGGTGCCGATCATCAAACATCCGGACGTCCGCCGCATGCTGATGTCGATGCGCTCGCGCATCGAGGCCATGCGGGCCCTGGCCTATGTCGTCGCCGCCGCCCAGGACAACGCCCACCACAACCCGGACGAGGCCGCCCGCAAGCGAGGGCAAGCCTTCGCCGACCTGATGATCCCGGTGGTCAAGGGCTGGAGCACCGAAAGCGCCATCGACATCGCCTCGCTCGGCGTCCAGATCCACGGTGGCATGGGCTTCATCGAGGAGACAGGTGCCGCCCAGCATCTGCGCGATGCGCGGATCACGGCGATCTACGAAGGCACCACGGCGATTCAGGCCAACGACCTGATCGGCCGCAAGATCGCCCGCGAAAAGGGCCTCACCATCAAGGCCATGATTGGCGAAATGCGTGCCGCTGCGGCGCAGCTCGACGGCGACCTGGCTGCCATCGGCAGCCGCCAGTCGGCAGGCATCGACGCTCTGGACAAGGCCGTCGACTGGCTGGTCGAGAACTTCTCCTCCCATTCCAAGGCAGCACATGCCGGCGCCGTGCCCTTCCTCTATCTGCTTGGCATCGTCGCTGGCGGCTGGCAACTGGGTCGGTCGGCGGTAATCGCCCGGGCCAGGATCGCCGCCGGCGACAGCGATCCGTTCTGGCCGGCCAAGCTGGCAACCGCCCGCTTCTTTGCCGATCATTCCCTGACCCAGGCCGCCGGCCTAGCGGAATCGATCATCGCCGGGGCCGCCGGTACGCTGGCGATGGCAGACGACAGCTTCTGATTTATCGTCCCGGTTTTGCCCCGAAGCCCGCGATTGTTGTTATAATCGCGGGCTTTTCAACCTTGCCCTACCGCGATCGCATGGCGGAGGGTATATCCCAAAAGGAGCTTGCATGCGCCATTA
>PHCU01000052.1 GCA_002842345.1 Betaproteobacteria bacterium HGW-Betaproteobacteria-12 | reverse complement strand
CAGAAGGTCAAGATGACCGACATGCCGCAGATGGTCGCCATCTACAACGGCATGGGCGGCGGGGCGGCGGCGGCCATTGCCGCCATCGAATTCGCCAAGGGCGATGCGCACAGCACCGTGACGACGATACTCGCCGTCCTCGGCGCCCTGATCGGTGCCGTCTCCTTCACCGGCTCCTGCGTCGCCTGGGCCAAGCTGCAAGGGGTGCTGAAAAAGGCCCATCGCCTGCCGGCGCAGAATGCCGTCAACGTGTTGCTGGCCGTTGTCGCCATCGGCCTGGGGGCGGCCATGGTCGTGCTGGCCCCTGCCCAGCCGGAGTTAATCGTCGGCTTCTTCATCGTCGCGCTGGTGCTCGGCCTGATCGTCACGCTGCCGATCGGCGGCGCCGACATGCCGGTGGTGATCTCGCTGTTCAACGCCTTCACCGGCCTGGCCGTCGGCTTCGAGGGCTACGTGCTGGGCAATCCGGCGCTGATCATCGCCGGCATCGTGGTCGGTGCCGCCGGCACACTGCTGACCCAGTTGATGGCCAAGGCGATGAACCGGCCGCTCTCCAACATCCTGTTCACGCCGATGGTGGCCAGCGGCCCCGGCGAAGCGATCAACGGCACGATGAAGGAAGTCGGGCCGATCGACGCGGCAGCGATGATGCGCTATGCCAGCAAGGTCATCATCGTTCCCGGCTACGGCATGGCCGTGGCGCATGCCCAGCACAAAGTCTGGGAGATGACCTCGATCCTGGAAGAAGCCGGGGTCGAGGTGAAGTTCGCCATCCACCCGGTGGCCGGACGCATGCCAGGGCACATGAACGTGCTGCTGGCTGAGGCCGGCGTGCCTTACGACAAGATCTTCGACCTCGAAGAGATCAACGGCGAGTTCGGCCAGGCCGACGTAGCGCTGGTCATCGGCGCCAACGACGTGGTCAATCCCACGGCGCGCACCGACAAGACCAGCCCGATCTATGGCATGCCGATCCTCAATGCCGACCAGGCGCAGAACGTCATCGTCATCAAGCGCGGCAAGGGGACCGGCTACTCGGGGGTCGAGAATGCGCTGTTCTATACCGACAACTGCCGCATGCTTTACGGCGACGCCCAGCCGATGGCCGGCGAGATCATTCAGCATCTGAAGGCGATGGGCTGAACTAAACCGGTGAATTCGCCGCCCCGGCGGCGAATTCGGCTGGCGCGGGCCCTTTGCGTCGGCCTCGCCCTCGGCGCGCAGCTCGGCTCCCGCATATCGCCGCTGTGCTTCCTGCCGGTCGTTGCCCTGCTCGCCGGCGACGGCCGCCTTCAGGCCTTGCCGGTACTACCGAAGCCGCCAGCGCCGCGCTCCGTCTCCGTGGAAAATTCATCCACGACGTGCAGCGCAACCTGCACCACCGGCTGGAACATCAACTGGGCAATCCGGTCGCCCGGCTCGACGTGGTAGGGCTTGTCGCTGTCGTTGGCCAGGATGACGCAAATCTCGCCGTGGTAGTCGGCATCGATCACGCCAATGCCCTGGGCCACGCGCACCCCATGCTTCAGTGACAAGCCGGAGCGGGAAGCCACGATGGCGACCAGTCCCGGGTCCATCATGTTGATGGCGATCCCCGTCTCGACCAGCAGGCGCCCGCCGGGCGGAATGGTGACCACCCCCGCCAGGCAGGCGCGCAGATCCATGGCGGCCGAGCCTTCGGTGGCGTAAGCGGGTACCGGGATGCTGTTGCCCAGCAGCGGATTGACCACCCGCGTTTCAATGCGTCTAAACACGACTTGCTCCTCACAGTGAATCGTCCCGACTGTCGTCGGAATCCTTGGATATAGCCACCAGCCAGCGCCAGCCGGCTGGGCAAGGGGCAGATGATATCGCCCCTCTGCCCCGGCGCGCTGCCGACCGAGGCATCTTGATTGCCCGGCGGCGGCGGCGAGCCGATGTCCGGGGCGCCCAGATTGGCATGCGGCAACACCTTGGTGTGCGGCGTTTCCCCCACTACCGGTCCCCGCCAGGCGGCACAAGCACCACCGTCAAGCCCGGCAAACAGTTGCCCAATGCATTGTTTATTCAAAATAACTTGATGTCGTTTGATTTTTCCTCAGGGTTTCGGCGAGGCATCCACCACCATAATTCGGGGGATAAAACCCCCGCTTCTGGGTTTTTTGCCCCACCAACCCCAAAGAAAACCCCAGGTCCGGCAAGCAGTCAATGAAATTGTCATAACCGTGGCGGGTTCAAAAGAACCGCAGCCCGCCCCCTGAACTTTCTATCCGACACCTCTCGACGGCCGCATGTTTTCCGTGCAAAGCCCGGCCAATTGGGGCATTCGCGAACATCACCAAACGCTTTTCCTGGTTCGCATCAGGGATATTCGGCAAGGCTGAGACAGGCAAAAACAGCAACGATCGTATGCCGTTTGGCACGGCAAATGCTATAGCTGAGTGAAACGCTCAGGTATATGCGAACAGGTCGGGGAAACTCTATCCGGCACTCAGAAGATGCATGGCCTAAGGCGTCTTTTTCGGCGGTCTGCCTGTTCACCTGACGGAGAAAAATCATGGCCAGCTACATCAAGTCTGATCTGGAATTCATCCTTGCCCAGATTCGTATTGCCGAAGCACATGCAAGCGGACAAAGCCTGAGCGATCTGATTCCGAACACGGAATTACCCTTTGGTTTGCGCACACTGAATGGCAGTTTCAACAACCTGCTCGCCGGCCAGAGCGGCTTCGGCGCTGCCGACCTGCCGTTCCCGCACCTGGCGCCGGCAAGCTACCGCGACGACGCGGATGGCGACAGTTTCGACGCCAACGGCCCGGCCCCCGGCGGCCTGGTCACCAACACCGACTACGCTGTATCCGGCAACGTCGCCGACGCCGATCCGCGCATCATCAGCAACCTGATTGTCGACATGACCGCCAACAACCCGGCGGCCGTAGCTGCCGCGGCGGGAAATGAGGGCTCCGCCCTGGTCAGCGGCACCCGCGCCGACGGCACCCCGTTCGAAACCTTCTACATCCCCAACACGGCGCCGGACGAAGGCTTGTCCGCCCCCTTCAATTCGTGGATGACCTTCTTCGGGCAGTTCTTCGACCACGGCCTCGATCTGGTGAACAAGGGCGGTAGCGGCACGGTCTTCATTCCCCTGCAACCGGACGATCCACTCTACGTCGAAGGCAGCCCGACCAACTTCATGGTCGTGACGCGCGCCAACGTCGATCCCGGGCCGGACGGCCTGCTCGGCACCGATGACGACGTCCGCGATGCGACCAACCAGACCTCACCCTTCGTCGATCAGAACCAGACTTACAGCTCGCACCCGTCGCACCAGGTCTTCCTGCGCGCCTACGAACTCGATGGCGACGGCAAGCCGGTCTCGACCGGCAAGCTGATCGTCAATCGCGACCTGGGTGCCGATGGCCGCTTCGGCGGCGTCGATGCTGACGCCGATACGGAACTGGGCGGCATGGCCACCTGGGCCGTCGTCAAGGCCCAGGCCCGTGACCTGCTCGGCATCAACCTGACCGATACCGACATTCTTAACGTACCGCTGCTCGCCACCGATCAGTACGGCATGTTCATCCGCGGTCCGAACGGCTATCCGCAGGTGGTGATGGCCGGCGACGTCCTGGTCGAAGGCGATCCGACCGCCAATGGCGGCCTCGGCATCAGCCTGGCCGGAGCCGTCCGCACTGGCCATGCCTTCCTCGACGATATCGCCCACACGGCCGCGCCGGTCAACGGCCAAACCGGGGCCGCGCTGACCGCCGATGCCGATGGCGTCGCCGGCGGTGCCGTGGCCGCGGGCTTCTACGACAACGAACTGCTCGACGCGCACTTCATCGCCGGCGACGGTCGAGTCAATGAAAACATCGGCCTGACCGCCGTGCACCACATTTTCCACTCGGAACACAATCGCCTGGTCGAACACACCAAGAGCGTGATCCTGGCGTCGGGCGATCTCGACTTCCTGAACGAGTGGCTGCTGACGCCGGTCGGCGCGATTCCCGGCGATCCGTCCGGTCTGGTGTGGAACGGTGAGCGCCTGTTCCAGGCCGCCAAGTTCGGCACCGAGATGCAGTATCAGCACATCGTCTTCGAGGAATTTGCCCGCACCATCCAGCCCCAGGTCGACGCCTTCCTCGATTTCGACGACACCGTCAATCCGGCGATCTTCGCCGAGTTTGCGCATACCGTGTATCGCTTCGGCCACTCGATGCTGACCGAGACTATCGACCGCCTGGATCCGAATTTCGCCTCCAGCGAGATCGGCCTGATCCAGGCCTTCCTCAATCCGCTCGAGTTCAACCAAAACGGCACCTTGACGCCCGAGGAGGCCGCCGGCGCCATCGTCCGCGGCTTGACCCGCCAGGTTGGCAACGAGATCGACGAATTCGTCACCGAGGCCTTGCGCAACAATCTGGTCGGCCTGCCGCTCGACCTGGCCGCGATCAATCTCGCGCGCGGCCGGGAAACCGGCGTGCCGACCCTGAATGCCGCCCGCCGCGAATTTTTCGAAGGCACCGGCGACAGCCAGTTGCGGCCGTACACCAGCTGGTCTGACTTCGTGCAGCACATGAAGCATCCGGAATCGCTGATCAACTTCATCGCCGCTTACGGCACACACGAGTCGATCACCAGTGTCGACACGGTTGCCGAAAAGCGGGCCGCCGCCAGCCTGATTGTCCTCGGCGGCGACGGAGAACCCGGGGATCGCCTCGATTTCCTGATGAGCACCGGGGTCTGGGCCAGCGGCCCGAACGGCGTGACGATTACCGGCCTCGATAACGTCGACCTGTGGATCGGCGGCCTGGCCGAAGCCAAGATGCCCTTCGGCGGCATGCTCGGCTCCACCTTCAACTTCGTCTTCGAGACCCAGCTTGAAGCGCTGCAGGATGGCGACCGGCTGTACTACCTGCATCGCACGGCAGGCCTCAACTTCCTCTCCGAACTCGAGAACAATTCCTTCGCCAAGCTGGTGATGCTGAACAGCAATGCGACCCACCTGCCGGGTCTGATCTTCTCTACCCCCGGCTTCATTCTCGAAGTCGACCAGACGAAGCAATTCACCGGCCTGAACGAAGCCGGCGCGGATGGCATACAGGGCGACGATCCCAGCACCCCGCTGGTTGACGAGGGGGCCGACGATGAGGTCGGGGCCGACGGTATTGCCGGCAATTCCGATCCGCTGGGTGGCAACGCCTTCACCCCGCTGGTCATTCGCGACAATCCCGCGACGGTGGGCGGCGACAGCGACTATCTGCAATACACCGGCGACGAGCACGTCGTCCTCGGTGGCACCGAGGGCAACGACATCCTGATCGCCAGCATCGGTGACGACACCATCTACGGCGACGGCGGCAATGACCGCATCGAAGGCGGCCACGGCAACGACATGATCGAAGCTGGGGCCGGCGACGACATCATTACCGACATCGGCGGCGACGATGTCCTGAAGGGCGATACCGGCAATGACGTGATGCATGGCGGCGCCGGGCTCAACTTGTTTATCGGCGGCCCGGGCAGCGACTTCATCATCACCGGCGAAGACATCGGCGAAGTCATTGCCGGCGAAGGCAACGACTTCATCCTCGGTAGCCGCTTCAACATCCAGATGGCCGGCAACGAAGGCGACGACTGGATCGAGATCGGTTCCCAGGACGGCGCTCCCGGCGACAATTTCGACCCGCTGGGCTTGGACCAGATTGTCGGCCACGACGTCTTCCGCGGTGATGGCGGCTTCGACGAAATGATCGGCGAAGGCGGCGACGACGTCTTCGTCGGCAGCAGCGGTCCCGACAAGTACAAGGGGATGTCGGGCTTCGACTGGGTCACCTACAAGGAAAGCCAGTCCGGCGTGAATGTGGACTTCTTCGCCCGCGCCTTCAATGAAGCGCCCCTGCCGGCCTCCCTGGCCTCGACGACCGCCAAGTATGCGATGGTCGAAGGTCTGTCGGGCTCGACCAACGCCGACATCCTGCGCGGCGACAGTGCCGACGCGGCCCAGATCGCCACGGCGGGCTTTACCGGCAGCGTCCTGAACCAGGCCGGCATCGATCTTGTCGCCGGCTTGCAGGCCTTCCTCGACAACTCGCTCGGTGGCCCGGTCACCTCCTTCGGCAGCGGCGAAATCATGCTCGGCGGCGATGGCAGCGACATCATCGAAGGCCGCGGCGGCGACGATCTGATCGACGGCGACAAGTGGCTGAATGTGCAGATCGCCGTGCACGAGAATACCGATGGCACCGGCGCTGTCTTGCGCCGGGTCGACAGCCTGACCGAACTGGTCGCCGACATGCTCTCCGGCGCCGTCAATCCCGGCCAGCTCGTTGTCGAGCGCACGATCAACGACAGCATTGGCGCTTTCGATACCGCCGTGTTCTCCGATCTGTTTGCCAACTACACGATCAGTACCGATCTGAATGGCGTCACCACCGTCACCCATAACATCATCGACCCGGACACCCTGCTACCTGTCGGGATTGGAGTGGACGGAATCGATCGCCTGACCAATGTCGAGCGCTTACAGTTCGCCGATCAGTCGCTGACGCTATCGGGCGCCAACAACGACCCGGCCGGTCTGCTGACGATCAGCAACCCCGACCCGAGCACCTTCGAGGTGTTGACCGTCTCGGCTGCCGGCGTCACCGATGCCGACAACCCCAATGGCGGCGTACTCACCGGGCCGATCAGCTACATCTGGCAGGTTGAAACGGTAGCGGGCACGGGCATTTTTGCCGACATCGGCACCCTCGCTGGCGACGGCGTGGCCAGCGCCGTCGGCCCGAGCTTCACGGTCACGCCCGACCTGGCCGGTTTGAACCTGCGCGTCAAGGCCATCTATCAGGATGCCACCGGCGTGCTGGAAACGGTTTTCTCGGCACCGACTTCGGCGGTCGCCGAAGGCGTCGCGCCGGATGCTCCGGCACCGCTGCCCGAGGAATCGGCAACGACCAGCCCGGGCATGCATCTGATCCGCTCCGACCTGCAGTTCATCCTCGACCAGATCGTCGTTGCCGAACGGGATGCCGCCGGTGAAGATCTGCTCAGCCTGTTGCCCAACCCGCGCGTGCCCTTCGGCTTACGCACGGTGGATGGTACGTACAACAACCTGCTCCAGGGCCAGCAGGAATTCGGCGCCGCTGACAATGTCTTCCCGCGGCTAACCACGCCGGTGTTCAACGACGCCGAGGATGTCTCGATTGACCTGGATGGTGGAGGCCCGCTGCAGGTTGGTGATCCGACCAGCTATCAGCAGACCAGCGGCTTCGTTTTCGATTCCCAGCCGCGCCTGATCAGCAACCTGATCGTCGATCAAACCATGAACAACCCGGCCGCAGTCGAAGTGGCTGCCGGCACCCCCGGTGCCGTACTGGTAGATGGCACGCGCGCCGACGGAACGCCGTTCCAGACCTGGTTCATTCCCAATCAGGCACCGGACGAGGGCCTCTCGGCCGGCTTCAATACCTGGATGACCTTCTTCGGCCAGTTCTTCGACCACGGCCTCGACCTGGTGACCAAGGGCGGTAGCGGCACCGTCTTCATCCCGCTGCAACCGGATGATCCACTCTACGTCGAGGGCAGCCCGACCAATTTCATGGTCATGACCCGGGCGACCAATCAACCCGGTCCGGACGGCATTCTCGGCAATGACGACGACATTCACGAACACAGCAATACCACCTCGCCCTTCGTCGATCAGAACCAGACCTACAGTTCGCATCCGTCGCATCAGGTCTTCCTGCGCGCCTACGAATTCAACGCGCTCGGCGAACCTGTGGCAACCGGCGAGCTGATCGTCAATCGCGATCTCGGCCTCGATGGCATCTACGGTACCGAGGACGACGAGGTGATCGGCGGCATGGCCACCTGGGCGGTGGTCAAGGCGCAGGCCCGCGACATTCTCGGCATCGAACTGACCGATGCCGATGTCTTCAACGTCCCGCTGCTTGCCACCGATGCTTACGGCAACTTCCTCAAGGGGCCGAACGGCTTCCCGCAGGTGGTGATCCGTACCGGCAACGGTGACGATGGCATCGCCGGCAATGCCGACGATACGACGACGCTCGTCGAAGGCGATCCGTTGAATCCGGTCGACCTGACCAATGCCGTGCGCACCGGCCATGCCTTCCTCGACGACATTGCCCACTTTGCCGTACCGAGCGCCGGGCTGACGCCGGACGTCGATACGGTTGCTGGCGGTCCGCCACCGGACGCCGGCACCTACGACAACGAGTTGCTCGACGCCCACTACATCGCCGGTGACGGCCGGGTAAACGAGAACATCGGCCTGACCGCGGTACACCACATCTTCCATGCCGAGCACAACCGCATGGTGGGACATACCAAGGACGTGGTGCTGGCCTCGAACGATGTCGCCTTCCTCAACCAGTGGCTGCTGACCCCGGTGCTGGCCATGCCGGCCGATCAGGCGGCGATCGACAGCCTGGTCTGGAACGGCGAGCGGCTGTTCCAGGCGGCGAAATTCACCACCGAAATGGAGTATCAACACCTGGTGTTCGAGGAATTTGCCCGCACCATCCAGCCCAATATCGATCCCTTCATTGGCCCGACCCAGAATTACCAAGCCGATATCGATGCCTCGATCGTCGCCGAGTTTGCCCATACGGTGTACCGCTTCGGACACTCGATGCTGACCGAAACGATCGACCGTCTGGACCCGAATTTCGCCTCCAGCGAGATCGGCCTGATCCAGGCCTTCCTCAATCCGCTCGAGTTCAACCAAAACGGCACATTGACGCCGGACGAGGCGGCCGGGGCCATCATCCGTGGCCTGACCCGCCAGACGGGCAACGAGATCGACGAGTTCGTCACCGAGGCCTTGCGCAACAACCTCGTCGGCCTGCCGCTCGACCTCGCAGCGATCAACCTGGCGCGCGGTCGCGATACCGGCATTCCCTCGCTGAACGCCGTCCGCCGCGATATTTACGAGCAAACCGGCGACGCCCTGCTGAAGCCTTACACCAGCTGGAACGACTTTGCCCAGCACGTGAAGCATGCGGCTTCGGTGATCAACTTCATTGCTGCCTATGGGACGCATGCCCAACTGCAGGCCGCCGATGTCGATACGCTGGCGGAAAAGCGGGCGGTGGCCACGGCGCTGGTCTTTGGCGGCGATGCTGTGATCACCATCGATCCGGATCTCGGAACGACCAGGACCTTTACTGCCGATGACGCCGATCGCCTGGCCTTCCTGAACAGCGAGGGCGCTTACGCCAATGTGCCGCTCACCGGCGTCACCACCACTGGCGTCGATGCCATCGACCTGTGGATCGGCGGCCTTGCCGAGGCCATCACGCCCTTCGGCGGCATGCTCGGCTCGACCTTCAACTTCGTCTTCGAGAATCAACTCGAGGCGCTGCAGAACGCCGACCGCTTCTACTATCTGGACCGCACGGCCGGCCTGAACTTCGTCACCGAACTGGAGAACAACTCGTTCGCCAAGATGGTGATGGCCAATACCAACGCCACCCACCTGCCGGCCGTGATGTTCCTGACGGCGCTCTACCTCGAGGTCGACCCGACCAAGCAGTTCAATGCCGAACTGGGCTTTGCCGATCCGGTCGGTGACAGCGCGCTGACACCGCTGGTGATCCGCGACAATCCGGATACCGTGGGTCCCGACAGCAACTACCTGCAATACACCGGCGGCGATCATGCCGTTCTCGGTGGTACTGACGGCAATGACATCCTGATCGGCAGTATCGGCGACGACACCTTCTGGGGTGACGGCGGCAATGACCGCATCGAAGGTGGCCACGGCAACGACAACATCCGCGGCGGCGCCGGCGACGACATCATCACCGACATGGGCGGCGACGATAACATCCAGGGCGACGACGGCAACGACGTCATCCACGCCGGCAATGGCATCAACCTGATCCTCGGCGGCTTCGGCAAGGACTTCATCGTCACCGGCGAGGATTCCTCGGAAGCCTTCGGCGGCACGGGCGACGACTTCATCCTCGGCAGCAACGCCAACGAGCAGTCGATGGGCAACGAAGGCGACGACTGGCTGGAACAGGGCAACCTCGACGGCAGCCCGGGCGACAACTTCGATCCCTTCGGCCAGGATCTGGTCAAGGGCAACGACGTCTATATCGGTAGCGGCCAGCCCGACATCATGAACGGCGAAGGCGGCGACGACATCATGGTCGGCAGCTCCGGCCCCGGCGACAAGTACCTGGGGGCTTCCGGCTTCGACTGGGCAACCTTCAAGGACAACACCGAGGGTGTCAGCATCGACATGACGCTGATCGCCCTCAATGCCGCCCCGGTACCGGCGGCGGCCGGAGTCGCGGCGCGCTTCGCCCAGGTCGAAGGCCTGTCCGGTTCGGCGCACAGCGATGTGCTGCGCGGCGACCATGCCGATGCCGGTGTGATCGCGACGGCCGGCGCCCAGGGCAGCCTGCTGACCAACCTCGATCTGATCGCCGGCCTGCGCGAACTCCTCGGCGATCTGGCCGCCGGTGATGACTTACTCCAGAACACCGCTGACGACCAGTTCGGCTCGGGCAACATCCTCCTCGGCGGCAAGGGCAGCGACCTGCTCGAAGGCCGCGGCGGCGACGATGTCATCGAGGGCGACGCCTGGCTGAACGTCCGCATCGCGGTACACGCCAACAACGATGGCAGCGGTCCGGAAATCGACAGCTACGACAGCATGGTTCCGCTCGTGCCGCTGATGCTCAACGGCACCTACAACCCGGGCCAACTGGTTATCACGCGCGAAATCCTGTCCGACAGTGCGGAGTTCAACTTCGATACCGCGGTCTTTTCCGACATCTCCAGCAACTACGAGATCGAGGGTGCCTTCGGCGAGATAGCCGGCTCCGATCTCAACGGCGACGGCTTCATAACCATCGTGCACAACGTCCTCGGCGAACTGGGCATCGACGGCACCGACCAGCTGCGCAACATCGAACGGCTGCAGTTCAACGACCGCTCGGTCGTTCTGGTCAACGGCATCAATGCCGAAGCGACCGGCCTGCTGACGGTCAGCGACACGACGCCGGAAGTCGGCACGCTGGTCAGCGTATCGGCCGCAGGCATCTTCGATGCGGACAATGTCGCTACCGGCGGCGCCGTCAGCGGAGCGGTCAGCTACTTCTGGCAGGTCGAGACGATCCCGGATTCCGGTTTGTTCGACGACATCGTGTTGCTTACCGGCCTGGGCGAGGAACCCGTAACCGGCCCGAGCTTCACCATCACCCCCGAACTGGACGGCCTGGTGCTGCGCGTCCGCGGTGTCTATGAAGACCAGAACGGCGTGCTCGAAACGGTGTTCTCGGCCCCCACCGCACCGGTAAATCCGAACAGCGTCAACGATGCGCCGGTCGGCGCGGTGCTGGTCAGCGACACGACGCCGACGGAAGGCCAGCAACTCACGGCAATCGATGCCTTTACCGATCCTGACGGGATTGGCGTGGTCAATCATCAGTGGCAAGTGCAAAACGGCGGCGGCTTCATCAACATCGCCGGCGCCACCGCCGCCACCTTCACCCCGACCCAGGCTCAGGTCGGCCTGCAGCTGCGCGTCGTGGCCAGCTACACCGACCTTGGCGGCACGCCGCAGCAGTTCATCTCCGCGCCGACGACGGTCGTCGGCGATCTGGTCACCGGCACGGAGGGCAATGACACCCTCAGTGGGACGGCTGGCGAGGATAGCCTCAATGGCCTGGGTGGCAATGATGTGCTGAACGGCGGCTTGGGTGCTGATACGATGTCCGGTGACAACGGCAATGACGTCTACTACGTCGATAACGTGGGTGATGTGGTTATCGAAACCAATAGCGTGCTGGCGACAGGCGGCAGCGACCTCGTAGTCACAAACATCGACTATACATTGGGCGCCAACGTTGAGAACCTCTGGATACTGACAAGCGCTTCGGCCAACGGAATGGGCAATGGCTTGGACAATACGCTCTACGCTGGCGCAGGGGATAACGTGCTAAACGGTGGTGCCGGACTCGATAGGGTCTCCTTTGCCTACGCCACTAGCGGCGTGACCGTGAGCTTGGCTGTGGCCGGCGCCCAGGCGACCGGCGGCTCGGGATCAGACACCCTGATCGGCATCGAGCGCCTGAACGGTAGTAATTTTGCCGACAACCTGACCGGTGATGCAGGCGCCAACATCCTCAGTGGCGGCTTAGGTGCCGATACGATGTCTGGCGGCGATGGCAATGACACCTACTACGTCGATAACGTCGGTGATATGGTGGTTGAATCCAATAGCGTGCTGGCGACGGGCGGGAGCGACCTCGTAATCACTAGTATCGACTACACGCTGGGTGCCGACGTCGAGAATTTGTGGATCGAGGCAAGCGGCGCCGTCAATGGAACGGGCAATGGCTTGAACAATGCGCTCTACGCTGGCGCGGGGAATAACGTGCTGAACGGCGGCGCCGGAATCGACACCGTTTCCTATGCCTACGCCACGAGTGGCGTGACCGTGAGCTTGGCTGTAGCCGGCGCCCAGGCGACCAGCGGGTCCGGATCAGACACCCTGATCGGCATCGAGCGGTTGAACGGTAGTAATTTTGCCGACAGCCTGACCGGTGATGCAGGGGCCAACGTCCTCAATGGCAGCGTAGGTGCCGACACGATGTCCGGCGGCGACGGCAATGACGTCTACTACGTCGATAACGCGGGTGATGTGGTAATTGAAACCAATAGCGTATTGGCGACGGGGGGGAGCGACCTCGTGGTCACAAGCATCAATTACACGCTGGGCGCCAACGTTGAGAACCTTTGGATCGTGGCAAACGGCGCCGCCAATGGAACGGGCAATGGCTTGAACAATACGTTCTACGCCGGCGGAGGAAATAACGTCTTAAACGGTGGAGCAGGGATCGATACGATTTCCTATGCTTACGCCGTGAGCGGGGTGACCGTCAGTCTGGCAATTGCCGGGGCTCAGGCAACCGGCGGCTCGGGGTCGGACACCCTGATCGGCATCGAGCACTTGAACGGTAGTAATTTTGCCGACAACCTGACCGGTGATGCCGCATCCAATGTCCTCAATGGCGGCTTGGGTGCCGATATCCTCAATGGTGGCTTGGGTGCCGATACGATGTTTGGCGGCGACGGCAATGACGCCTACTACGTCGATGACGTGGGTGATGTGGTTATTGAAACCAATAGCGTGCTGGCGACGGGCGGTAGCGATATCGTAGTCACCAGCATCGACTACACGCTGGGCGCCAACGTTGAGAACCTCTGGAT
Source organism: Betaproteobacteria bacterium HGW-Betaproteobacteria-12 (assembly GCA_002842345.1). GTDB lineage: Bacteria > Pseudomonadota > Gammaproteobacteria > Burkholderiales > Rhodocyclaceae > Azonexus. The sequence goes on along the minus strand of PHCU01000052.1, from coordinate 16,291 downwards.
ACTGACAAACGCTGCGGCCAATGGAACGGGCAATGGATTGAACAATACGCTCTACGCTGGCGCAGGGAATAACGTGCTAAACGGTGGTGCTGGACTCGATACCGTTTCCTTTGCCTACGCCACTAGCAGCGTGACCGTAAGCTTGGCGGTGGCCGGCGCCCAGGCAACCGGCGGCTCGGGCTCGGACACCCTGATCGGCATCGAGCGACTGAACGGTAGTAATTTTGCCGACAACCTGACCGGTGACGCAGCGGTCAATGTCCTCAACGGCGGACTGGATGACGACTTCATCAACGGCGGCGCTGGAAATGACACGATGCTCGGCGGCCTCGGCAACGACACCTTCGTATTCTCCGCCGCAGGTTTCGGCGCCGACCGGATCATGGATTTCGACGCCGACCCGGCGGGCGGAGGACAGGATCTGCTCGATATCTCCGGCCTGGGAATTACCGCGGGTTCGTTTGCCGGTTCGGTGGCGATTTCCGATCTGGGGGCCGATACCTTGGTGACCTTCGGCGGCGACTCGATCCGTCTCGTCGGCATCGCTGATCCGGCTAGCATCACCCAGGCGGATTTCATCCTGGCCTGAGGTCTTGCCGAGCGAAACCGGCTCGCGAAATTTCGGTGGGCGGCGTCGTTGAGCCGCCTACCGAAATCGCCGGGATGGCCGTTTTGGTACACCTGGATGGCTCACCCTTCAAGCAATCCGTTACGTCTCTCATCAATGCGGCAATACACCTGCGAAAGCATCTTGGCCCACGTATTGCTTAACAATAAATACCGGCACCATGCCTTTGCCGATTGGCAATTCACCGATCCTCTAATCAGCGGAATAGTCCGATGAAACCAAGCCTCACGCAGATGTCTGAATTGTCGGAAGCGCTGATGACCTTAAGGGGGACATTCAAGCGCGTATTGCTCTTCAGCTTGGTCACCAACCTGCTGGTGCTGGTGCCCACCGCCTACATGCTGGAGGTCTACGACCGGGTCCTCAACAGCCGCAGCCACGGCACCCTGCTGATGCTGACGCTGCTGGTTATCGCCGCTTACGTGATGATGGAAATCCTTGAGTGGGTACGGGCCGAAATGCTGCAGCGCGCTGGTTTGCAGTTCGATGCCCGGGTAAATGCCCGAATCTTCGGCGCCATTTTTCACGAGCGCCTGGCCGGCAGCCAGGGGAGCAGCAATGCCTGGAGCGACTTCCGGACGGTTCGTGATTTCATCTCCAGCCCCGCCATGCTGGCCATCTTCGATGCGCCGATTTCCTTGTTGTTGCTGATCGTCATTTTTCTGATCAACGTCTGGATGGGCGTTGCCGCGCTGGCTGGCGCGGTGGCCCTGGCACTGGTCGCCTACGTGACGGAAAAGAAAACCCATAAGCCGTTGAGCCAAGCCAACCAGCATGCGGCCGCGGCGCAGAACTACGCCGATAGCAGCTTGCGCAACGCCGAGGTCATCGAGGCCATGGGCATGCTCGACGCGCTTTCCCGGCGCTGGTCGGAGAAGCAGCGCAAATTGCTGGCCCTGCAGGCCGAGGCCTCGGATCACGCAGGCATGAACGCGGCATGGTCGAAATTCCTCAACCTGACGCAAAGTTCCCTGCTCCTGGGGATGGGGGCATGGTTGATGATTCGGGGGGATTTCCCCAGTGGCGGGGTAATGATCGTCGCCTCGGTACTCGGCGGACGGGCGGTAGCGCCCCTGGTCCAACTGATCGGCCAGTGGAAGACGGTGATCAATGCCCGCGACGCCCATGCCCGGCTGGACGAGTTGCTGGGCAAGACGCCGGCGAAGAAGCAGGACATGCCCTTGCCCGCCCCCACCGGCGCCCTGGCGGTGGAAGGCGTCGTCGCCGCGGCGCCGGGGACGCCTCTGACGATCATCCGCGGCATCAGTTTTGCCGTCCCCGCCGGCACCACCGTGGCGATCATCGGCCCGACCGGCTCCGGCAAGTCGACCCTGGCCCGCTTGCTGGTCGGGCTGTGGCCGACGGCGAGCGGCAAGGTGCGGCTCGATGGTGCCGATATCCACGACTGGAACAAGGCCGAACTGGGGCCCTATATCGGCTATCTGCCGCAGGATGTCGAACTGTTTGACGGCAGCATCGCCGAAAACATTTCCCGCTTCGGCGAACTGGACATGAGCCTGGTCGAGAGCGCCGCCCGCACCGTCGGTCTGCACGAACTGATCTGCGCCTTGCCGCAGGGCTACGACACGCCGATCGGCGACGACGGCTGTTTTCTATCCGGCGGCCAGCGCCAGCGCGTGGCGCTGGCCCGGGCGGTGTACGGCAGCCCCCGCCTGATCGTCCTCGACGAGCCCAATTCCAGCCTCGATGAAGTCGGCGAGCAGGCGCTGCTGCGGACCTTGCAGGCACTCAAGGCGCAGGGGGCGACGACGCTGATCATTTCCCATCGCCCCAATATCCTGCCCGTCGTCGAGCGCATTCTGGTGCTGCGCGAGGGCACCGTCCAGGGCTATGGCCCGCGCGATGAAATATTGTCAGCCCTGGCCCGTCCGCCGGCTGAATCCCCGACATCAACTCCGGTGGTGGTGGCCTCATGAAACACGCGAACAAAAAAACGGCTTTCTTCCAGCGCAGCGAACTGGCCGGGGCGCTGGCGGCGATCAAGCGCGAGGCCTGGGGCGTCGGTTTGTTCAGCATGGTGAGCAACCTGCTGATGCTCGCCCCCTCCCTGTACATGCTGCAGATCTACGACCGCGTCCTGGTCAGCCAGAGCGAATTGACGCTGATCGCCCTGTCCCTGATCACCCTGTTCTTCTTTGCCTCGATCGCCTTCGCCGAATGGGCCCGCTCGCGCTTGCTGGTACGAGTCGGCGGGCGCCTGGCGGAATTGCTCAACCACCGTATCTTTGCCGCCACCTTCGCGGCAAGGCTGCAGGGTTCGCCGGCCGGAACGGCTGGCACCTTTGCCGATTTCAACAACATCCGCCAGTTCCTCACCACCAGCGGTGCCTTCGCCTTCTTCGATGCGCCGTGGACACCGATCTACCTGGCGGTGGTCTTCCTGTTGCATCCCTTGCTGGGGGCGATCGCCTTGCTCGGCATCATCCTGCTCGGCATCCTCGCCTGGCAGAACGACGCCCGGACGCAGCTACCCGGCCGCCAGGCCCAGGAGGCGCACGCCCAGGCCAGTCTCTATCTGCACAACAAGCTGCGCAATGCCGAAGTGGTCGAATCGATGGGCATGGCCGAGAGCCTGCGGCGGCGCCTGCTCGACCGGCATCAGAAATACCTGGCCGTGAATAGCCAGGCCATGGATCAGGCGACGCGGATCAAGTCGCTGACCAAGTTCGTCCGCTATTCGCTGCAGTCGCTGATTCTCGGCGCCGGGGCTTTGTTGGTGATCGACTCGGCGCTGACCCCGGGAGCCATGGTGGCGGCCAGCCTGCTGATGGGGCGCGCGGTGGCGCCGGTCGAGCAACTGATCGGTACCTGGCGCGCCTTTGTTTCGGCGCGCGTCGCCTTCCTCAAACTGGAAGGCCTGCTGGCTGGCCATCCCGAACGGCCGACGGACATCATTCAAGGCGTGCCGAGCGGGCAATTGCAATTGCTCAATGTGGTGGCTACCGTGCCGGGACGCGAGCAACCCGTGCTGCAAGGCATCACGCTGAGCGTCGCAGTCGGTGAAATGGTGGCCATTGTCGGCCCCTCCGGCTCGGGAAAGTCGACCCTGATGCGCGTCGTGCTGGGGGTCTGGCCGAACATCGAAGGCCATGTCCAGTTCGATGGCGAACCGGTTTCCGCCTGGAGCCGCGACGAGCTTGGCCCCTGCATCGGCTATCTGCCGCAGGACGTCCAGCTTTTTGACGGCAGCGTGGCCGAGAACATCGCCCGTTTCGGCGAGGTCGATTCGCCCCAGGTCATTCGCGCCGCCCAGTTGGCGGGCGTGCACGATATGGTCTTGCGCTTCCCGCAGGGCTACAACACACCGATCGGGCAAGGCGGCAGTCACCTGTCCGGCGGGATGCGCCAGCGCATTGCCCTGGCCCGTGCCCTCTACGGCGACCCCCGGCTCATCGTCCTCGACGAACCCAATTCGAATCTCGACGACGCCGGCGAAAAGGCGCTGTTCGATGCCATTCAGGCACTCAAGGCGCAGCGCAGGACGATCTTGCTGGTCACGCATCGCAAGCAAATTCTCGGGATCAGCGATCGCATCCTGGTCATGGATGAAGGCAGGATTCACTGGTTTGGCAAGCGCGATGAAATCAGCGCCATGCCCCGCCAGAGCGGCGTTCTGCGCCCGGTCACTGCCTGATTGAAGTCATTCTGTGGGAGGTGAGGTTATGTCGAATCGCAATGAATCTGCCAAACTGCAATCGGAAACTGCCGATGCCCAGTTCCTGCTTCCCGATGCGGCCGGCGACGGCAAGCTGGTGATGTTGAGCGATACCCGCCAACCGATGCGTCTCGGCCTTTGGGTACTCGGCCTCGGCCTCGGCGGCCTGCTGCTGTGGCTGGCCCTGGCGCCACTCGACGAGGGCGTGCCGACCACCGGCATGGTCGCCATCGACACCAAACGCAAGGCCGTACAGCACCTGCAGGGCGGCATCGTGCGCCAGGTCATGGTCAAGGAGGGGCAGCATGTTGCCGCTGGCGACATCCTGTTTCGTCTCGATGATTCCTTCGTCAAAGCCAACTACGAATCGGTCCGCCAACACTATTTGACCGTCCGCGCCACCGAGGGCCGCCTGCTCGCCGAGCAGACCGGGGCGAGCACTATCGATTTCCATCCGGATCTGCTGACCGCCAGCAGCGACCCACTGGCGCAACAGTACGTCGCCGTGCAGAAACAGGTCTTTGCCTCGCGCAAGGCGGCGTTGCAGACCGAAATCGCCGCCATCGAAGAGTCGATCCAGGGCAATGAAGCGCAGATCCAGGGGAACAGCAACATGCTCATCCAGCGTCAGAACCAGATGGCGATGCTGCAGGAGCAATTGAAGGGAATCCGCGATCTGGTCGCCGAAGGCTATGCCGCGCGAAATCGCCAGCTCGATCTCGAACGTACGGCGTCCGAGGTCGCGGGAAACATTGTCGAACTGCAGGCGAATATCCTGCGCCTGCGCCGTTCCAGTTCGGAATTGCGTTTGCGGGCGCTGCAGCAAAAGCAGCAGCAGCGCAAGGAAGTCGATGCCCAGCTGGCCGATGTATTGCGTGAAGTCCAGGCCGATGCCGAAAAATTCAAGGCGGTCAGCGAAGAATTGGCGCAAACCACCATCCGCTCGCCGGCCGATGGCCAGGCCGTCGGCTTGGCCGTGCAATCGGTGGGAGCGGTGATCCAGGCAGGACAGAAGCTGCTCGATATCGTGCCGTTCGACGAAATGCTGCTGATCGAAACCCGCGTGCCTCCCCACATGATCGACCGGGTACGCCCCGGCCAGGACGCCGATGTGCGCTTCTCGGCATTTGCCCACGCGCCGCAACTGGTGGTTTCGGGCCGCCTCGAATCGATTTCCAATGATCTGGTGACCGAAGCCCCGAACAGCCAGACCAGCATCTCGTATTATCTCGCCCGGGTCTCGATCACGCCCGAGGGGATCAAGGAATTGGGCGGGCGACAACTGCAGTCCGGCATGCCGGTGGAGGTGATTTTCAAGACGGGTTCCCGTACAGTCCTGACCTACATCCTGCATCCCCTGACCAAGCGCATCGCTGGTGCCATGAAAGAAGAGTGATCTATGGTTCGTTTTCCCGCTGCACATTTTTCCCGTAACGGACGCCACCGCAAGCAGTTGTGCTTCATTATCGGATTGGCCGCCAGTTGCTCGGTGCACGCAATCGATTTGCTTGAGTTTTACCAACGGGCCCTGGCGAGCGAGCCGACCTACCGGGCGGCCCAGGCCGAGGCCAATGCATCCAGGGAAGTATTGCCGCAGGCGCGCTCCCAACTGCTCCCCAATTTGCAGGCAGCTGGCTCAAAAAGCCGGGCTGATACCGAGCGAACCTCGCAGGATCGTTTCGGACGGGACGTGACGGAAGACTTCGACTACACCAGCTCGACCTATTCACTGACGCTGCGCCAACCGCTGTTTCGCCTGCAATCATGGGCCGCCTACAAACAGGCTGAAGCCAATATCGGCGGCTATCAGGCCAAGCTCGACGGCGAGGAGCAGACCCTCGGCGTTCGCGTTGCCGGCGCCTATTTCGATGCCTTGATGGCGGAAGACTTTCTCGCCTTCGTGCAGGCCCAGAAGGAAGCCTATCAAGGCCAACTGAATGCAGCGACGCGTGCCTTCAAGCTCGGCGAGGGAACGCGCACCGATATCGATGAAGCCCAGGCGCGCTATGACCTGACGCTCGCCCAGGAACTCAAGGCGAAGCAGAACACCCGCTTTACAAAACATCAGCTGGAAGTATTGGTAAATATCCCGGTGTCCAGCCTGGCCCGACTCGATCCCACCCGCATGGATCTCAGCCCTTTGCAGCCGGCCAGCCTCGACGCGTGGATGGAGAAATCCGTCGATCACAACCCGCAACTGCGCCAACTGAACGCCATGCTCGATGCCGCCCGTCTCGAGGTCAGCAAAGCGCGCGCCGGACATATGCCAACCGTCGATCTCGTCATGCTCTACCGCAAGTCGGACAGTGACAGCGAGTCGACGATCAACCAACGCAACGACACCAAGCAGCTGGGACTGCAGGTAGCCATTCCGCTCTACGCCGGCGGCCACACCCAATCGACCGTGCGCCAGGCACTGGCCAGTGTGGATCGTATTCAGGAACAGGTCGAGGCCACTCGCCGCGCCCTGCAACTGCAAGTGCGCAAGGAGTACCAGAGCATCGTCGAAGGCCAGGAGAATATCCGCGCCAATGAAATTGCCGTGCATTCGGCTGACCAAGCCGTCTTGTCGACGCGCAAAGGAATCGAGGCCGGCACGCGCACATCGCTGGACGTGCTCAATGCACTGCAGCAAAAAGCCACTGCCGCTCGCGATCTGGCCAACGCACGCTACCAGTATGTGATGGCGCAGATAAGGATACTGTCGCTGACCGGCGGCCTTAACCTCGACAGCGTCGGGCAGGTCAACCGCTGGCTGATTCCGGGATAGGGCCGATACGGTCGATCAATTGCCGCCGGTCAGATTGGCAATGTGTTCAATCAGCTGCCGGGCCAGCGTCGACTTGCTGGCCGGCGCCAGCGGGTGCACGCCGTCATCGTCGACCAGCACCAAGCGGTTGTCGTCACCGCCGAAACCATCCTGGATCAGGTTGCCGACGATCAGCGGAATGTTCTTTTTCCGCCGCTTGGCCTGGGCATAGGCTTCCAGATTCTGGCTTTCGGCGGCGAAGCCGACGCAGAACGGGCCGTTCTTGAGCGCCGCGACGCCAGCCAGGATGTCGGGATTCTCGACCAGCTCGATCGGCGGCACGCCGCCGAGATCCTTCTTCAGCTTGTGTTCGGCGGCCTTGGCCACGCGATAGTCGGCCACTGCCGCGACGGCGATGAAAATATCAGCCTCGCCAGCTCGCGCCATCACGGCGGCCTGCATGTCGAGGGCGCTGCGCACGTCGATGCGCTCGACCCCGGCCGGTGTCGGCAAAGCCACCGGCCCGGACACCAGCGTTACTTCGGCCCCGGCCTGGCGCGCCGCGCGGGCCAGGGCATAGCCCATGCGCCCGGAAGACAGATTGGTGATGCCGCGCACCGGGTCGATGGCTTCGAAGGTCGGCCCGGCGGTCAGCAACAGCTTTTTCCCAGCCAGCACCTTGGGGGTGAAGAAGGTCAGCACTTCGTCGAGTATCTCTTCCGGTTCCAGCATGCGCCCGGCGCCGACTTCGCCGCAGGCCTGCTCGCCGGAGGCCGGACCGAGCAGGCCGACGCCGTCGGCAAGCAATTGGGCGGCATTGCGCCGGGTCGCCGGGTTCTCCCACATCTGCCGGTTCATCGCCGGCGCCACCAGCAGCGGACAGTCACGGGCCAGCACCATGGTCGTCAGCAGGTCGTCGGCCAGACCATGCGCAATGCGAGCGAGAAAATCGGCTGAAGCCGGGGCGACCAGGATCAGATCGGCCTGGCGCGACAGGTCGATGTGAGCCATGGCATTGGGCATCCGCGCATCCCACTGATCGGTGAACACCGGCCGCCCGGACAGGGCCTGAAAGGTTGTCGCCGTGACGAAATGGCTGGCCCCTTCCGTCATCGCCACCTGCACCTCGGCGCCCTGCTTGACCAGCAGACGCACCAGCTCGGCCGCCTTGTAGGCGGCTATGCCACCGGTGACGCCAAGCACGACATGCTTTCCCTTCAATTCCATGGTCATATTCACTAGAATGCGGACTTCCCCATTCTACTGGAAACGCCATGGCGATCAGTGACTGGCCGGTCGGCGAGCGGCCCCGCGAACGTCTGCTGGCCCATGGGCCGGCTGCCCTCTCCGATGCCGAACTGCTGGCCATCTACCTGCGCGTCGGCGTGCGCGGCAAGAGCGCCGTCGATCTGGCGCGCGAACTGCTCGCCCGCTTCGACAGCCAACTCGGCGCCCTGGTCGACGCCTCGCTCGAAGAACTGGCCAGCGTCTCCGGCATCGGCCTGGCCAAGGCCGCCCAGCTCAAGGCCAGTTTCGAACTGTCGCGCCGCGCCCTGAGCCAGGAGATGGCCGTGCGCGACACGCTGTCCTCGCCCGGCAAGGTCCGCGACTGGCTACGCCTGCGCCTGGCCTCGCGACCGCATGAAGTGTTCATGGCGCTCTGGCTCGATGCCCAGAACCGACTGCTGAAAGCTGAGGAATTGTTTACCGGCACCCTGACCCAGACCTCCGTCTATCCGCGCGAAGTGGTCAAGACCGCCCTCGCCCACAATGCCGCCGCGGTGATCCTGGCGCACAATCATCCCTCCGGCATCGCCGAGCCGTCGCGCGCCGACGAACTGCTCACGCGCAACCTCAAGGAGGCCCTGGCCATGGTCGACGTTAAGCTGCTCGATCACTTCATCGTCGCCGGCAACGCCCCGCCACTCTCCTTCGCCGAACGGGGACTGATATAAATCATCCGAAAACCCCTTGAAAGTATTGGCTAGTTTGGATTACACTTGCCGGCTTTCCTCTATCGAATTCTGGAGCACCAATCATGGCGCGAGTCTGCCAAGTCACGGGTAAAGCCCCGATGGTTGGGAACAAGGTTTCCCACGCCAACAACAAAACGAAGCGCCGCTTCCTGCCGAACCTGCAGTACCGCCGCTTCTGGGTCGAAAGCGAAAACCGCTTCGTCCGTCTCCGCGTTTCCAACGCCGGCCTGCGCCTGATCGACAAGAACGGTATCGACACCGTCCTCGCCGACCTGCGTGCCCGCGGCGAAGTCTGATTAAGGAAGGATAAAGAAAATGGCTAAAGGCGGTCGCGAAAAAATCAAGCTGGAATCCACAGCTGGTACCGGTCACTTCTACACCACCTCCAAGAACAAGCGCACGACGCCTGAGAAGCTGGAGATGATGAAGTACGATCCGAAGGCCCGTAAGCACGTCGCTTACAAGGAAGTGAAGCTGAAGTAATTCGGCTTCCTCCAGCTTTCGACAAACCCGCCTCTCGGCGGGTTTTGTTTTTTGTGCCGCCGCTTCAGGCCTTGCAGCGCATCAGCAGGACGGCATAGGCGGCAATGCCGAGGAAGACCAGTACCGACCAGTTGGCCATCGACAGCCCGAGGAAAATCCATTCCTTGCTGCTGCAGAAACCGGTAGCCAGAAACAGTGAAGGCATTTGCATGCCGAGCCAGTCCACCAGACGCTCGATCAGGTTGGGATCGGTAAAGCTGCACTCGCTGGCCAGATCGGGAAACAACTGCATCCAGCTCTGATAGGCAGCAACTCCTGCGCCAAGCAACGCCAGCGCGGCAATGCTGCCAACCCACAGCGGGCGCGCCATCGGCAACAGAAAACCGGCCACGGCCAGGGCGCCGATCACCAGATAAATCAGGCGCTGGAAGATGCACAGCGGGCACGGAGACAGGCGGAGCATTTCCTGCAGCGCCAGTCCGAAGGCCACCAGGCCGAAACAGCCGAGGGCCAGCGCCGCGAACCAGGCACGAAGCGGAATGATTGAAAGATTCATGTCGAAGCGTAGGGATCTCAAGATTTCAGGCACTTCATTCTAAGGCATCGGCGACTAGCCGTCAGGCTGGACCACCCCGCTCCGGCTGGTTAAGATGGCCGGATGAACACTCGCATCCTTCTCGTCGAAGACGACGCACGGCTGGCCGAACTGACCGCCGAATACCTGACCAAGAACGACCTGAAAGTCAGCATCGAGCCACGTGGCGACACGGCCGAAACGCGCATCCTGGCCGAACAGCCCGATCTGGTCATTCTCGACGTCATGCTGCCCGGCAAGGACGGCTTTGAAGTCTGCCGCGCGGTGCGGCCACTGTATCGCGGGGTGATCCTGATGCTGACCGCCCGTGACGAGGACTTCGACCAGATCCTCGGCCTCGAGATGGGCGCCGACGACTATATCGCCAAGCCGGTCCAGCCACGGGTTCTGCTCGCCCGGATCAAAGCCTTGCTCCGCCGCCTGCCGACCGCCGGCGAAGCGTCGGGCGAGTCAGAGTCCCTGATTTTCGGCCAGTTTCGCATCAGCCAGGCAACACGTACTGCCACGCTGGCTGACGCCAGCATCGACCTGACCACCGCCGAATTCGACCTGCTCTGGCTACTCGCCTCGCACGCCGGCAATGTGCTGTCGCGCGACGACTTGCTACAGGAACTGCGCGGCATCGGTTTCGACGGCCTGGACCGCTCCATCGACGCACGCATCTCCCGCCTGCGCAAAAAACTCAACGACGATCCGGAAAATCCGACACGGATCAAGACCGTGCGCGGCAAAGGCTACCTGTTCAGCAAGCATGACTGGAACTGAACCCGGCGAAGCGAGTGCCCGGGAACGTAGCCAGGGGCTCGCCCGCTCGCTGTTCCGCGTTTCGCTGCCGCGCTGGCGGGGTGGCCGCTACAGCCTGTCCAAGCTGTTCTTCAACTTCTACCTGCTGGCGATGGGTTCCTTCGTCGCCATCGCCTTCACCGCCGACTTCGTCATTTCGACGGCACAACGCGGCATCACCGACGATTACGCCCGCCGCTTCATGCGCGGCACCATCACGCTGATCGAGGACGAACTATTCCGCCAGCCACGCAGTGCCTGGCCGAAGAAAATCCAGGAACTCGACCAGAAGTTCTCCTATCGATTGAACATCGTCGAGCGCATCACCCTCGATGCCACGCTGAAACCACAACAGGTCATCAAGCTCGACGCCGGCGACATTGCCATCGACCACGACGGCGACATCATGTACCACCGGCTCGGCAATAGCAGCAAGGTGCTGGTGGTGGGGCCGCTGGCCTCCAACCGCAACCCAGAACTGGCGGAGCGCCTGCCGCTGGAAGTCCGCTTGCGCCTGCTGACCTGGAGCCTGACCGGGCTGATCTTCGGTATCGCGCTGTGGTTCTGGGTCCGCCCGGTCTGGCGCGACCTTGAAGCCATCCGCCAGACGGCCCGCGACCTTGGCGACGGCGATTTCGAGGCCCGCTCGCCACCGGCCCGCAGCCAGTTGTTCTCGACATTGGCCGACACCATGAACAGCATGGCCGAACGCGTGCAGCAACTGATGGCGACGCACCGGGAACTGTCCTGCGGCATCTCGCACGAATTGCGCACACCGATCGCGCGCATGCGCTTCGCCCTCGAAATGCTGGCCGAAACCGACCAACTGGCGGAGCGCGAGCGCCTGTGGGCGATGATGGAGGACGACCTCGACGAACTCGACCACCTGATCGACACCAGCCTCACCTATGCCCGCTTCGAGCGCGAGGCGCCCGAGCCGCATTTTTCCAGTGTTCGTTTTGCCGACTGGCTGCTCGACGAGGTTGAATCGGTCCGCCTCCTTGGGCGCCAACTCGAGGTTTCGGTCGACACCAGCCGTCTCCCGAGCGATCTGAACGTCGACCTCGACCGCAAGGCCATGCCCTACGCCCTGCGCAATATCCTGCGCAACGCCTTCAAGTATGCCGGGCGCCAGATCATGGTCAGCGCCGAGCTGATCGAAGAACACATCCAGATCCATATCGACGATGACGGGATCGGCATTCCGCCGGAAGAGCGCGAACACATCTTCTCCGCCTTCACTCGCCTCGACCGCTCGCGCGATCGCTCGACGCCGGGTACTGGAACTGCATGGCGGCAGCGCAACCGCCGCTGCCGCCCCGCTCGGCGGCGCCCGCTTCACGCTGGCCTGGAAGGCCCACCAGTAGGCCGTTTACGCGGTTCGTTACAAAGCGTCATCAAGGATCATTGGCCGTTACGACGGTGGCACGCTTGTGCAACAGACCCTGCTAGCCGGGTTCCCTAGAATGCGAGCCATGGAACAACATCAATCCCGCCAAGAGGAGAACAAGGAAATGATCGACATGAACATCAAAGAATTCCTGGCAACCGCCCGCTACTACCTGTTGGGCCTGATTCCCGCCAAGCAACCCGCCCTGGCCACCATTCCCCTGCGCCAGGTTCGTCGCTGATGGCCTTTGCCGACAATCTGCCGGTGAGCGAAAGCCTCGGTGTATTCGTCGGTGTCGCCGGCTTCGACTGGCTGGCCGATGGACAGGCCGAGCCGATCAAGGCAGTTGTCGTAGCCATAGCCGCCGGAGTCGCCATCATGGCCGCCCGTCATTGGCGCAAGAGCCGACGCAAGAACTGAACCCTCCTTTCGAAACGCCCCCGTTTCGAACCTCCCTGTTACCCCGCCCTCGAGGCGGGGTTTTTTTTGCCACCCGACGAAGCAAGGCGGTTACAGCTGCTGCCTGACAGGTCTATCGAAAGCCTTTATTTTTGCTATGGTTTTTGCCGGCCAAATGATGTCAAAGGGATTGCTGACAGCTATTACTTTAGTCATTGAACGATCACATCGGGCATAGTAGTATGCTTTGGAACTGGCCAAATCGTAGGCGTGGCTGATTACACCAGCGCATTCCACAGGTATCTCGGGGGGGTATGTTGCATACGAAGGCAATCCGGAATAGCGATCGCTCGATGATCGGGCGGCTGAGCGCATTCACGTTTGTCGTTTCCCCTCCCCATTCACCTGCCGGTGCCGGGCGGCAAAGACTCGCCCGCTGAGCGATCATGCACCAGCTACCCGAACCCATCCTGCATGCCATCGAATCGGGTCGCATTCCATCCCCGCCACAGTTATTGTTGCGCCTGCTGCATCTGGTTGACGACGAACAGGCCAGCATGGGTGACCTGGCGACCTTGGTCAAACAGGATGCTGGACTGGTTACCCGACTGCTGAACGTGGCAAATTCGCCGGCACTGCGCTGCGGCAGCGAATTGCGCAGCCTGGAAAATTGTCTCGCCAAGCTTGGCACCCGCCTGGTCCGGGCGATTGCCACCTGCCTCTCCATTCAGAACCTGTTCGACCGGCGCACCGGCGTTTCGCCCGCCGAACTTTCCCGCTTTTGGGCGCACTCGCTGATGGTTGCCGAACTGTCACGCAAAATCGCCGCGGCGGCAGGCGACCCGCATCCCGACGAGGCCTACCTGGCCGGCCTGCTGCATGACATCGGGCAACTGATCCTGCTCTCCGCCCTCGGCGAACCCTACGCCCGCCTGCTGGTCGACAACGGTGACGAAGGCACGCTGGTAGAGCGGGAATTGGCCGCTTTCGGTACGCATCATGGCGAAATCGGTACGTGGCTGGTCGATCGCTGGAAACTCGATTCCTCATTTGCCGACGGCATTCTTTTTCATCATGCCCGGGCGGAAGACATTTCGACTGCTGCGCAATTGCCGCAGATCGTCTGGCTGGCCCATGCGCTTGCCGCTCGGCAGGAGATTGCCCCGGAACTGGCCAGCAAGTTTGCCGAAATCGCGAACAAGGCCGGCAATCCGCTCGTTGTCCGCCAGGAGGCGATCGAGCAGACACGGCGCATGGCCCAGGCTTTGGGACTGGCGGTACCGGAAGGCGATTTCAGCTTCGCCGTCTGGGAAGGATTGCGCGTCGCCGCCAGTAGCGAACCGGAAGATGAGGCGACTGGCGAACTGTCGGCGATGATTGGCGGGATGGCCTTGCTGCAGCCGCTGCAACAGGATCTGTTCGCCATGGAGAGCGATGCCGAGGTGCTGTTGTCGTTGAAGGAATCGGCGCGCATCCTGTTCGACCTCAACCGTATCGCCTTCGTTTTCCACCAACCGGCGCAGCAGATCCTCTCCGGCGCCGGCGTCGGAGACCAACCGGCCATTTTCCGTCAGGTCAATATCCCGCTCGATGCCAGCCGCTCGTTGCTGGCTGCCGCCGCCCTCGGCCGGCAGATCCGCAGTTCCTTCGATGCCGGTACGGGTCCGGGATCGCTGATCGATCTTCAGTTCGCCCGCGCCTTCGGCAGCCAGGGCCTTCTTTGCATTCCGCTGCTCTCCCGCCAGCAGCTGAGTGGCATCATGGTCTGCGGCTTCTCTCAGGCGCAGCACAATCGGCTGGCCCGCCGCCTCCCCTGGTTGCTCAATTTCGGCCGTATCGCGGCCATTGCCCTGGAATCGCTGCGCGAAGCCCGCGCCTTCCGCCAGCAGGCGGAACAGGAAGCCGCCGGTCATTTCACCCGGCAGGCCCGGCGCATCATCCACGAAGCCGGCAATCCGCTCGGCATCATCAAGAGCTACCTGAAGATTCTCGATCGCAAGTTGCCCGAGGAGGTCGGCGTTCGTCAGGAGCTGGAAGTCCTGCGCGAGGAGATCGACCGCGTCGCCAGCATCGTCGGCCGCATGAGCGAACTCCCCGGCGCCGGCGCCGCCGGCAAACAACTGGATGCCGGCCAGTTGGTCGACGAGTTGCTGCTGCTCTACGGCGACGCACTGTTCCCGGGGCGCGGCATCCGCGTCGAAGTAAGCAAGCCGGAAGGCGCCCTGCCCGTCGATTGCGATCGCGACAGCCTGAAACAGATCCTGCTGAATCTTTGGAAGAATGCCTCGGAAGCCCTGGCTAGCGGTCAGCAGTTGCGCATTTCGCTGACCGACGGCGTCGTCCATGATGGACGGACCTACATTCAGCTACGCCTGGACGACAACGGCCCCGGCATGTCCGAGGCCGCGATGCGCTCCATCCATCGTCCGGTCGACACGGCCGGCGCGGCTTCGCGCGGCATGGGCCTGGCCATTGTCGGCACGCTGGCAGCCGGCCAGGGCATTCCGATCACCTGCCGCAGCCAGGCCGGAAAAGGCACCAGCATTGCCCTGCTGATCCCGCGCAGTGAACTCGCAATATCGGCCGAATTACCGCCAGACGCCAGCGGCATGCCGCTCGGGCAAGCATGTGGAGCCAGTGACAGATGAGCACGCTTTCCGATATCGATCCCGTGACGCCGATTCCGGATCTCGCCGAAATGCGCAATATCCTGATCGTCGACGACGAGGCCCGCTTCCGCAGCGCCTACCGCGAACTGCTGGCCGGCCCGGGACGCCGTATCGAGGAGTGCAGCTGTGGCCGCGACGCGCTGCGCCGCCTCGACCGGCGCGATATCGACGTGGTCGTCCTCGACCTGCGCCTGCCCGACATTGGCGGCATCGAGATCATGGACTGGCTGACGCGCAACCGCGTGGCCACCTCGGTCATCGTCTTCAGCGCCGACGAGTCGATCGATTCGGCGATCATGGCGCTGCGCCAGGGCGCCTTCGAATTCATCCGCAAGCAATGCGATCCCGCCGACCTGATCCAGAGCGTCGATCGCGCCCTGCGCCAACGTCGGATGGAGCAGGAACACACGCTGATGACGGCCCGGCTCGAGCAATCGGAGCGCCTGCACCGCTTTCTCGTCGATCAGTCGCCGGACCTGATCTACACGCTGGACAGTCAGGGGCGCTTCGTCTTCGTCAATGGCCGGGTCGAGTCCTTGCTCGGCTACACGCGCGATGAACTGCTCGGCCAGCATTTCTCGATCATCGTCCATGAGGATGATATCGAGCAGGCGCGCTATGCCTTCGGCGAACGGCGAATCGGCGAACGGGCGACAAGCAATTTCGAAGTCCGCCTGCGCAACAAGCAGAACAGCATTCGCAGCTTCGACAACCGGATGGTCGTCGCCATCCTCAGTTCGCAGGGCATCTACACCAACGACAACGACAACGGCACCACGCAACCGCATTTCATCGGCACCTCCGGCGTCGCCCGCGACATTACGGAGCGCAAGCGGGCCGAGGAAACCATCGCCTTCCAGGCCTTCCACGACCTGCTTACCGGCCTGCCCAACCGCACCCTGTTCCTCGACCGCCTGGAACTCTCGATCACCCAGGCCAAGCG
>PHCU01000051.1 GCA_002842345.1 Betaproteobacteria bacterium HGW-Betaproteobacteria-12 | reverse complement strand
GAACCGGAACCGGAACCGGAACCGGAACCGGAACCGGAACCGGAACCGGAACCGGCCACCGATGTCGTTTTTCCATCAGAGCCGTTGCCGGAAGCCACGCACGAACAGCTCCCTCCAACAGTGACTGCTTCCCCGACGCTCTACGACATTTTTGTCGACGAGGCGCGCGGCTATCTGATTACCTTGATCGACAGCCACGCGGCGCTCGATGCCAATCCGGCGGCACCGACGGCGTTTGAAATGACCCGGGCGGCGCATACCCTGGCCGGCATCGCCGCGACCGTTGGGTTGATGCCGCTGCACCATCTGGCCAGCGCGCTCGAACATGCCTTGCTCCGCCGCGATCACGCGGCCCATCCGGACAGTATCGAAGGCCTGGAAACGGTTCGCCAGGCGATCATCACGCTGGATACGATGTTTTCCGGTCTGGCGCGGCAGTTGGCGCCCGAAGACGAACCCCGCCTGATTGCCGCCCTTGAGGATGTCTTCGCTGCGCCAATCGACGCCTCGGCGGTCAGTGCCGAAATCATTCCCCTGCCCGGGGTCGTCGCCGCGGTCGCTGCCGAGCCGGCGCTCCCCGCCGTTGTCAATCCGGCGGCGCCGTTGCCCCTGCTGACCGACGAACTCGACGAGCAACTGTTGCCCATCTTCCTGGAAGAAGCGGCTGACCAGTTGCGTGAGCTGACCACCCAGTTGCGTGCCTGGCGTGGCGATCCAGCCGGCGACTCGGCACCGCATGCGATTGCCCGCCTGCTCCATACCTTCAAGGGCAATGCCCGCATGGCCGGGGCGATGAACCTCGGCGAAGCGACGCACCAGCTGGAAAGCCGTGTCGAGGAAGCGATGCGGGCAGGTCCGGCGAGCGCCGCTTTCATCGACGAGATCGAGAATGGTTGCGATACGCTGGCGTTGGCCGTCGAGCGCCTGCGCGAGGGTCCGCAGGAGGAAGTGCCGGTCGAGACGGCGGCCGTGGCCGAGCATGTCTCGGCTGCTCAGGTGCCCGTGTCGGTGCCCGTGCCGGCTACCGAGCCGGAAGCCGAGGGCGAAAGCGGTGGCCAGCGGGCTACCCTGCGGGTGCGTGCTGATCTGATTGACCGCCTGGTCAACGAGGCCGGCGAACTGGCCATCGCCCGGACCCGGATCGAGGGCGAAATGCGCAGTCTGAAGACCTCGCTGCTCGATCTGACGGAAAACGTCATCCGCCTGCGACGCCAGTTGCGCGAAATCGAAATCCAGGCGGAAGGCCAGATCCAGGCGCGCGTGGCCCTGTCCCACGACGGCGATACGGACTTCGATCCGCTCGAACTCGACCGCTTTACGCGCTTCCAGGAACTGACCCGCTTCATGGCCGAATCGGTCAACGACGTGGCGACCGTGCAGCAGAATCTGCTGAAGAATCTAGATGATGCCAACGCCGCCATCATTGCCCAATCACGCTTGAACCGTGGCCTGCAACAGGAGCTGATGGGCGTTCGCATGCTGCCCTTCGCCAGCCAGGCCGAGCGCTTCTACCGCATCGTCCGGCAGACGGCCAAGGATGTCGGCAAGCGGGCCAGTCTCGATGTCGTCGGCGGCCAGGTGGAAATCGACCGCTCGGTGCTCGACAAGATGCTCGGGCCGATCGAGCACATGCTGCGCAATGCCGTGACCCATGGCCTGGAACAGCGCGAGCAGCGCCTGGGCGCAGCCAAGCCGGAAGTTGGTGAAATCACCCTGGCCCTGGCCCAGGAAGGCAACGAAATCATTCTGTCGCTCTCCGATGACGGGCGTGGCCTTGATCCCGAACGCATCCGCGCCAAAGCCGAGGCGCTGGGACTAGTGCAGCCAGGCCAGCCGGTGGAGCCGGCGACCTTGCTGGATTTCATCTTCCAGCCCGGCTTCTCCACCGCTACCGAACTGACCCAGCTCGCCGGCCGGGGGGTCGGCATGGACGTGGTCAAGACCGAAGTCACGGCACTCGGCGGCCGTATCGAAATTGCTTCCCGGCTTGGCCAGGGCACGACCTTCCGCCTCTATCTGCCGCTCACTCTGGCGGTGACGCAAACGCTGCTGGTGCGCGCCGGCGCGCAGCTCTATGCGGTACCGTCCACGATGATCGAACAGGTGCTCGAGCTGAAGGAAAAGCCGCTGACCGCCCTGCGGGAAAAGGGCGAAGCGGAGTGGCAAGGCAATCACTATCCGCTGCACTACCTGTCCAACCTGCTGGGCGATGCGGCTGCCGTTCCCGAAGTCCATCGTCGTTACTGGGTGCTGTTGCTGCGCTCGGGTTCTCAGCGTGTCGCTGTCCAGGTCGATGAACTGCGCGGCAATCAGGAAGTCGTCGTCAAGAACATCGGTGCCCAGCTTGCCCGCGTCGTCGGTATCGCCGGCGCCACGGTGCTCGGCGACGGTCGCGTGGTGCTGATCCTGAATCCGGTGGCCTTGGCCAGTCGCAGCATGGCCATGCTGCAACAGTCGGCAGGAGCGCCTGCCGCACCGGTCGCGGTGATGGCCGAGGCGCGCCTGCCGACCGTGATGGTGGTCGATGATTCCCTGACCGTGCGCAAGATCACCAGCCGCCTGCTCGCTCGTGAAGGCTACCAGGTGATTCTCGCCAAGGACGGGGTCGATGCGCTCGAGCAATTGATCGACGAGATGCCGGATGTCATCCTGTCCGACATCGAAATGCCGCGCATGGACGGCTTCGATTTCGTGCGCAATGTGCGCGCCGACGAACGGCTGAAGGATCTGCCGGTGATCATGATCACCTCGCGCACGGCCGACAAGCATCGCAACTACGCCCATGAGATCGGCGCCAATCACTATCTCGGCAAGCCCTACGACGAGGACGAACTACTGGCCCTCGTCGCCGGCTACTGCAAGAAGGCGCACTGAACGGCGGCGACCGCTGCGGCGGTCGCCCGGTTCTCTTCTCAGTTTCCCTTTTTCACCACCGCGTAGCGGGCCAGCGTGCGCGCGCGGGCTGCGCCATGGTCGACGACCGGTGCCGGATAGTCGCGGCCGATGACGATGCCCAGGGCTTCCTGCTCCAGGCGCCCCATCTGCCACGGGGCGTGGATGTACTTGTCGGGCACCCGGGCCAGTTCCGGCACATAGCGCCGGATGAAGCGGCCCTCGGGGTCGAACCTTTCCGACTGGGTGACCGGGTTGAAGATGCGGAAATACGGCTGGGCGTCGCAGCCGCTGGAGGCTGCCCACTGCCAGCCGCCATTGTTGGCCGAGAGGTCGAAGTCATTGAGCTGCTCGGCGAAGGTGCGTTCGCCAAGGCGCCAGTCGAGACCGAGATCCTTGCACAGGAAGGAGGCGACCACCATGCGCAGGCGATTGTGCATCCAGCCGCTGGTGTTGAGCTGGCGCATCGCCGCGTCGACCAGTGGGTAGCCGGTGCGCCCCTGCTGCCAGGCGGCCAGCCCATCCGGCCAGTCATCCCAGCGGATGGCGTCGTATTCCGGCTTGAAGGCGGCAGCGACGACCTGCGGAAAGTGGTCGAGAATCATGAAGTAGAAGTCGCGCCAGATCAGTTCGTTGAGCCAGGCGTCAGCCTGCCGGGCGAGGGCGGTACGGACCAGTTCGCGGAGCGAAATGGTGCCGAAGCGCAGATGCACCGACAGGTAGGAGACGCCCTTGATGGCCGGGAAATCGCGCAGGGCACCATAGCGATCGAGGCGCCCGGCGCAGAATTCGTCCCACAACTGCCGGGCTCCCGACATGCCGGGTTGGATGCCGACCGCCGGCAGGTCGCTGTCGGCGAAGCCGATGTCGGCCAGCGTCGGAATTGCCGCCGGCGGGATCGCCGCGAAGCGGCCGTCGGCGTGCAGCACGGCATGGTTGGCAGCGGTCAGGCGTTTCAGCCAGGCGTTCTTGTACGGCGTGAATACCGAGAAGGGCTTGCCGGCCTGGGTCAGTACCTCGTCGCCATCGAAGATGGCCTGGTCCTTGAAGTCGGCGAAGGCGATGCCGGATTCGCCCAGTGCCGTGGCGACGGCAGCATCGCGGCGCTTGGCCGCCGGCTCGTAGTCGCGGTTGGCATAGACGGCGCTAACGCCCAGCTGCCGGGCCAGCGCCGGAATTTCTTCGTTCGCCCGGCCGTGGCGGACGAGCAGGCCGCCACCGCGGGCGCGCAGTGCGGCATCGAGCTCGACCAACGATTCACGGATGAAATGCACGCGCCGGTCCTGGCGGGTCGGCAAGGCATCGAGGATTTCGCGATCGAAGACGAAGGCGCAGTAAACCGTGCCGGCCTCCGTCAGGGCAGCAGCCAGCGCGGCATGGTCGTGGTCGCGCAGGTCGCGGCGGAACCAGACGAGGGCTTTTTCGTAGTTGGGCATCGAGGGCTTTGTTGTTGTACCTACCGCTCGCCATTACGACGCAAAGCATCCTCCCTGTCGAGGCCGCAGGTGCAAAAAAGGAGGCCCGCGGGCCTCCTTCGCCGGCTGCGCCGAAGCGCTCAATAAACCGGCTTGATCTCGTAGATCGCCGTCGTACCGCTGGTTTCGTTGCCGACGACAAGCAGCGGCTTGCCGTTCGGCGACTTGGCGGCGGCGATGAAGTGCAGGCCTTCCGGTCCGCGGTCGCCATCCATGCCGTTGCGCTCGTTCACATAGCTGACGAAGCTTGGGGCACTCGGCTTGGACACGTCGTAGACCATGATGCCGCCGACGCGCTCGAGACCGATGAAGGCGAAGGTCTTGCTGGCGAAGCTGGCGACGGTGACGCCTTCCGCTTCCGGCCCCTTGCTGGCGCTGCGGCCGTCGAGGGTATTGTTGTCGTTACTGGCGTTGAAATTGACGTTGCCCAAATTCTGCGTGCGCTGCTCGAACTGGTCGCCGGAATCATAGACGCGTTGCACGTCGCTACTCCAGATGCTGAACGAACGGGCGCCATAGCTATACAGCTCGGTGCACAGGCCGGCGGCGTTCTTGCCATCCTGGCCGCCGTTCGGCGTGGCGGTGATGCGCAGGCGGCCGAGGTTGCTGTCCTTGATCAGGTTGGCGGCATTGGCGAACACCGTCGGATCGAGGCCGAGCGTGCAGTGCGAGCGCACCCGGGTCTCCTCGTTGAAGCCCGGCCAGTCGGCGCGGGCATCGCCCTCGTTGGCGGTGATCAGCCAGGTCTTGCCATTGGCCTGGTAGCTGACGATGGCATCCGGCAGGTACATGCCCTTGACCGGCACC
Organism: Betaproteobacteria bacterium HGW-Betaproteobacteria-12; assembly: GCA_002842345.1. Taxonomy (GTDB): domain Bacteria; phylum Pseudomonadota; class Gammaproteobacteria; order Burkholderiales; family Rhodocyclaceae; genus Azonexus. Next base: position 20,481 of record PHCU01000051.1, on the reverse strand, counting down.
GGGATGATCTTGACGGCCGGCGTGCCGGAATTGGTGTCGACGCCACCGTCCTCGTCGCTGGCATCCATGCCCATGCCGTCGACGCTGTGGTCCTTGAAGCCGAGCGGCTTGATGGCGCTGATCTTCTTGTTCTTGATGTCGATGACGGCCAGCGCATTGTTTTCCTGCAGCGTAACCCAGGCGGTATTGCCGTCGGCGGCGACGGTGACGTACTCCGGTTCCAGGTCCTGGGCGACCGTCGCGTTCGGGCCGTAAATGCGGACGCCGGCGGCGCGCAGGCTGTCGATCTGGTCGTTGTAGGCGGCGAAGCCGAGGCTGTGCACGGTGCGCTGCAGGCGGGCGGCATTCGGGTTCAGACCCTGGACGCGGATCAGGCTGATCGAGCCTTCCGGATCGGCCGAGTCGGCCTGGTTGTAGCTGTTCGGCTCGCCTTCGTTGGCTACCAGCAGGTGCGTGCCGTCCGGCGTGAAAGCCAGCATGTCGGGCAAGGAGCCGACCGTGTCGGTGCCGAGCAGCTGCAGGTCGCTGGCGCGCAGCCAGGCGACGATGCCCTTGTCGGTCTTCGGCACGGCTTCGATGGCCAGGGCGACGATGCCGTTATGGATGGCGACGCTGTTGATGGCGCCGAGGCCCGGGCCGATGTCGGCGGCAGCCAGGGAAGCGATCAGTTTCGGCTGGGCCGGATCGGCGAGGTCGAGCACGTCGATCGAGGCGAGGGCGCCGTTGACCACGAACAGGCGCTTGCTGTGGGCGTCGTAAGCGGTGATCTCGGCCGAGGCCAGGCCGCCGGCGTGGGCGTAGCCGCCGATCTTGTGCAGCGTCAGGCCGCTCGGGGCGCTCGGCGCCGGTTCGATGCAGGCGCTCAGCAAGGCGCCGGCGATCAGTGACAGGGCGAGCAGCTTGCCGCGTTGGTTCGTTTGTTTCATCAGGTTTCCCCCATTTATTCATGTAAAAGGCTGCCACACCCCGGTGCGGCAGCCATTGTCGTCGATCCGGCGATCAGGAGCCGATCACGCCGCCATCGTCCTTGGTGATGACGATGGTCGCCGAACGCGGCCGGGCCAGGCCGCCATCCGGCCAGTGGCTCTGGAAGGCGGCGGCGTTGTCGGCGGCGACGGTGGCCGAGCTGGTGCTCTCGCCCGGATGCTGGATATTGACGAAGATGGCGCGGCCATCCGGCGTCTCGGTGATGCCGGTGATCTCGCAGCCCTTCGGCCCGACCAGGAAGCGGCGCAGGTTGGTGCTGCTGGCCTTCTGGCCGACAAGGGTCGGCACCGTCTGGTCGGCGCCGCCGTTGGTCGGTACCGCCTTGCTAGTAATGGCCAGCGCTTCGCCGTCACCCAGGCGGCCGGGTACGGCGGCCAGCATCATGCAGTTGGTGATGTCGGTATAGGCGCCGTCGTCGGTCTGCAGCCACATCAGGCCGGGGATCGCGTGGCTGAACCAGAGTCCGTCCGGGCTGGAGAAGTCGTTGTCGTCGGTCAGTCCGGAGACATTGACATGCGTGCCGTCGGCATCGGCCTGGGCGCCGAACAGGTAGATGTCCCACTGAAAGCTCAGGGCGGACGAGTCACCGCCGGCTTCCTTCATCCGGACGATATGGCCGTTGACGTTGCCGGTCTGGTTGGCGGCGCCCTTCAGATCGGCGTAGTAACGCGGATTGACCGGGTCCAGGGCACGGCTGAAGCCGCCGCCGGTGGTGCCGGTCTTGCCGCGATCGCTGTTGTTGGTCAGGGTGACGTAGATGTCACCCGTTACCGGATGCACGCCGGTCCATTCCGGACGGTCCATCGGCGTCGCGCCGAGCGCATCGGCCGCCAGGCGGCAATTGGTCAGCACGTCGGCCTGGTTGGCGAAGGTATAGGCGGTGTAGGAGGCAGGGATGTTGGCCAGGCTCAGCTCGATCCAGACGCCGCTGCCGTCGGCATTGAACTTGGCGACATAGAGCTTGCCGTCATCCAGGTACTTGTCGCCGGCCGCCAGGCCGCCGTCGGCATCGGACGGGTTCCACTTGCGAGTGGACACGTATTTGTAGATGTACTCGCCGCGGGCATCGTCGCCCATGTAATAGACAATCGGCTTGCCGGTCACCGCCTTGGCCGGCATCGCGCCTTCGTGGCCGAAGCGGCCGAGGGCAGTGCGCTTGCGCGGCAGGGTGTCGGGGGCGAAGGGATCGATTTCGACGACCCAGCCGAAGGTGTTGGCGGCATTGCGGAAATCGCTGGCGGCATCGCCAGCGGTCGGCGTCAGGTTCCAGCGGTTGTACAGATCGACCCCGCTGTTGTCGCCGCCGGCCGGGTTGGCCCAGCCGTAGCTGCCATTGCTGGCGCCGGAGCCGATGTAGCGGTTCTGCGTGATCCGGGCCTGGTCGGCGAGGCTGGTGCTGGCCGGGCGCTTGAAGTAGCCGGCCCAGTTTTCCTCGCAGGTCAGGTAGGTACCCCAGGGGGTGATGCCGTGGGCGCAGTTGTTCAGCGTGCCGCGGGTCTTGCGACCGTCCGGCGAGTACTTGGTCTGCACCAGCGTGTCGCCGCGTACTGGGCCGTGGATTTCCATTTCGGAAGCGGCGGTGTAGCGGCGGTTGTAGCCGGAAGCGCGATTGATCTGGAAGGACTTGTCGTTGCGGGTGACCTCGATGACGGCGACGCCATGGGCATTCACTTCCTTGTCGATCTGGGGTGCAACGCGGCTGGTGGTGACGTAGCCGGCGGCCAGTTCGGCGGCCGAGTGCAGGAAGAACTCGGTGATGTTTTCGTGGTTCATGCACAGCAGACCACGGCCGGCGTTGTTCATGCTCTTGCCCTTGCCGTTCGGCTTCAGACCGAAATACTCCATGCCGTCATGATGATCGCCGGCGCGGTGGGCGAAGCTCTCGGCAGTATCGCTGCCGTCGTTCTGATATTCCGGCGTGGACGTGTCGAGCGGGTCGCCAAGACGGAACAGCACCTGGGCGGTATAGCCCGGCGGGATGCTGAGGACGTCGGCGGTGCTCTTCGGCACGGCGGCGAAGCCGAGCTTGAAATGCTTGCCGGCGCCCGGCGCGGCCTGCAGGTCGAGGCAACCGGTCAGGCCGGCACCGATGAAGCTGCCAGCAGCGACGCCGAAGCCACCCTTGAGGACGGCGCGGCGGCTGACGCGGGATTCGATGATTTCGCCAAAGGCGGTGTTGCCGGATTCGTTGCGCACGACATCGTCGACGCCGTTCGGGGAATCCGGGTGATGCTTGGTGAGAAAGTCGCTCATGGGGTTCTCGCAGGGGCTGTTGGGGACTCCCATTCTGCGCAGGCCAAATGACGCAACAATGACGCCGGGGTGAAGGCGGCGTGACCTTTATCTTACAGACCAGGCCAGCGCGTAACGGCCGGGCTGGTCGGCCTGTGGCGCGGCGAATGCGCGCAGATAACGGTCGAGCACCCGGCGCGATTCGCCATCGAGCGTCACTTCAGCGGTCAGTGCCGCGGCGCCGTCGGCAGGCGCGTGAAGATGGCCGCTGAGCGCGATCTCGCCGGCCCGGCCGCCGTCCAGTTCGGCACTCAGGCCGCGTGTCGGGTGCCATTGCCAGGCGGCGTGCAGGTCGCCGAGCGGATGGTTTTCCAGCAGACCGCTGGCGGCGCCGCGCCAGGTCAGGTGGCCGTGGCTTTCGCCCGGCCGCCGGCCGTCGCGACTGATGCTCGTCTGCGACAACTCGATGCTGCCTTGCCAGCCGGTCGCCGGCAGTTGCCAGTCCGGATGGCCGAGAACCAGGCTGGCCGGTAACCGCAGGCGCTCGATGCGGATCTCGAGGTGGCGGTCGAGCACCGCCCGGCCGTCGGCGAGGTCAATGGCGAACAGCTCGTCGTCGCCCGCCAGTGCTTGCCAGCTCAAGCTACCCAGGGCGTGCCATTGCGCCTCCCCGGGCGAGCGGACGAACAGCTGGCCGCGCCCGGCCCACCATGGCCCGGCGGTTTCCGCCAGGCGGCACTGCTGTTGGCAGGCGGCGGCGAGCAGGCCGGCCAGCGCCTGTGCCGGCATCTGCAGCAGCAGCGCCAGGGCGGCAGCCGGCAACAGCAACCAGACCGCCAGCAGTCGGCTCCGGGGGCGCGGGTGGGGATGTCTCATCGATCGGCGACCAGGCGATAGCTGGCGTCGATCGCGATGCCCGCCGTACCGGCTACCAGGCGGATGCGCTCGGGCACCAGCCGATGCTGCTGCTGCATGGCGGCGCTCCAGCGCACCCAGGTGGCGAAATCGACCTGCCCCTGCAATTGCAGTTCGCCGTCGGCCAGCCAGCGCGCCGCCACCTGTCGACCCAGTTCGGCGAACTGGCGGTCGATGCTCTGGCGCAGAATCTCCGGCCGAACTTCCTGCGTCGCGCTTTCCGCCGTCAGCGACTGCCACTCGGCGGCCAGGGCGCGCATCCTTTCGGCCTCGGCCGCCAGCCGCGGAACCTGGCGCTGGGCGGCCTGCCGGCCCTGTTCCAGCGACCATCCGGCCTGCGCCAGCAGAAGCAGCACGAGGACAGCCGCCAGCCCGGCCAGGGCCCGCCGTTCGCGCGGTTGGCGCGCCTGCCAGGCGGACTGCAGCCGGCCGGCCCATTGGCTGAATCGTCCATGGCTCATTGCGTGCCTCCGCGACTGAGCAAGAGTTTCGTCGATCGCTGATCGCCGCTGCCGGAGTTCTCCGTGACCTGCAGGCTCAGCCCGCGTTGGCTGGCGGCAGCCTGCAGACGCTCGATGCCATCGTCGGCGAGGCGTGCCGCCAGTTCCAGGCGGCCGCCGGCGAACTGCATTTCCTGAATCTCGATGCTGCCGGCGGGCAGCGCCGACAGCGCGTCGGCCAGGCGCAGGAAGTCGTCGTCGGCCAGCTGGCCGTTGCGCCGGCGCAGCGCATCGACCTGGCGCTGCAGTTGCAGCAGCGGATCGACCATCGCCGCCTGTGGCTGAATCTGCCGGAAGGTGCTGGCGATCTCCTGCCGGTAGGTCCGAACCTGCCAAGCGTGCCAGCCCCATTGCGCCGCCGCCAGCAACAGGCCGCCGAGGAGCAGGCCTGCGGCCAGTCGGGCGGCCGGCAGGAAGGGGCGGAGCAGGGCCAGGCGGCGGGTCGGTGGGGCCAGCGGGCCGACCAGGAAGCCGGGGCCGGCCGGCGCCGGCGGGGCGTTGTCGGGCGCCCCGCAACACAGGCGGCCGGTGCTTTCGGCCAGGTCGAGCGCCCGGCGGATGTCCGGTGTCGGCGTTTCCGGCAGGGCGATGGCCAAGGGCGTGGCGCTGGCGGGCAGCCCGCTCAGCCAGTCGTCAGCCACCGGCAAGGCGACAAAGCCATGCTCCGGCAGGGCCAGGTTCAGTTCGCCGCCGAGCAGCCAGCCGTGGCCGGGCGGCAGGGCGAGGCCGAGCGGCCAGGCGCTGCGCACCTCGAGACCGAGTTCGCGCAGCACGCCGAGCAGCCCCTCGAGGCGCTGGCGGGCGATGACGCCGACCGTGCAGCTGCCGTCGGCGGCGGCCGGGCCGATGGCGAAGAGTAGCTGCTCGGGGGCGTCGAGCAACTGCTCTTCCAGGGCGGCGGCGGCGACTTCCTGGGTCAGCCGGTTCTTCGGCAGGCGGCCCACATGGCCGGCCACCTGGCGGCCGGCCAGCAGCAGGTCGCAGCGCCGGGCTTCGCCGTCGGCGGCGCCAATACCGGGCCAGTGGGCCGGTTCGCTGCAGCCGCGGGAGAGCACGCGGCCATCGCCGGCGTGCAGCAGCCAGTGGCAGTCGCGGCGCTGTTGCGGCCAGTCGCTGGGGATCAGCAGGGTCAGGGTGGTGGTCATAACAGGGTCTGCCAGAGGATGCGCGAGCGCTGGCCGTCGCCGAGGCGCTGGACAAGGGCGGTCAGGTGGCTGCGGGCGCGGCCGCTGCTGACTTCCACGTCGACGACGAAGTGCCGGCTGGTAGTGCCGACCGGCAGCAGCGGCGCCGGCCAGTTGCCATCGCCGAGCCGCGCCTGGTAATCGGCCAGATCGCGGAAATGGCTGCCCTGGCGACTGCGCGCCAGGGCGCGGGCGGCGGCCAGGTCGAGACCGGGCTGCAGGGCGGCCAGCACTTCCGGTCGAGCGGTGTTCAGGTTGACCGGCTGCTGGCCGGGCAGGACGCAGACGAATTCGCGCAGCCGGGCGATGGCGTGCGGCGTGTAGCCCTTGAGGCGGGCGAGATTGCCCAGGTGTTCGAGCGGTTGGCCGAGGCTGGCGGCGTGCTCCCCTTGTTGCCGGTACCACGCCTGCTCGGCGCCGGCGGCGCGCGGGCTGTCGTCGGCATCCAGCCTGTCGGCCAGGGTGTCGGCCAGTTCCTCGCCGAGACCGACGTTGGCTAGCAGGCGCCGGTAGGCGGTCAGCGCCTGTTCGTCGATGACGCCGTTGGTGCGGCGCAGGTTGTTGAGATTGAAGCGGCCATGCACATCGGCGATGCGCCCGGCGACTTCGGCCTGCTCGTGGCGCAGCGGCGGCAGCACGCGGGCCCAGTCCTCGTCGAGGGCATCGACGGCGCTGCCGGCGGCGTCGGCAGCCAGGACGGCGCGCGCGTAGTCGAGGCCGGCGCGGGCCAGTTCGAAGGCCTGGGCCTTGTCGCGGGCGATGGCGACGCGGTCGATCCAGCGCTCGCTGCGAACGAGCAGGAAGCTGGCCGTGGCGGCGGCCAGGGCGACGACCAGCAGGGCGCTGATCACGGCGGCGCCGGCGGCGTGGCGGGGTTCAGTCGGCGGCCGCGACATCGAAGATCCGTTCGATCACGCCGCCTTCGGCCAGGTGCAGGCGCAGGCGCAGGGCGCGCGGCAGGCGGCGGGCTTCAGCGGACGGCCAGTCAGCCAGCCAGCGTTGCTCGCGGTCGAGATAGGCGAATTCGACGCCTGCGAGGCCGGCAAGCAGCACGTGCTGACGCGTCGGTGCGCTGGCGTCGAAAGCCGGCCAGGTCAGCAGTTCCAGGCGATCGCCCAGCGCGCGGTAGGCCAGGCGCTGCAGATCGCCATCGTCGGCCGTGGCGCGGCTCAGCACCAGTTCGGCCGGTGCCGGTGTCTGCCAGGCCGGCGCCGGGCTGCCGTCGGGCCAGCGGCCGGGCACGGCCAGCGCCTGGCGGACGTCGCTGCCAAGGCGGTCGACGACGAGGGCGATTTCCTGCCAGCGCATTGCCTTCTCCTGCACCCGTTCGGCCGTCTGGCGCACGCTGTCGAGGCCGCGGTAGCCGAGCACGCCGATCACCGCCAGCAGGCTCATGGCGACGAGAATCTCGATCAGCGTGAAGCCGGCCGCCGGGTGTTTCATGGTTGTCCCAGGTAGCCGACCAGGCGGGCGAGGACTTCCGCCTCGCCTGACGGGTCACGGACCGTGATCTCGACGCGGCGGAAATAGCCCTGCGCTGCCGTGTCGACCGCCATCGTCCAGCGGAATGTGCGCTGGCCCATGCGTGCCTCGCCGCTGCTCTGGCCCGGTGCCGGGAACTGGCGAGCGGCGCGCAGCAGGGCCAGCTGGTTCTCCGCTACCCAGCCGGCGAGCTGCCGCTGCTGCAAGGCGGCGGCCGTGTCGGTGGCGCTCATGCCGGCGCGCGTCGCGGCGGCGAGGCCGATGGCGAGTATGGCCAGGGCGACGAGAATTTCCAGCAGGGTGAAGCCGCGGGCCGGTTTCATCGCAGCGGCTCCAGCGTGATCAGGCCGCTCGGCTGGCCAGCCAGCTGCCAGGCCTCCTGCGCACCGCCGATCTGGATGGCGAACAGCGGCGGCGGACCGGCGAAGACGATGCGGCTGCCGAGCGGCCGTGGCTGACCGTCGATTTCCAGCGCCGTCACCGCCAGCCCCGGCGCCAGCGGCAGCAGGGCCGGCGGTGTGGCCGGGCGCCAGCCGTCGGTCGTGCGCGTCAGCAGGCGGGCGCCCAGAGAGCCGATTTCCCAGGCCCACGGCCGCGCCTCGGCGCTGGCCTGCAGGGCGGCGGTTTCCGCCTGCTGCTGCCAGGCGCGCAGGCTGCTCCGACGCGCGTCGACGGCCGGGTCGGGGAGCACTAGCACGACGCTGGTGGCCAGCACGCCGAGGATGACCAGGGCCACCAGCAGCTCGATCAGCGTGAAGCCGCGGGCGGGCTTACAGCGCCCAGTTGCCGATATCGGCATCGGCGCCCTCGCCACCGGCGACGCCGTCGGCGCCGAAACTGAAGACATCGATCTCGCCGCGCAGCCCCGGGTTGAGAAACTGGTAGGGCTGGCCCCATGGATCGAGCGGCAGGCGCTCGACGTAGCCGCCGGCCTTCCAGCCTTCCGGCACCGGCGCCAGTTGCGGCTTGTCGACCAGCGCCGCCAGCCCCTGTTCGCTGCTCGGGTAGCGGCGGTTGTCCAGGCGGTACAGCTTCAAGGCCTGCATCAGGCTGGCGATGTCCTGTTTGGCGGCGACGGCGCGCGCCTCGTCGGGCCGGCTCATGATCTTGGGCACGATCAGGGCGGCGAGGATGCCGAGGATGACGATGACGACCATGACTTCGATCAGCGTGAAGCCGCGGCTGGAATGGGGGCGTTTGCGATGCATGGATGACCTAGCGCAGGAGTTGGTTGATTTCGATGATCGGTTGCAGGATGGCCAGCACGATGACCAGCACGACACCGCCCATGGCCAGGATCAGCAGCGGTTCGAGCAGGCTCATGGCCAGCGCCAGGCGGTTGCCGACCTCGTCGGTCTGCTGGCGGGCGGCCTTGTCGAGCATCGTGTCGAGACGGCCGGAGGATTCGCCGCCGGCCACCATGTGCACCAGCAGCGGCGGGAAGTGGCCGGATTTGCCGAGGGCGCGGGCCAGCGTCACCCCTTCGCGGACGTCGGCCGCCGCCGTCTCCAGCGCCTGGCGCAGCGGCAGCAGCCAGACCACGGCGGCGCCGGCCTGCAGCGCGCCGAGCAGCGGCACGCCGCTGCCGACCAGGATGGCCAGCGTCTGCGCCAGGCGGGCGCTGTCGAGGGCGACCAGCAGTCGGCCGACGACCGGCAGGCGCATCAGCCGGCGCTGGATGGTGAAGCGGAAGGTTTCGTCGCGCCAGGCGCGGCGGCAGGCCCAGCCGGCAGCGACGGCGCCGCCGAGGAGCAGCGGCCAGGCCGCGCGCAGGAAGTCGCTGAGCAGGATCAGCGCACGGGTCAGCCAGGGCAGCGCCTGCTTGCCGCTCTGGAAGACGGAAACGATCTGCGGCACGACGTAGATCATCAGCGCCATGACCACGGCGCCGGCGACGAGGACCACGATCACCGGATAGGCCAGTGCCTGGATCAGCTTCTGGCGCAGCGCCCCGGACTGTTCGAGATTGTCCGCCAGGCGCAGCATGACGCGGTCTAGCTGGCCGCTTTTCTCGCCGGCGGCGACCAGGGCGCAGTAGAGGCTGCCGAAGGTCTGCGGGAAGCGCTCCAGCGCCCGGTGCAGCGGATGGCCGGCGAGCAGTTCGCCGCGGATGGCCGCCAGCAGGTGGCGGCTGGCCTCGTCCTCGTTCTGCTCGATCAGCGCCGCCAGCGCGCGCTCGACCGGGATGCCGGCTTCGAGCAGCGTCGACCACTGGCGGGTGAGCAGCATCAGGGCGCTGTTGCCGAGGCGCGGCGGCCGGCGGGCCAGACGGTTGTCGCCGCTGTCGCCGACGGCGGCGACGGCCGTCTGCACATCGAGCGCCAGCAGGCCCTGTTCGCGCAGATTGCTGCGCGCCTGGCGCGTCGTTTCGGCTTCCAGCACGCCCTGTTGTTCGTGGCCGGCGAGATCGACGGCCCGGTAGCGGAAGGCGGTCATGGTCGCGGCCCCATCAGTCGCGGGTGACGCGCAGCAATTCCTCGAGCGAGGTCGCGCCGGCCTGCAGCCAGCGCCAGCCGTCCTCGCGCAGGAAGCGCAGTTGCCGTTCGCCGCGCTCGCCGGCGCGTGCCGCCGTGCGCAGCGCCGCCTCGTCGCTGCCGTGATGGATCAGCTGGCGCAGCTCGTCGTCGATCTCGAGCAGCTCGTAGATGCCGAGCCGGCCGTGATAGCCGGTGCCGGCGCAGTGGCTGCAGCCGACCGGCTGCCACAGTTGCTGGATCGTCGGCGGCAGCGCATCGTCCGGCGTCGCCGGGCGGGCCATCTTGCACTGCGGGCAGAGCCGGCGCACCAGGCGCTGGGCGAGGACGCCGAGCAGGCTGGAGGAGAGCAGGAAAGGCTCGATGCCCATGTCGGTCAGCCGGGTGGCGGCGCTGACCGCGTCGTTGGTGTGCAGCGTGGCCAGCACCAGGTGGCCGGTCAGGCTGGCCTGGACGGCGATCTGCGCGGTCTCGGCGTCGCGGATCTCGCCGATCATGACGACGTCCGGGTCCTGGCGCAGGATGGCGCGCAGGGCCTTGGCGAAGCCGAGGTCGATGCGGCCATTGACCTGGATCTGGCCGATGCCGGCGAGGTCGTATTCGACCGGGTCCTCGACCGTCATGATGTTCTGCCGGCGGGCATCGAGACGCGACAGCGCGGCATAGAGCGTCGTCGTCTTGCCCGAGCCGGTCGGCCCGGTGACCAGCACGATGCCGTGCGGCTGGCGGATCAGCCGGTCGACGCGACCCAGCGTGTCGTCGGCCATGCCCAGGCGGCCGAGGTCGAGGCGGGCCGGGTCCTTGTCGAGCAGGCGCAGGACGATGCGCTCGCCATGGCTGGACGGCAGCGTGGACACCCGGACGTCGAGGCCGCGACCGGCGATGCGGATGCTCAGTCGGCCATCTTGTGGCAGGCGCTTCTCGGCGATATCGAGGCTGGCCATGATCTTGATGCGCGAGGCCATCGCCGCATGCAGCGCCCGGTTGGGCGTGACCACATCGCGCAGTACGCCGTCGAGGCGGAAGCGCACCACCGACTGGCGTTCGTAGGGCTCGATGTGGATGTCGGAAGCGTTTTCACGCGCCGCCTGAGTGAGCAGGGCATTGATCATGCGGATGATCGGCGCATCGTGCTGGCTGTCGAGCAGGTCCTCGACCGGCGGCAGTTCCTCGACCAGGCGGGCGATGTCGAGATCCTGGTCGATGTCGCTGGCGACTTCGGCGGCGCTCTGGTCGCCGTGGGCGTAGATTTCCGCCAGGCGGCGGTCGAACTCATCGGCGTCGATGGCGTGCGGGCGCAGCGCCTGGCCGAGATGGCGGGCGATCTCGCCGAGCGCCGCCAGCGGCAGCGTGCCGTCGGCCATGGCACGGCAGAAAACCGGCAGGCAACCGGCCTCCGCGACGCCGGTCAGCACCCCGTGGCTGCGGGCAAAAGCGTAGGGCAGGCGGGGCGCGCCGATCATTTCGCCGGTCCCGGGCGTTGTTCCAGTAGCGGCACTGAGGCATCGCCCCAGCGTGGCTTGAGCTGTTGTTCCTGCTTTTTCTGCAGGTCGAGCAGCAGGCTGTAGCGGTCCTCGGTCAGCCCCTGGTAGTCGCTGCCCTCGCGGATGATGCGCGGGCGCAGGAAGACCATCAGGTTGGTCTTCTTGCGCGTGCGGTTCTCGTAACGGAACAGGTTGCCGACTAGCGGCAGGTCGCCGACCACCGGCACCTTGTCCTCGTCGGTGCCGAAGCTGTCCTCGATCAGGCCGCCGAGGACGATGGTCGCGCCGTCGTCGACGAGGACGGCCGATTCCAGCGAACGCTTGTTGGTGATCGGGCCGGCGGCGTTGTTGGCGGTGCCGGCCTGCACCGACGAGGCTTCCTGGAAAATCTGGATGCGCACGACGCCGCCCTCGGTGATCTGCGGCCGGACCTTCAGCATCAGGCCGACGTCGCGCCGCTCGTAGGTCTGGAACGGCGTCACCGTCGCCCCGCCGGTGCCGGTGGTGCTGTACGAGCCGGTGACGAAGGGCAGGTTCTGGCCGATGACGATCTTCGCCTCTTCGTTGTCCAGCGTCATGATGTTCGGTGTGGACAATACGTTGCCGTGCGCCTCGCTTTCCAGGAAGCGGGCGAGCAGGCGCAGGTCGGTGATGGTGCCGAGGCCGGGCAGGGTGATCTGGCCCTTGACGATGCCGAAGTTGAGGCCGCCGGCGAGGGCGCCGAAACCGGCCGAGGCGCCGACGATGTTCTGCGTGACGCCGCCGAAATTGGTACCGCCGACGACGTGCGTGCCGCCGGTCTTGGCCAGGCCGCTGAGGTTCTGCCACTGGATGCCGAATTCGGCCGCCCGTTCGGCAGTCAGTTCGACGATCAGGGCCTCGATATGCACCTGGGCACGGCGCCGGTCGAGCATGGCGATGACGTTCTGCAGGTTGTTGAAGACGCTTTCCGGGGCGGTGATGATCAGCGCATTGCTGGCGACATCGGCCTGGATCATGCTGCCGGGGAGCAGGGCGCCGCTGGCCGCAGCGCCGCTCGGCGCGGCCGGCAGCGCCGGCGGACTGTAGGCGTTGCTGCTGCCGTTGGCAGCCAGCGGCGCACTGGTGCTGGTGCTGCCGGTCGACGCTGGTGGCGGGGGCGAAGCGCCGGCGGCGCCACCACCGGTTTCGCCGCCGAGGATGGCGCGCAGGGTCTGGGCGATGCGTGCCGCCTCGGCGTTCTTCAGATAGACGACGCGGATGTTGCCGAGCCCGGATTCCGGCTTGTCCATGCCGGCGACCAGCGTCGTCGCGCGGGCCAGCAGGCCCGGATTGTCGGCGCGCAGGATCAGGCGGTTGGCCCGCGGGTCGGCAGTGACCACCAGGCCGCCGCCGGCGCCGGCCGGGAACAGGCGCTGCAGGTTGCCGGCGACTTCGACGGCAGCAGCGTGCTTGAGCGGGATGATCTGCGGATCGTCGCCATGCGGCACGTCGATCGAGGCGATGATGCGTTCCAGGCGGCGCAGGTTGTCGGCGGCATCGGTGACCACCAGCGTGTTGCTCGCGGCATTGGCGGTGATCGACTGCTGCGCGCCGACCAGCGGCTTCAGCGCGGCGGCGACCTGGGGCGCCGTCTCGTAGCGCAGATGGAAGACCTGGGTCATGACCTGCTCGCCCGGCGCCGCCGTGCCGCGTCCGGCGACCGGGCCGGCCTGACTGCGCGCCTCGGATTCCGGCAGGATTTTTGTCGCCGCACGCCCCTCGACGACGGCGAAACCTTGCACGCGCAGCGCCGAGACCAGCACTTGGTAGGCCAGTTCGCGCGACACCGGGCGGCCGGAAACGATGTTGATGGTGCCCTTGACGCGTGGGTCGATGATGAAGTTGCGCCCGGTCAGCTGGCCGATGGCCTTGACCGCCGCCTCGATGTCGGCGCCGACGAAGTTGATCGTCAGCTCTTCCTCGGCCGCCTGGCCATGGTGCAAGGAGAACAGCAGCAGGGTAGCCAGAGCGAGGCGAAACAGCGGGCGGGGCATGCTCAATCCTCTTCTGGCGTTTCGGCGGCCGCCGCAGTAACCGGCTGCGGCAGGTTCAGGCGGCTCTCGCGACCGCCGGCGACGAGGACAATGCCGTCGCTGCCGATGGCGCGCAGGGTGGCGCCGCCACCGGCATCGTCGCCGACGGCGAGGACCAGCGTCGCCGGTTCGCCGTCGCGGCGGAGGATGGCGCGGGCGGCCTGGGCATCGTGGCCGGCGAGAACGCCAAGCAGCCGCCAGTTGCTCTCCGCCGCTATCGGTGGTGTCGACAGGCCGGCGCCGAACAGCGGGCGGGAGGCCAGGGCATCGGCGATCTCCTGGGGGCGGCCGTCCGTGCGTACCGGCGGGGCGGGTGTCGCTATCGAAAATCCCCAGAGCAGGCCGCTCACCATCCAGGCGCCAAGCAAGGCGACGGCGCCAAAGACTGCGCCGGCGATGGCGTGCAGGAGCTTGTCGGTCGCCGGGGCAGCGCTGGCGAAAAAAGCGGGGCGGAGGACGGGGAGGTGCAAGGTGGTCAGTGGCCGTGGAGCAGGGAGGCCGCAGATTACTTCCAGCGTGTTACGTTCCCGTGACCGCCGTTGGACAGGACGGAGGCAGCGCGCCGCCACCGGTCTTTTCCTTTAAAATGCTCCGCATGGACAGCGTCAATCTCACCGATCACTTTCTCATCGCCATGCCGGCGCTGGAAGACCCGTATTTTTCCAACGCCCTGGTGTACATCTGCGAGCACAACGAGAATGGCGCCCTGGGGATCATCGTCAATCGCCCGATCGACCTGAATCTGGCTGGGCTGTTCGAGAAGATCGACATCAAGCTGGAGGCGGCCGACCTGGCCGGTCTGCCCGTCTATTTTGGCGGGCCGGTGCAGTTGGACCGGGGGTTCGTGCTGCATCGGCCGCTCGGCGCCTGGCAATCGACGCTGACGATCAACGATGAGGTCGGCCTGACCAGTTCGCGCGACGTACTGGCGGCCGTCGCCAGCACCGGCCAACCGGCCGAAATCCTGGTCACCCTCGGTTATTCCGGCTGGGATGCCGGTCAGCTCGAAGCCGAACTGGCGCAGAACTCCTGGCTGACGGTGCCGGCCAAGGCCGGCATCCTGTTCGACCTGCCGGCCGAGGAGCGCCTGCCGGCCGCCATGCAGAATCTTGGCATCAGCTTCACCCAGCTCTCCGACGTCGCCGGACATGCCTGACGGCACAGTCCTGGCCTTCGACTTCGGCGCCAAGCGCATCGGCGTCGCCACCGGAGAAACGCTGCTCGGCAGCGCCCATCCCTTGACCGTCATCCATGCCGAATCGAACGACGAGCGGATGGCGGCGATCGGTCGCCTGATCGACGAATGGCGGCCGGTGCAACTGGTCGTCGGTCTGCCGACCCATGCCGATGGCACGGCGCACGAAATGACGCGCCTGGCGACCAAATTCGGCGAACGTCTGCACCGACGCTTCCATCTGCCGGTTGCCTATGCCGACGAGCGCCTGACCTCGCTCGACGCCGAAGCGCGCTTGCGCGAGACCGGCCGCAACAGCCGCAGTGCCAAGCCGCTGCTCGATGCCGTGGCGGCGCAACTGATTCTTCAAACCTGGTTCGAAAGCCCGTCCCATGTCTTCCCTGCCCAACCCGCTGCCTGACGCCGAGGCCCAGTGCCGTCGTCTGGCCGACCTGCTGCGCCCGCAGCTTCATCGCCAGCCCGCCCTGGTTGGCATCTACAGCGGCGGCGCCTGGATTGCCGGACGCCTGCGCGAACTGCTCGGCCTTAAAGAGGAGATCGGCCTGATCGACGTCTCCTTCTATCGCGACGACTTTGCCGAAAAGGGCCTGCATCCGCAGGTCAAGCCGACGCTGATCCCCTTCGACGTCGAGGGTCGTCACATCGTCCTCGTCGATGACGTGCTGTACACCGGCCGGACGACGCGGGCGGCGATCAACGAACTGTTCGACTACGGGCGCCCGGCCTCGGTCGAACTGGCGGTACTGGCCGATCGCGGTGGCCGGGAGTTGCCGGTGGCGCCCAATCGATGCGTCTGGGAAGTGACGCTGGCCGCCGGCGAGTGCCTGGTGCTGGACAAGAGCGAGGACGGTTCCCTGGTGTGGAGGCTGGAACATGCATAACCCGCAGTTGAACAAGGATGGCGAACTGAGCCATCTGCTTTCCATCGAGGGCCTGCCGCAGCGAGTCCTGACGCAGATTCTCGATACCGCCGAATCCTTCATGGAAATCTCGGCGCGCGACGTGAAGAAGGTGCCGCTGCTGCGCGGCAAGAGCGTCTTCAACCTGTTCTTCGAGAACTCGACGCGTACCCGCACCACCTTCGAGATTGCCGCCAAACGCCTGTCGGCCGACGTCATCAATCTCGATATCAACAAGTCGTCGGCCAGCAAGGGTGAAACCCTGCTCGATACCATCGACAACCTGTGCGCCATGCACGCCAACCTGTTTGTCGTCCGCCACGCCTCGTCCGGCGCCCCTTACCTGATTGCCGAGCACCTGCAGCGCATCGGCCGCGACGACGTGCATGTGGTCAACGCCGGCGACGGGCGCCATGCCCATCCGACGCAAGGCCTGCTCGACATGTACACCATTCGGCACTACAAGAAGGACTTCTCGCAGTTGCGCGTCGCCATCGTCGGCGACATCCTGCATTCGCGCGTCGCCCGCTCCGACATCCATGCGCTGACCACGCTCGGCGTCCCGGAAGTCCGCGCCATCGGCCCGGAAACCCTGCTGCCCAAGCACCTCGACAAGCTCGGCGTGCATGTCTTCCACGACATGAACGAAGGGCTCAAGGACTGCGACGTGATCATCATGCTGCGCCTGCAGAACGAGCGCATGACCGGGGCGCTGCTGCCGTCGGCTGGCGAGTACTTCCGCCATTTCGGCCTGACCCCGCAGAAACTGGCACTGGCCAAGCCCGACGCCATCGTCATGCACCCGGGGCCGATGAACCGCGGCGTCGAGATCCACTCGGCGGTGGCCGACGGATCGCAGGCCGTGATCCTGCCCCAGGTCACCTTCGGCATTGCCGTGCGCATGGCCGTCATGAGCATCGTTGCGGGGAATTGAGATGAACATCGAAATCAAGAACGGCCGGATCATCGATCCGCGGAACGGCACCGATCGCGTTGCCTCGTTGTTTATTGCCGATGGCCGGATTGTCGCCCAAGGCGCGGCGCCGGCCGACTTCGTCGCCGGCCAGAGCATCGATGCCGCCGGCTGCGTCGTCTGTCCCGGCTTGATCGATCTCGGCGCCCGCCTGAACAGCATCGAAGCCGAACTGGCCGCCGCCGTCGCCGGCGGCGTCACCGCCGTCGTCGTGCCGCCGGATGCCGATCCACCGCTCGACGAGCCGGAACTGGCCGACCGCCTGGTGCATCGCGGCGCGGAGATCGGCAAGGCGCGGGTGCTGCCGCTCGGCGCCCTGACGCTCGGCCTGAAGGGCGAGCGCCTGGCTGAACTGGCCGGTCTGAAGAAGGCCGGCTGCGTCGCTTTCTCGCAGGCGACGCAGCCGGTGGTCGATACCGAAGCGCTGCTGCGGGCGATGGAATACGCCGCCACCTTCGATTTCGCCGTCTGGCTGCAGCCGCAGGACTACTGGCTGGCGCGCAACGGCATCGCCCACGAGGGCGAGGTCGCCAGCCGGCTTGGTCTGGCCGGCATTCCGGTTGCTGCCGAAACCATCGCCATCGCCACCATCGTCCAGCTGGTCCGCGATACCGGCTGCCGCGTGCACCTGACGCGGCTGTCGTCGGCGGCCGGCGTGGCGCTGCTGGCCCAGGCGAAAGCCGAAGGCCTGCCGCTGAGCTTTGATGTCGGCGTGCATCACTTGCTGCTGACCGAAAACGATATCGGCTTTTTCGATCCGCAAGCCCGTTTCGTCCCGCCGCTGCGCAGCCAGCGCGACCGGCAGGCCCTGTCCGATGCTGTTGCCGGAGGGCTGGCGGCGATCTGTTCGGATCACACGCCGATGGGTGCCGACGACAAGCTGCTGCCCTTCGGTGAGGCCAAGCCCGGCGCCACCGGCCTGGAAGTGCTGCTGCCGCTGACCCTGAAATGGGCCGCCGCCGCCGGTATCGACCTGGCGCAGGCGCTTGCCCGCATCACCTCGGCGCCGGCCGGGATTCTCGGCCTGGCGGAGGCCCACCTGGCCCCCGGCGCCATTGCCGATGTCTGCATCTTCGATCCCGCCGCCGATTGGCTGCTGACCGGAGAAAGCCTGCGCAGCCGCGGCAAGAATTCGCCCTGGTTGGGGCACATGCTGACCGGCAAGGTCCGGGCAACGCTGGTTGCTGGCCGTATCGTCTACGCAACGGAGGCGTAATTCGCGGAGATTTCCCGATTAGTGCATTGTCATATTGATTTAGAATGGTTTGCCCGTTCGGTAGGTCCGGCGGGCGCCTTTTCTATCAATCTGGCAATACGCTTTTTCACTGGAGGATTTCCCGATGAAACGCATCCTGTCGAGCATCGCGTTGTTCCTGGCCGGCATCAGCCTGGCCGTGGCGGCGGTCAATATCAATACGGCTACGGTCGATGAACTGGACGCCGTCAAAGGCATCGGCCCGAGCAAGGCCAAGGCCATCGTCGACTATCGCGACAAGAACGGTCCGTTCAAATCGGTCGACGACCTGAAGGCGATCAAGGGCTTCGGCGACAAGAATCTCGCCAAGCTGCGCGCTGACCTGTCGGTGGGCGACGCCGCGGCGGCGAAGAAAAAGTAGCAGGCACCGAATGTGGCTAGGCAGGGGCGGGGGATTCCCGCCCTTTTACGTTGACCCTGCCAGTCCGGCCACCGCCTCTGCCGTGCTGCCCTCGATCTTCAGAATCTTGCGCCGCGATGTCTGGCCGCTCTTCAGGGTGACGGCTGCCCGGGCGATGCCCAGTCGTGCGGCAACAAAGGCGATCAGCGCCGCATTGGCCTTGCCGTCGACCGGTGGTGCGGCCAGACGGATTTTCAGCGCGTCGCCGTGGCGTCCGGCGCATTCACTGCGGCTGGCGCCCGGCTGGATGTGCAGAGTGAGCAGGATGCTGCCGTCGCCACTCACCCGAAACCAGTCGTTCACAGGAACATCAGCACGACCTGCAGCAGCAGGATGGCGACCAGCGGCGACAGGTCGATGCCGGAAATCAGCGGCACGATGCGGCGGATCGGGTCGAGCAGCGGCCGGGTCAGCTGATTGGCCAGTGGCCCCAGCGGCGAGTAGGGATTGATCCACGACAGCACCGCCTGCAGGATCACGGCGCCGATCATGATGTAGACGGTCAGGCGCAGCAGGCCGCGGACGGCCAGCATCAGGATCATCAGCGCCATGCCGAAGCCGTCGGCGCTGAGCGTCGCACTCGATGCCGCGATGATGATGCCGGACAGCAGCAATTGCAGCCACAGCGCTGCAATCAGGCTGGCCCAGTCCACGCCGCCGATCCCAGGCACAACGCGGCGCAGTGGTTTGACCGCCCAGTTGGTCAGCTTGACGACGAAATCGCCAATCTGGCCGGAAAACGTTACGCGCGTCATCTGCATCAGGAAGCGCAGCATGAACAGGGTGGTGAAAAAGCCGACGACGGCATTGATCAGGAAGAAGATGGCTTCCATCAACCGGCTCCCAGCAGTTTGCCGAGTTCGCGGCCACGTGCTTCGGCCGCCTTGACGCCGGCGACGATCCCCTCCTTGACGCCGGCCGCGGCCATTGTCCGCAGGGCGGCCTCGGTCGTGCCGCCCTTCGAGGTCACCCGTTCGCGCAGCACGCTGGCCGGCTCGCTCGACTGGGCGGCCAGCGCGGCTGCCCCCTGGACTGTTTCGATGGCCAGCTGGCGGCCTTGCTCGGCGGTAAAGCCGAGGTCGGCGGCCGCCTGTTGCAGCGCCTCGATGAACAGGAAGACGTAGGCCGGGCCGCTGCCGGACAGCGCCGTCACCCCATCCATGCGGGCCTCGTCGTCGATCCAGACCGTACTGCCGACAGCGGCCAGCACTCGGTCGGCGGCCGCCCGACCGGCCGCATCCACTTCCGGCAGGGCGCACAGGCCGGTGATGCCGGCGCCGATCAGGGCCGGCGTGTTGGGCATGCAGCGGACGATGCGGCGATGACCGCCAAGGAAGCGCGACAGCGTCGTCAGGTCGAGGCCGGCGGCGATACTGACGACGACCGCCTGCCCCAGTTTTTCGCCCAGCGGCGCGCAGGCTTCGCGCATCTGTTGCGGTTTGACCGCCAGCACCAGCAGGTCGCCGGCATCGGCGAGCGCCGCTGCCGAGGCCTCGCAACGTACCGAATAAGCTTGCTGCAGGCGTTCGCGGGCCTCGCTGCCAGGGTCGACGACGCTGATGTCGGCGGCGGCGAAGCCGCGTTTCAACATGCCGCCGATCAGGGCGTTGGCCATGTTGCCACCGCCGAGGAAAGTGATTTTCATGCGTAGTGTCTTTCACCAAAAATGGCCGTGCCGATACGGACGATGGTCGCGCCTTCGGCAACGGCGGCTTCAAGATCATGGGACATGCCCATGGAAAGGGTGTCGAGCGCCAGGCCGGCGGCCCGCAGCTGCTCGTACAGTTCACGTAGGCGGCGCAGCGGGGCGCGCTGCGCCGCTGCGTCGTCGGCTGGTTCGGGAATTGCCATCAGGCCGCGCAGCTGCAGCCTGGGCAGGGTGGCGATGGCCTGGCAGAGCGCCAGCGCTTCGCCCGGCCGGCAGCCGCTCTTGCTCGCCTCGCCGGAGACATTGACCTGGACGCACACCTGCAGTGGCGGCAAGGTGGCTGGCCGCTGCGCCGACAGCCGTTCGGCGATCTTCAACCGGTCGATTGAATGCACCCAGGCGAAATGCTCGGCGACGGCTTTGCTCTTGTTGCTCTGCAGCGGCCCGATGAAATGCCATTCGAGATTCTGCGCCCCGGTGGCCAGCGCCTTGCCAGCGCCTTCCTGGACATAGTTCTCACCAAAGGCTTGCTGTCCGGCAGCCGCTGCTTCAAGGACGCAGGTGAGCGGCCAGGTCTTGCTCACCGCCAGCAGGCGGACGCTGCCGGGGGCTCGCCCGGCAGCCTTGCAGGCAGCGTCGATGCGGGCGATAACGGCTTGCAGGTTGCCGGCGATTGCGCTCATAATCCATGTGGAATTCCTGATAAATCCAAGTATACACGCGCTCCGAGGACGATCCGTATGGACATCACCGAACTGCTGGCCTTCAGCGTCAAGAACAAGGCCTCCGACCTCCATCT
>PHCU01000208.1 GCA_002842345.1 Betaproteobacteria bacterium HGW-Betaproteobacteria-12 | reverse complement strand
ACCCACACCTATCGGTTGTCCAAATTGTTAAAGAACTACTTGCCCGCCGCGCCGTTTCTTCCGATCCGTCTGCAGCAGAGAGGCGAGATTATGAAGAACCTCCTTCAATCCGTCAAGCAATTTCGCTTAACTTCTTTCTCTTCCCTCCTCTTCTCCAACCGCCGGAAAACCCCGCCGCTGCAGAAGAGGTGCGCATTATATAGATACAAAACTAGCCGTCAACACCATCACGGAAAATAATGAAAAAAAGAAAAATGACAGGAATTGCCGTCAGTCGATCGTTTCGTAACGAACGTCAACAATGTCTAGTTCGCGGGGCCCTACCGGACTCAGGAAGCGGACCGCATCGCCACAGCGGGACTTGATCAGCGCCCTTGCCAGAGGAGAGATCCAGCTAATTCGACCAACGGCGGCATCCGCCTCATCGACTCCGACAATGGTGTAGGTACTTTCGTTACCGTCGTTATCGGCAACGGTCACCCGGGCACCGAAGAATATCTGATCGTTATTGCCCTGTCGTAGGGGATCAACGACTTCGGCAAGTTCAAGTCGTTTGGTCAGGAAACGAATGCGGCGGTCGATTTCGCGCAGACGACGTTTACCATATATGTAGTCGCCGTTTTCCGAACGATCACCATTCGAGGCTGCCCACGCGACGATATCGACGACGCGGGGACGTTCGCGCTTGACTAGTTCTTCGAGTTCATCGCGCAGGCGGGCGTGGCCAGCCGGGGTTATGTAATTGCGCGTTCCGGCAGGAAGACTAGGCGCGGCCTGAAGTTCCTCATCATCTTCGCCTTCGCTTTCCCGGACAAACGCCTTATTCATCAATAGCCGATGCTGTAGTGCTCGACATCGACTCGGATCAGGTCACGTCCGAGAATGGCTGCCGTGTTCTTGGCAAATTGTTCGGCCCAAGTGCGTTGGTTGCGGAAGCGGTCCTCGCCAGCGTACTTGGCAACACTGAGGATACGGTCGACCGCGAGGATCTTGCCTGTCGGTGTCGCCACATCGCATTCAAGGGCAGTGAATTCGCGATCAAACCATTGACGCGCTTCATCGGCGTGGGCTCCACCAGCAACCTTGAATTCGTATTCACTATCCTTGCCAAACGACACGATCACATGATGTTGCATTTCTCTCTCCTCCCGTCAGTTGTTCAAGTTATTCTAACAAAACATAGGAAGCTGTCAGGAGTTGCACATGGCCATACATCCGCTGAGCGATGCCGATATCGATGACATCCGCAGCCAGTTACACGAACTGCAGATGGAGCATCGCGACCTCGATCTGGTGATCACTCACCTGATCGAGAACCCGCCGCCGGATGACCTGCTGATACGCCGACTGAAGAAGCGCAAGCTGGCCCTGAAGGATCGCATCCTGCTGCTCGAGCAGATGCTGGTGCCGGATATTCCGGCCTGATAGCCCGGCTTCAGATGAACATGCCGCGAATCATGTAATAGATCATGGCGGCGAACAGTGCCGAGGCGGGAACGGTGATGACCCAGGCTGCGGCAATTTTGAATAGTTGCGAGCGCTTGACCAGTTCCTGACGATAGACGCGACGCAGGCCCTTACGTTCAAACTTGGAGAAGTGAGCAGGATCTTCGCGCAACTTGGACTGTCGTTTGAGTTCCGCCAGCATGCGCCCCTTTTCATCAACGGATGCTTTCTTGAAGCTGGCCATAAACTCGTTGATCGCGTCCCGGTCGTTTTCCGGGTGGTGTTGGCGGATTTCCTCTTCCATCCGCGCGTAATTGGCCTTCAGGTATTCACGCAGGAAGCCAACACCGAATACGCCGCCAACGGCAATATGCGTCGAACTGACCGGCAAGCCAAGTTGGCTGGCAACGATGACGGTGATGGTAGCCGCCATGGCGATGCAGTAAGCACGCATCTTGTCGAGTTCGGTGATCTCTGACCCGACAGTGCGGATCACCTTTGGCCCGAACAGCCATAGACCAAGCGAAATGCCAATGGCGCCCACCATCATGACCCAGGTCGGAATGGCTGCTGCCTTACTCAGGCCTGCCCCATCTTTGCCAAGTACATCGGCGATGGCGGCCAGCGGGCCAACGGCATTGGCAACGTCATTGGCCCCATGGGCAAAACTGAGCAGGGCGGCAGAGAAGATCAACGGCACGGTAAACAGGTCGTTAACACTGTCCTTGCTGTTGGTAATGCGATGCATACGTGCCCGCAATAGCGGCCGCAGGAGGGCAAAGGTCGCAAAGCCGGCGCCCGCGCCTGCCAACGCCGCCATGGTAAAACTGATCTTCCAGACCTTATTCAGGCCTTTGAGCAGCAGATAGGTCGTAAACGTCGCGGCCATGATGCCGACCAGAATCGGCACCATGCGGACCGCCGCGGCCACCATGTCCTCCTGGTAGGTGATGCTGCGCTTGACCAGGTACAAGAAGCCGGCGGCGAAGATACCGCCAAGTACCGGGGAAACCACCCAGCTGGCCGCGATACTGCTCATCGTGCCCCAATTGACGATATCGAAGCCCGATGCCGCGACACCGGCCCCAAGGATGGCGCCGACGATCGAATGGGTGGTCGACACCGGCGCCCCGACCGCCGTTGCAAAATTGAGCCAGACAGCGCCAGCCAGCAAGGCCGACATCATCAGCCAGACAAAGCTGTCCGGACTAAGTCCCTGGGGATCGATAATCCCGCTTCGAATGGTAGTTACCACTTCGCCGCCGGCGATGATCGCCCCGGCCGCCTCGCAGATCGCCGCGATGACCAGCGCGCCGCCCAGGGTCAGGGCCCGCGAACCGACGGCCGGTCCGACGTTGTTGGCGACGTCGTTGGCGCCGATGTTCATCGCCATGTAGCCGCCGATCATCGCGGCGACGACCAGCATCACCCCGCCCCTGCCGACCTCGAGTGTCGAGGCGTAGAGCATGACGCCAACGATGAAGATCAGGCCGATACCGAGCCTGAATAGTTCGTTCTGCCCCTTTTTGGTGGCTTTTTCTATCTTGTCGATGTCCCTGAATTCCATGCTGACTCCCTCAAGCTGCTTCGAGCGGCGCGTATTGTTTCATATTTATGAATAGCCGCTCACAACTTGTGACGGGCATCTGGCCCGTTCAATCGCCCGCGCTAAAATGCCGCATGCCCTACCACTCCCTCGCTGCCGATGCCTTTGGTGACCGCTTCGCCCTCGATGCCCTGCCGCTGCCCCGACCTGCCGGCGGTTACGTCGTCCAGAGGCTGGGCAGCGACCTGTTGCTCGACCGCCACAGCGGCGAATTGCTACCCGTTCGCTCAGCGGCGCTGGCCGCCTTGTTCGACAGTTTCGATGCTGCGTATGCGGCGGCCGAGCGCTGGGTCGAGACTCACTGCAGCGCCCCCGAGGAGCATTGCCTGGCGATCGTTCCCGGCGCTTTCGACGACCTCCTCAAGCGCCATGTATTGATCTATGGCGTGCTCCAAGACCATCCCTGACCCGCCCAACGGAGACCTGTCATGCCCCCATTTGAGAAACGCACGCTCGGCTGCAGCGACCTGATCATTCCCGAGGTTTGTCTCGGCACCATGACCTTCGGCGAGCAGACCAGCGAGCCGGATGCCCATCGGCAACTCGACTTCGCCCTCGCCGCCGGCATCAATTTCATCGACACGGCGGAAATGTACGCCGTCCCGCCGCGCGCCGAAACCTGCGGTGCCTCGGAAAGCATCGTCGGCCGCTGGCTGGCTCGGCAGAAGCGCGACCAGATACTGGTTGCAACCAAGGTCGCCGGGCCGTCGCGCAACTTGAACTGGATCCGCAACGGCCCGGCGGCGATGGACCGCGGCAACATCCGGAGCGCCGTCGAGGGCTCGCTGCGCCGCCTGCAGACCGATTACATCGACCTTTACCAACTGCACTGGCCGGAACGCAACCAGCCGATGTTCGGCCAATGGCAGTACGAAGCGGACAAGGAGCGCGAGTGCACACCGATCCGCGAACAACTGGAAACGCTGGGCGAACTGGTGCGCGAAGGCAAGCTGCGCTACGTCGGCGTTTCCAACGAGCACCCGTGGGGCATCATGCAATTCGTTCGTCTGGCCGACGAGCTGGGCCTGCCGCGCATCGTCTCGACGCAAAATGCCTATCACCTGCTCAACCGGACCTTCGAAACCGGCCTCGCCGAAGTCTGCCACCGCGAAGGCGTCGGGCTGTTAGCCTACTCGCCACTGGCCTTCGGGCACCTGACCGGCAAGTACCTGGCCGATCCGGCCGCACCGGGCCGGCTGACGCAATGGCCGAGCTTCGGCCAGCGCTACACCAAGCCCAACGTCGCCCCGGCCACCCGCGCCTACGCCGAACTGGCCCGCCAGCACGGCCTGACGCCGACGCAACTGGCGCTTGGCTTCGTGCGCTCGCGCTGGTTCGTCGCCAGCACCATCATCGGCGCCTCGTCGCTGGCGCAGCTGCAGGAAACTCTGCCGGCGACCCAGACCCCGCTGTCGGCCGAGCTGCTGGCAGCAATCGACGCGCTGCATCTGCGCTATACCAATCCGGCGCCGTGAGCCCTCCCGGCCCCGCCGCGCTGGCGGTGCCGGCGAAAAAAATGTAGAATAATCAGTTCAATGCGTGATGTATCGCCCGCAGTAATTCCGAGCAGCCCCCGGTTTTGTAGGTTCTTGTGCAGGATTCACCCCATTGATTTATTCCC
>PHCU01000050.1 GCA_002842345.1 Betaproteobacteria bacterium HGW-Betaproteobacteria-12 | reverse complement strand
TATCTCGAACTGTTCGGCCGCTACTTCATGGATCTGACGCCGAATGTGGCGCTGATCGCGGCGCAGGCCACCGACGCCGAGGGCAACCTCTACCTCGGGCCGAATACCGAAGATACGCCAGCCATCGTCGAGGCCACCGCCTTCAAGGGCGGCATCGTCATCGCCCAGGTCAACGAGCGCCTCGACAAGCTGCCCCGTGTCGATGTGCCGGCCGACTGGATCGATTTCACGGTGCTCGCCCCGAAGCCGAATTACATCGAGCCGCTGTTCACCCGCGATCCGGCGCAGATCACCGAAGTCCAGGTGCTGATGGCGATGATGGCGATCAAGGGCATCTACGCCGAGTATGGCGTCACCCGGCTGAACCACGGCATCGGCTTCGACACTGCGGCGATTGAGCTGCTGCTGCCGACCTACGCCGCCGACCTTGGCCTGAAGGGCAAGATCTGCACGCACTGGGCGCTGAATCCGCACCCGACGTTGATCCCGGCCATCGAGTCCGGCTTCGTCGAATCGGTGCACTGCTTCGGTTCGGAAGTTGGCATGGATGCCTACATCTCGGCCCGTTCCGACGTCTTCTTCACCGGCGCCGACGGCAGCATGCGTTCCAACCGGGCGTTTTCCCAGACGGCCGGCCTCTACGCCTGCGACATGTTCATCGGCTCGACGCTGCAGATGGACCTGGCCGGCAACAGTTCGACGGCGACGCTCGGTCGCATCACCGGCTTCGGCGGCGCCCCGAACATGGGTTCCGATCCGCACGGCCGGCGTCACGCCAGCCCGGCCTGGCTCAAGGCCGGACGCGAGGCCTACGGGTCGAACGCCATCCGCGGCCGCAAGCTGGTGGTGCAGATGGTCGAAACCTTCCGCGAACACATGGCGCCGGTCTTCGTCGAGGAGCTTGACGCCTGGAAACTGCAGAAGTCGATGGGCGCCGAACTGCCGCCGATCATGATCTACGGCGATGACGTCAGTCACATCGTGACTGAGGAAGGTATCGCCAACCTGCTGCTCTGCCGCTCGCCGGAAGAGCGCGAGCAGGCGATTCGTGGTGTTGCCGGCTTCACGCCGGTCGGCATGGCGCGCGACAAGGCGATGGTCGACAACCTGCGCGACCGCGGCATCATCCGCCGCGCCGAAGACCTCGGCATCGACCCACGTATGGCCACACGCGACCTGCTCGCCGCCCGTTCCGTCAAGGATCTGGTGCGCTGGTCGGGCGGCCTCTATGCCCCGCCTTCCCGTTTCCGCAACTGGTGAACGCCATGGAAAAACTCGCTTTTCGTTTCGACTCCCAGCCCGTCGTCCGGGCCGCCAACCCCGCCCTGTGCGGCGTGGTCGGCTCCGGCAATCTGGAAATCCTCGTCCAGCCCGGTGCCGAGCCGGAGGTCTGCGCGCTCAGCATCCAGACCTCGGCCCGCGGTTTCGCCGAGACCTGGTGGGCGGTGCTCGGCAGCTTTGCCGCCAGCCATGCCGCCGGCGGTACCGTCATCGCCATCAACGACATGGGGGCGACCCCCGCCGTCGTCACGCTGCGCCTGGCCCAGGCGCTGGCCGACTACCAGGGAGGTGCCCAATGATCCCGGCTATCGCCTCACGTCACAGCTGGTTCGAGGCCACGGCGCGCCGCCGCGTTGGCGGCCTGCTCGATGCCGGCAGCTTCGCCGAAATCCTGCCGCCAGCCGAGTCGCAGCCCAGCCCGCACTTGGCCCAGCTTGACCTGCCCGGCGCCTTCGACGATGGCGTGGTCATCGGCAGCGGCCGGCTGGCCGGCCAGTCGGTGCTCGTCGCGGCCCAGGAAGGCCAGTTCATCGGCGGCGCCGTCGGCGAAATCCACGGCGCCAAGATCGTCGGCCTGTTACGCCGGGCGGTCCGGGAAAAGCCGGCTGCCGTGCTGTTCCTCATCGACTCCGGCGGCGTCCGGCTGCACGAGGCCAATGCCGGGTTGATCGCCATTTCCGAAATCATGCGCGCCGTGCTCGCCGCCCGCGCCGCCGGCGTCCCGGTCGTCGCGCTGGTCGGCGGCAGCTGCGGTGCCTTCGGCGGCATGGGCATCGTCGCCAAGCTGTGTTCGGCCATCATCATGTCCGAAGAGGGCCGCCTGGCGCTGTCCGGGCCGGAGGTCATCGAGACGGTGGCCGGCGTCGAGGAATTCGATGCCAAGGACCGGGCCCTGGTCTGGCGCGTCACCGGCGGCAAGCATCGCTACCTGATGGGCGACTGCGCCGCGCTGGTCGAGGATGAGATTGCCGCCTTCCGCGACGGGGTGACCGCCTTTCTCGCCGGCTGGACGGAGCCCGAGCCGGGCTTGGCCGGCCTGCGCGCCACCCAGCAGCGTCTGGAACACCGGCTGGCGGCCTATGCCAGCTACCGCGATGGCCTGCAGGTCTGGGCGGCGCTCGGCATCGCCCAGCCGGACGACGTGCCGTTGCTTGACCGCGACAGCCTGGTTGCCTTGAAGGAAGGATTGCCGACATGAGCCTCAACGACATTCTCGACACCCTGTTCCCGGCCGGCCATGCGGTCGCCGTCGCCAACCGGGTGATTACCGGCGAGGCGCAGACGGCGCAGGGGCCAGTGGCCGTGCTTGGCACCACCGATGCGGCGGCCATCGACCACGCGATGGCGCTGGCGCTGTCGGGCTTCGTGCTCGATACCGTCGAGCAGCACCCCGGCCGGCCGCTGGTTTTCCTGGTCGACACCAGCGGCCAGGCGCTGTCGCGCAGCCAGGAACTGCTCTGCCTGAACGGCTCGCTGGCCCATCTCGCCAGCTGCGTCGATCTGGCCCGCCGCCAGGGCCATCCCTCGCTCAGCCTGGTGACGGCCAATGCGGTCAGCGGCGGCTTTCTGTCCTTCGGTCTGATGGCCGACCAGGCCTATGCGCTGGCCGAGGCCCAGGTGCGGGTGATGGATCTGCGGGCGATGGCGCGGGTGACCAAGATCGCCCACGAACGTCTGGTCGAACTGGCGGGAACGTCGCCGATCTTCGCACCGGGTGCGGAGAACTACGTGCAGATGGGTGGCATCGCGGCGATCTGGCCGGCGCCGTCGGCCGCCTTGCTCGACGAGGCCCTGAGCGCGGTCCGCCAGGAGCTGGGTACCGGCGATCAGCGCCAGAGCGTCGGCCTGAGCCGCGGCGGTCGCCAGCTGGCGGCCGGCATTACCGAGCGCGTGCTGAACGCGCCGCTCGGTGCCTGACGCCATGCGTCGCCACGATCTCGTCTATCTGCGGCCGGAGGCTCCCTGGTCGTCGCCCTGCGCCGCCGCCGGCAGCCCGCTGTGGCGGGCGGCCAGGCAGTGGATCGCCGCCGGCCGGCCGCTGGTGGCGGCCCGTCAGTCGGGCGGCGGCTCGGTTGCGCTCGGCCTGACCCTGCCGCTGGCGCAGGATCGGCAACGCCTGAGCATCCTGGTCGAGCCGGCGGCGATCGCGCATTGCCGGCCGCCGCTGACGGTCGCCGACTGCGCGTCGCGGCTGCCGGCCGAGCAGGCCGCACCGCTGCGCGAACTGGCCGGGCGGGCGCTGGCCTGTTCGGCGGCGCTTGGCGTGTACGGCTCGCTGGCCTGGGAAGCCGTGAGCGGCGAGGCCTACCGCCATACCGGATCCGATATCGACGTGATCTGCGACGTCGCGACGCCAGCGCAGTTCGCCACCCTGCTGGCGGCCCTGCACTGCGCGGCCGAGCGCCTGCCCTGCCGGCTGGACGGCGAAATCCGTTTTCCTGACGGCAATGCCGTCGCCTGGCGCGAGATCGCGGCCCATCTGAACAATCCGGCGGCCCCAGTGCTGGTCAAGGGGCCGCGCGAGGTTGGCCTGTACCCTCTGGAAAGCCTGACCGCTACCCTGTTGCCGGAGTCCTGCCATGTCTGATGCTGCCCTGCTGCTGAAGAAACCTCGCCCGGCCGGGAGCGACGCCGATGCTTCGGCCTCTGCCCGTATTGGTCGGCTGGCCATCCGCAGCCTGTACCGCGAGGCGGCGCTGGCGCCCAAGCCCGGACTGGTCTGTCCGGACAGCCGTGGCAGTCACGACGACATGGATTTCGCCACCTTCGTCCGCAGTCTGCAGGCGCTGCGCGGCTATTTTCCGGCGATCGCCGCCCGCGGCCGCCAGGCGCCGGCGCTGGCGCCGCTGCAGGTGCTCGGCATCGCCGCCGAACAGCGCATGCTGGCGGCTACCGGTGGGGTGAACACCCATCGCGGCGCCATCTTCAATCTCGGGCTGCTCTGTGCGGCGAGCGGCTTGCTGCACGCCGAAGGCGAGATTCCGGATGCGCCGACGGTCTGCCACTTGGTGAGCGAACGCTGGGGGCGGGAGATTCTCGCCGGTCTGGCAGCAGCACCGGCCGCCAGCCACGGCCTGATCGTCGCCCACCGTTACGGTTGCGGCGGCGCCCGTCAGGAAGCGGCGGCCGGCTTTCCGGCGGCGCTGGAACTCGGCCTGCCGGCCTATCGCCAGGTTGTGGCGGCCACCGGTGATGCCGAATTGGCGGCGGTGCAGGCGCTGTTCGCGCTGATCGCCGGGCTGGAAGACAGCAATCTGCTGTGGCGCGGTGGCCGGGAAGGACTGGCCGTCGGCCAACGATTGGCGGCCGATTTTCTTGCCGCCGGCGGCGTGCTGGCCGACGACTGGCGTGCTCATGCCGCGGCCGTCGACGTCGAGTTCGTCGCCCGTCGCTTGAGTCCCGGCGGCAGCGCCGACCTGCTCGGCGTCACGCTGTTCCTGGCCGGCATGGACGGTCTGGCCTGAGCATGCGCCTCGCCCTCCTGTTCAGCGGCCAGGGCGGCCAGACGCCGGAACACTGGCGGCAGGTCGCCCTGGGCGCTGACGGTGAATTGCGCGCCGCGCTGCTGCAGGCGCTGCCGGAGCTCGACGGCGGGGCGCCGCCGTCCCCGGAAACGCTGGCCCGCAACCGGATCGCCCAGCCGCTGATCTTCGCCCAGCAGATGCTGCTGTGGCGCCGCCTGCGCGAGCGCCTGCCACGGCCAATTTGCGCCGCCGGCTATTCGCTGGGCGAGATGGCGGCCTGCTGTGCCGCCGGGGCGTTTTCGGCCGCCGACGGCATCGCCCTGTGTGCCGAGCGGGCGGCCTTGATGGATGCGGCCGCCAGCGGCGAGCACGGCATGTTGGCGGTGCTCGGGCTCGATGAAGCACTGGTCGAGACGCTGGCTGCCCATGCCGGATTGGCCGTGGCGATCTGCAATGCGCCGCGCCATCTGGTGCTGGCCGGGCCGCGGGCGGGCATCGCCGCTATCGCCGAGCGCTTGCTGGCCGCCGGCGCCAGCCGCCTGGTGCCGTTGGCCGTGCACACGCCGTCGCACACGCCATTGCTGGCCGCTGCCGCAGCGGCCTTTGCCCGGCATCTGGAGGCGCTGCCCGATGGCCGCCTGGCGTTTCCGGTGCTCAGCGCCATCGATGCGACCCCGGCGCGCACGACGCGCCCGGCGTTGGCCGCGCTGGCCCGGCAGATAGCGACGCCGCTCGACTGGGCCGCCTGCCTGCAGGCCGTGCGCGAAAGGCAACCGGACGCGGTGCTCGAAATCGGCCCCGGCAATGCCCTGGCCCGCCTGTTCGGCGAGCTGGCGCCGGAGATCCCGGTGCGCGCCGCCGACGACTTTCGCAGCGATGACGGCATTGTCGGTTGGCTCGAGTCTTGCGCTGGCTGAGCGGGGGATGATGTCGCTGGCGATAGTTGCTGCTTACCTGCTGACCGGTGGCGTCGCTGGCTTCTTTGCCGGCCTGCTCGGCGTCGGCGGGGGTGTCGTCGTGGTGCCGGTGCTGGCCATGCTGTTCGCCGCCCAGGGCTTTCCCGAGCGCGAGGTGCTGCATCTCGCGCTTGGCACCTCGATGGCCACCATCCTGTTTACCGCGCTGTCCAGCCTGCGCGCCCACCACGCCCACCGGGCCGTATTGTGGCCGGTGCTGCGCCGGCTGACGCCGGGCATCCTGCTCGGCACGCTGCTCGGCGCCCAGCTGGCGGGAAGCCTGTCGTCGCAGGCGTTGTCGATCTTCTTCGTCGCCTTCATGCTGTTTGTCGCTGCGCAGATGATCGCCGAGCGGCGTCCGCAGCCGGGGCGCCGCCTGCCCGGCTGGCCCGGCCTGAGTCTGGCCGGTGGCGTGATCGGCGCCTGCTCCAGCCTGGTCGCCATCGGCGGCGGGGCGCTGACCGTGCCTTTCCTGATCTGGTGCAACGTCCGGCCGCAGCAGGCGATCGGCACCTCGGCGGCAGTCGGTCTGCCGATCGCCGTCGGCGGCAGCGTCGGTTATGTCTGGAACGGCTGGGGCCATGCCGGCCTGCCGGCCGGGAGCCTCGGCTTCGTCTACCTGCCGGCGCTCGGCATCATCCTGATTGCCAGCGTGCTGGCCGCCCCGTTCGGCGCCCGGCTGGCCCATCGCCTGCCGGTGCGCGTGCTGCGCCGAATCTTCGCCGGGCTGTTGCTGCTGCTGTCAGTGAAGATGCTATGGAGCCTGTACGGCACCTGAGCCGGGGTGGCTTCAGCGCGCCTTGAACACCGGCTTGCGCTTCTCCAGGAAGGCCGCCAGCCCTTCCTGGTAGTCCTCGGTGTCGAGGAAGGCGAAGGAGGCGGCTTTTTCCTCGTCGTTGAGCGGCTTGCCGCTTTGCAGGCGGCGGATCCACTGCTTGTGCCAGCCGGCGACCAGCGGCGCGCCGGCGGCGATGCGCCGCGCCGTGGCATAGGCCTCGTCCTCGACCTGGGCGTCGGGCACGACGCGGGTGACCAGGCCTTTTTCGTAGGCCTCGGCGGCGGTCAGGATGCGCCCTTCGAGCAGGATTTCCTTCATTACCGCCGGACCGGCCAGCTTGAGCAGGCCTTCCATTTCGCCGGGATACATCGAGAAGCCGAGCTTGCTGATCGGCGCGCCGAAACGCGACCCCTCGCTGCCGATGCGCAGGTCGCAGACGCCGGCGATTTCCAGGCCGCCGCCGATGCAGGCGCCGCGGATCAGGGCCACGGTCGGGTGCGGGCAGTCGGCGATGGCATTCAGCGCGGCGGCAACCTGGCCGTGGTAGTGCAGCGCCTGCTCGAGCGTGGCGCGACCGCTGACGAATTCCTCGAGGTCACCGCCGGCAGCGAAGGCGTCGTTACCGGCGCCGCGCATGACGACGCAGCGGATGCCGGGGTCGGCGCTGAGACTGGCCATGTGGCCGGCCAATTGCTCCCACATGGCGAGATTGATGGCGTTCAGCTTGCCGGGGTTGTCGAGGACGAGGGTGGCGATTTCGCCGTCGATGGAGAGGCCGATCTGGCTCATGTGGGGAATCCTTTCAGCAAATTTAGAGAGTCTCGACTGATGCAAATCAACTGGTAAAAGTCTTATATAAGATAAAATCCGCGCCGCCGCATGACGGTAATTATTAATTAACAAAGGAGAACAAGCCATGAGCAGCGCTATGTATGAGCGAATGCGGGCCAATCCGAAGTTTCAGGAGCTCGTTTCACGCAGGGAGCGATTCGCCTGGATTCTGGCCTTTATCGTATTGACCATGTTCTACGGTTTCGTGATGGTCGTCGCCTTCAGCCCGGCTTCGTTGGGTCAGCCGATCGCCGAGGGCTCGCGGGTGACGGTCGGAGTTGCCGTCGAACTGTTCATGTTCATCTTCTTCTGGCTACTGACGGCCTTGTACGTCCGCCGTGCCAACACTGAATTCGACGCCTTGACGCAGGAAATCGTCAAGGAAGCCTGGAAGGAGCAGAAATGATGCGCCACCTGATTACCGCGGCGGGCCTGCTCGGCTTCGCCTCTCTGGCGCTGGCCGCCGATGCCGTCGGCGCCACCGAGAAGCAGGCCACCAACTGGCACGCCATCATCATGTTCTGCATCTTCGTCGCGATGACGATGGGCATTACCTACTGGGCCGCCAGCCGCACCAAGTCGACCTCCGACTTCTATACCGCCGGCGGTGGCATCACCGGCTTCCAGAACGGTCTGGCCATTGCCGGCGACTATATGTCGGCAGCGACGCTGCTTGGTCTGACCGCCATGGTCTACATGCAGGGTTACGACGGCTACATCTACATGCTGTGCTTCTTCGCCGGCTGGCCGATCATCCTGTTCCTGATGGCCGAACGCCTGCGCAACCTGGGCAAGTTCACCTTCTCCGACATCACCGCCTATCGCCTCGACCAGGGCAAGGTGCGCACCATGGCCGCGATCTCGTCGCTGACCGTGGTCTGCTTCTACCTGATCGCCCAGATGGTCGGCGCCGGTCAGCTGATCAAGCTGCTGTTCGGTCTCGACTACAACGTCGCGATCTTCGCGGTGGGTCTGCTGATGATGGTGTACGTCACCTTCGGCGGCATGGTCGCCACCACCTGGGTGCAGATCATCAAGGCCTGCATGCTGCTGTTCGGCGGCACGCTGGTGATGTTCCTGGCCTTCAGCCAGTTCGGTTTCTCCTTCTCGACGCTGCTGGAAAAAGCCACGGCCGTGCATAGACTGGGCGACAAGCTGATGTCGCCGGGCAGTCTGCTGGCCGATCCGGTTACCGCCATTTCGCTGGGTCTCGGCCTGATGTTCGGCACCGCCGGTCTGCCGCACATCCTGATGCGCTTCTTCACCGTCAGCGACGCCAAGGAAGCGCGCAAGTCGGTGCTCTACGCCTCCGGTTTCGTCGCCTACTTCTTCAATGTGATCTTCCTGATGGGCCTGTGCGGCATCCTGATCGTCGGCCAGAATCCGGAGTTCTTCGAAGGTGGCGTCGTCGGCGGCAAGTTGATCGGCGGCGGCAACATGGTCGCCATGCACCTGGCCAATGCCGTCGGCGGCAACATGCTGCTCGGCTTCCTGGCTGCCGTGGCCTTCGCCACCATCCTGGCCGTGGTTTCCGGCCTGGCGCTGGCCGGTGCTTCGGCGATCTCGCATGACATCTATGCCCGCGTGATCAAGAAGGGGCAGGCTTCCGAGGCTGCCGAAATCCGTGTTTCGCGGATCGCCACGATCTGCCTCGGTTTCGTTGCCATCGTCCTCGGCATCGCCTTCGAGAAGCAGAACATCGCCTTCATGGTCGGTCTGGCCTTCGGTGTCGCCGCCGCAGCCAACTTCCCGGTGCTGATCCTCTCCATGTACTGGAAGGGCCTGACCACCCGCGGCGCGCTGTGGGGCGGTTACGGTGGCCTGGTGTCGGCGGTCTTGTTCGTCGTGCTGTCGAAGTCAGTGTGGGTCGATGTGCTCGGCAATGCCGCGCCGCTCTTCCCCTATACCCAGCCGGCCCTGTTCGCCATGCCGCTCGCCTTCCTGCTCGCCTTCATCTTCTCGAAGAGCGACAGCAGCGTCCGTGCCGGCCAGGAAATCGAAGCCTTCGAAGACCAGTACGTCCGGGCTCAGACCGGCTTTGGCGCCTCCGGGGCGGCCAAGCACTAAGCGCTACGCTGGACGAAAAAAAACCCCGGGGGCGAAAGTCTCCGGGGTTTTTCTTTGGGGCGCCCGCCGCTGCGCAGGCGGTGCCGGGCGCGGCGGCGGCCACGTTTCAGGCGGCCTTGCCGCCGACGTCCTGAATGCGGGCCAACGCGTCGCGGCCGGAGAGCAGGTGATCGTGCATCGCCCGTTCGGCAATTTCGGCATCGCCGGCCTCGAAAGCGGCCATGATCGTCCGGTGCTCCGCCAGCGATTGCTGCAGGCGGCCTTCCAGCGACAGCGAATGCAGGCGCGACAACTTCAGCACCTTGCGCAGATCCTGGATCACCGACAGTAGCCAGCGGTTGTTGGCAAGCTCCTGAATCTTTCGGTGGAATTCCTGATTGGCTTCGAAGAAGGCATCGATGCGGCCGTCGCGGGCGGCGGCTTCGAGCCGTTCGTGGATGACTTTGAGGTCGCGGATGTCGCCCGGCTTGGCCCGGCGTACGGCGTCGACGGCGCAACGGCCTTCGAGCATGGCCATCAGCGGAAAGATGTCGTCGAGGTCCTGGCGGGAAATCTCGGTGACGTAGCAGCCGCGGCGCGGCCGCAGTTCGACCAGGCCTTCCGAGGCCAGCACCTTGAGCGCTTCGCGCAAGGGCGTGCGGGAAATGCCGTATTGTTCAGCCAGCTTCTGTTCGTCGATCCAGGTGCCCGGCGTCAGTTCATGGGCAAAGATGCGCTGACGCAGTCGTTCGGCTACTTCCTGGTAAAGCGCGGTTGGTGCAATGCGGTTCATGTTTGTGGTGTGGTGTGAATGGGCCCGCCGGTACGTGCCGACTTGCTTCCATAATTATGGATAAAGTATTATGCGGGCCTGGCTATGTCAAGCTGGGTCCAAGCGCGTAGAATTTTGTATTCTGCATTATCGGCCCGAAAAAATCGAATCGGCGAGGGGTGTCTCATGTCTGAAAAATTCTTTGATTCCAACAATCTGGATGCTTGGGAGAAGGCGGCGGCCAAGCAGTCGCCGGGTGGCGATATCGGCAACCTGGTGTGGAACACCCCGGAAGGCCTGAAAGTCAAGGCACTGTATACCAAGGCCGACGTCGCCGGCCTGGAATTTGCCGATACCCTGCCCGGCTTCGCGCCCTACCTGCGCGGCCCGCAGCCGACCATGTATGCGGTCAAGCCGTGGACCATCCGCCAGTACGCCGGCTTCTCCACCGCCGAAGCCTCCAACGCCTTTTACCGCAAGGCGCTGGCCGCTGGCGGCCAAGGGGTCTCGGTGGCTTTCGACCTGGCCACGCACCGCGGCTACGACTCGGACAATCCGCGCGTCCTCGGTGACGTCGGCAAGGCCGGCGTGGCAATTGATTCGGTCGAGGACATGAAGATCCTGTTCGACAGCATCCCGCTCGACAAGATTTCCGTCTCGATGACGATGAACGGCGCCGTGCTGCCTATCCTCGCCGGCTACATCGTCGCCGCCGAGGAACAGGGTGTCAGCCAGGACAAGCTGTCCGGCACCATCCAGAATGACATCCTCAAAGAATTCATGGTGCGGAATACCTATATCTATCCGCCCAAGCCATCGATGAAGATCATCGCCGACATCTTCGGCTACACGGCGCAGCACATGCCGAAGTTCAACTCGATCTCGATTTCCGGTTATCACATCCAGGAAGCCGGCGCCAACCAGGCCATCGAGCTGGCCTTCACGCTGGCTGACGGCATGGAATACGTGCGTACCGGCGTCGCTTCCGGCATGGACGTCGACACCTTCGCCGGCCGCCTGTCCTTCTTCTGGGCGGTGGGCATGAACTTCTACCTCGAAATCGCCAAGATGCGCGCCGGCCGCCTGTTGTGGGACCGCATCATGACCGGTTTCAACGCCAAGAGCCCGAAGTCCAAGATGCTGCGCACGCACAGCCAGACCTCGGGTTGGTCGCTGACCGAGCAGGACCCGTACAACAACGTTGTACGCACCACCATCGAAGCGATGGCTGCCGTCTTCGGCGGCACCCAGTCGCTGCACACCAACGCCCTTGACGAAGCCATCGCCCTGCCGACCGAGTTCTCGTCGCGCATCGCCCGCAACACCCAGCTGATCATCCAGGAAGAAACCCACATCACCAATGTCGTCGACCCGTGGGCCGGTTCCTACATGATGGAAAAGCTGACCCAGGACATGGCCGACAAGGCCTGGGGCATCATCCAGGAAATCGAGGCGATGGGCGGCATGACCAAGGCCGTCGAGTCGGGCTGGGCCAAGATGCAGGTCGAAACCTGCGCCGCCGACAAGCAGGCGCGCATCGACTCCGGCAAGGACGTCATCGTTGGCGTCAACAAGTACAAGCTGGCCAAGGAAGACGCCATCGACATCCTCGATATCGACAACCACGCCGTCCGAGATTCGCAGATCGCCCGCCTGAAGAACATCCGCGCCAGCCGCGATACGGCGGCCGTCAATGCCGCGCTCGAGGCCCTGACCGCCGCCGCTGAATCCGGCAACGGCAACCTGCTCGACCTGACCGTCAAGGCCATGCGCCTGCGTGCCACGGTCGGCGAAGTGTCGGATGCGCTGGAAAAGATCTTCGGTCGTTTCCGCGCCAACAACCAGACCATTTCGGGTGTGTACGGAGGTGTCGTGCAAGGTCAGGAAAGCTGGGAAGCGATCAAGGCCGATGTCGCCCGATTCGCCGAGGAAGAAGGTCGCCGCCCGCGGATCATGATCGCCAAGCTCGGCCAGGACGGCCATGACCGCGGCGCCAAGGTGGTGGCCACGGCCTATGCCGACCTCGGCTTCGACATCGACATGGGCCCGCTGTTCCAGACCCCGGAAGAGGCGGCCCGCCAGGCCGTCGAAAACGACGTCCATGCGATCGGCGTCTCCTCGCTGGCGGCCGGGCACAAGACCCTGCTGCCGACGCTGGTCCAGGCGCTGAAGGATCAGGGCGCCGACGACATCATCGTCTTCGCCGGCGGCGTGATTCCGGCCCAGGACTACGACTACCTGTACAACGCCGGGGCCAAGGCCATCTTCGGGCCGGGCACGCGGATCGAGGATTCGGCGATCAAAGTGCTGGAAGAGATCCGCAAGGCGCGCGGCTGAACGCAAGATGAAGCTGGGCGAAGCTCACGTGCATGCCAACATATTGTCCGCCGCCGACCAGTCGCTGGTCGACGGCGTGCTCGCCGGTCAGCGCCGGGCGCTGGCCAAGGCCATCACGCTGATCGAGTCGACGCGTCCCGATCATCAGCAACGCGCGCAGCAGGTGCTGACCGCGTTATTGCCGAAGACCGGTCAGGCGATTCGTATCGGCATTTCCGGCGTGCCGGGGGCGGGCAAGTCCACCTTCATCGAGGCGCTTGGCGTCTGGCTGATCGAGCAGGGCAGGAAGCTGGCCGTATTGGCCGTCGACCCGTCGTCCTCCGTTTCCGGCGGCTCGATTCTCGGCGACAAGACGCGCATGGAACTGCTCTCCCAGCGCGAGGAAGCCTTCATCCGTCCCAGTCCGTCGGCCGGCTCGCTCGGCGGCGTCGCCGAGAAGACGCGCGAGGCGATGCTGCTGTGCGAGGCTTCCGGTTACGACGTGATCATCATCGAGACGGTCGGCGTCGGTCAGTCGGAAACGACGGTGGCCGGCATGGTCGACCTGTTCTGCCTGCTGCAGCTGCCGAATGCCGGCGACGACCTGCAGGCGATCAAGAAGGGCATCGTCGAGATCGCCGATCTGGTGGTCATCAACAAGGCCGATATCGACAAGCAGGCCACCGCCGTGGTCCGCGCCCAATGGCGCAATGCCCTGCACATGTTGCGTCCGGCCTCGCCCAACTGGGCGCCGCCGGTGATCGCCCTGTCGGCGCTGCACAAGGAAGGCATCGCCGATTTCTGGGAACTGGTCGAGAAATACCAGGCGGCGCTGAAGCCGACCGGCGAGTTTGCCGCCAAACGTCAGCATCAGGCGCTGTCCTGGATGTGGCAGCTGATCGAATCCGGCCTGCATCAGCATTTTCGCCAGCATCCGCGCGTGCAGGAAAACCTGCCCGCCTTCACCCGTTCCGTCGAGGATGGCCATACGACCCCGGCGGCTGCCGCGTATGCCTTGCTCGATTATCTGAAACACTGAGTTTCCACATCACCCGTTC
This sequence comes from Betaproteobacteria bacterium HGW-Betaproteobacteria-12, assembly GCA_002842345.1. GTDB lineage: Bacteria > Pseudomonadota > Gammaproteobacteria > Burkholderiales > Rhodocyclaceae > Azonexus. Next base: position 12,493 of record PHCU01000050.1, on the reverse strand, counting down.
CATTTAGGGAGTCTTTATGCACGACATCATTCGCCAGCTGGAAAAAAAGCGTGAACTGGCCCGCCTCGGCGGTGGCCAGAAGCGCATCGACAGCCAGCACAAGAAGGGCAAGCTGAGCGCCCGCGAGCGCCTCGAACTGTTGCTCGATCCGGGTTCCTTCGAAGAGTGGGACATGTTCAAGGAACACCGCTGCGTCGATTTCGGCATGGATCAGGCCGAGAAGACCCCGGGCGACGGCGTGGTGATCGGTTACGGCACCATCAACGGCCGTCTGGTGTTCGTCTTCTCGCAGGACTTCACGGTGTTCGGCGGCTCGCTGTCGGAAACCCACGCCGAGAAGATCTGCAAGGTCATGGACCAGGCGATGAAGGTCGGCGCCCCGGTGATCGGCCTCAACGACTCGGGGGGCGCCCGCATCCAGGAAGGCGTCGCCTCCCTCGGTGGCTACGCCGACGTGTTCCAGCGCAACGTGATGGCCTCCGGCGTCGTGCCGCAGATCTCGATGATCATGGGCCCCTGCGCCGGCGGCGCGGTGTATTCGCCGTCGATGACCGACTTCATCTTTATGGTCAAGGATTCCTCCTACATGTTCGTGACCGGTCCGGAAGTGGTCAAGACCGTGACCCACGAAGATGTCACCGCCGAAGAACTGGGTGGTGCGGTGACCCACACCAGCAAGTCCGGCGTCGCCGACCTGGCCTTCGAGAACGATGTCGAAGCGCTGGCCATGCTGCGCCGCTTCATGAATTTCGTGCCGTCGAACAACAAGGAAAAGCCGCCGGTCACGCCGACCAACGATCCGGTCGACCGCTTCGACTATTCGCTCGATACGCTGGTGCCGGACAACGCCAACAAGCCGTACGACATGAAGGAACTGATCGTCAAAGTGGTCGACGACAATGACTTCTTCGAGTTGCAGGCCGATTACGCCAAGAACATCATCATCGGTTTCGGCCGCATGGACGGCCATCCGGTCGGCATCGTCGCCAACCAGCCGCTGGTGCTGGCCGGTTGTCTGGACATCAAGTCGTCGATCAAGGCCGCCCGCTTCGTCCGCTTCTGCGACGCCTTCAACATCCCGGTCGTCACCTTCGTCGATGTCCCGGGCTTCATGCCGGGTACCACCCAGGAATACGGCGGCATCATCAAGCATGGCGCCAAGCTGCTCTACGCCTACGCCGAATGCACCGTGCCGAAGGTCACCATCATTACCCGCAAGGCCTACGGCGGCGCCTACGACGTGATGTCGTCCAAGCACCTGCGCGGCGACGTCAACCTCGCCTGGCCGTCGGCGGAAATCGCCGTGATGGGCCCGAAGGGCGCCGTCGAGATCATCTTCCGCGAGGAAAAGAACGATCCGGCCAAGCTCGCCCAGCGCGAAGCCGAGTACAAGGAAAAGTTCGCCAATCCCTTCGTGGCCGGCGCGCGTGGCTTCATCGACGATGTCATCATGCCGCACGCCACCCGCAAGCGCATCGCCCGCTCGCTGGCCATGCTGCGCGACAAGAAACTCGAAAATCCCTGGCGCAAGCACGGCAACATTCCTCTCTGACCAATTTGGCATCGCGCATGGCTTCGTTGGCTTCCTCGTCTGCTCCTCGCCGTACTGGCGTACTGTCTCGTCGCAGCCAGCGTCGCCGCCTCGTCCTGCGCGCCCCAAATTGCTCAGTCACTCTGAATTAAGGGTCATACATGTTCACTAAAATTCTGATCGCAAACCGCGGCGAAATTGCCTGCCGCGTCATCAAGACCGCCCGCAAGATGGGCATCAAGACGGTTGCCGTCTACTCCGAGGCCGACAAGGACGCCTTGTTTGTTGATATGGCCGACGAAGCCGTTTGTATTGGCCCGGCCGCCTCGAAAGAGTCCTATCTGGTTGCCGACAAGATCATCGCTGCCTGCAAGCAGACCGGGGCTCAGGCCGTCCATCCGGGCTACGGCTTCCTGTCGGAAAACGCCGGGTTCTCGCGTCGTCTGGAAGAAGAAGGCATCAAGTTCATCGGTCCGAAGCACTACTCCATCGCCAAGATGGGCGACAAGATCGAGTCCAAGAAGCTGGCCATTGCCGCCCAGGTCAATACCATTCCCGGTTACAACGATGCCATCGCCGGCCCCGACGAAGCTGTCGGAATCGCCCGGAACATCGGCTACCCGGTGATGATCAAGGCCTCAGCCGGCGGTGGCGGCAAAGGCCTGCGCGTCGCCTACAACGATGCCGAAGCGCACGAAGGCTTTTCCTCCTGCGTCAACGAAGCGCGCAACTCCTTTGGCGACGACCGCGTCTTCATCGAGAAGTACGTGCTCGAGCCGCGTCACATCGAAATCCAGGTGCTCGGCGACAGCCATGGCAATTATGTGTACCTGAACGAGCGCGACTGTTCGATCCAGCGTCGTCACCAGAAGGTCATCGAGGAGGCGCCGAGCCCCTTCGTCGATCCCGAAATGCGCAAGGCGATGGGCGAACAGGCCGTGGCCCTGGCCCGCGCGGTGAACTACGAATCGGCCGGCACGGTCGAGTTCGTGGTGTCCGGCGCGACCAAGGAGTTCTACTTCCTGGAAATGAACACCCGCCTGCAGGTGGAACACCCGGTCACCGAGCTGATCACCGGCCTTGATCTGGTCGAGCAGATGATCCGCGTCGCCTACGGCGAGAAGCTGCCGATCACCCAGGCCGAAGTGCCGATCAACGGCTGGGCCATGGAATGCCGGATCAATGCCGAAGACCCGTTCCGCGGCTTCCTGCCGTCCACCGGCCGCCTGGTCAAGTTCCAGCCGCCGACGGAAATCCCCGGCCACGTGCGCGTCGATACCGGCGTCTACGATGGCGGCGAGATCTCGATGTATTACGACTCGATGATCGCCAAGCTGATCGTGCACGGCGCCACCCGCGAGCAGGCCATTGCCCGCATGCGCGATGCGTTGAATGGTTTCGTCATTCGCGGCATCTCCTCGAACATCCCGTTCCAGGCGGCGCTGATGCAGCATCCGGTCTTCCATTCCGGCATCTTCGACACCGGCTTCATCCCCAAGCACTACCCGACCGGCTTCGATGCCTCGATGGTGCCGCACGATGATCCGGCCCTGCTGGTCTCGGTCGCTGCCTACGTGTACCGTGCCTTTACCGACCGCTCCGCCTCGATCACCGGCCAGTTGCAGGGCCATGAGCGGATCGTCGGCGACCACTGGTGCGTCGTCCGCCTCAAGGCGAACGGCAATGAGAATCACAGCGTCATCGCCCGGCCGATTCCCGGCGGCTACCACGTCGAATACCAGGGCGAGCAGTACGAAATCCTGTCCGAGTGGAAGCTGGGCGAGTCGTTGTTCAACGGTACCTGCAACGGCGAGGAATTCACCCTGCAGATCGAGCGCCACAAGACCAAGTATTCCTTGTTCCACTGGGGTACCCGGGCCGACTTCATGGTCATGAGCGCCCGCGCCGCCGAACTGCTGGCGCTGATGCCGGAGAAGCAGGCACCCGACCTGTCGAAGTTCCTGATGTCGCCGATGCCGGGTCTGCTCCGCGAAGTCGCGGTCAAGGTCGGTCAGGAGGTCAAGGCCGGCGAGAAGCTGGCGGTGATCGAAGCCATGAAGATGGAAAATATCCTCAAGGCGGACCAGGACTGCAAGGTCAAGAAGATCTCCGCTGCTGGCGGCGAAAGCCTGGCGGTCGATCAGGTGATCATCGAGTTCGAGTGATCCTTGCCGCCGCCGCTTTCGAGCGGCGGCTGAAGGTGCCAGGGCCCGTCAGCTGACGGGCCTTTTTCGTTTCAACCGGCGCGGCAGGCGTAGCGCACGAAATCGACGCCGCGTTCGAGCACTTCCCGCGGCAGCAGATGTTCCAGCGAGGCACCGTCGATGGTGATGCCGACGCCGAGGCGGGCGCCGACGCTGATCGGCAGGATCAGTGACAACTCGTCGCCGTCACGGATCAGGAAAACCGGAGTCCGCGGTGCCCCGCGCTCGAGCGGGTCGGTGCGCTTCAGCCAGCCGGCCTCGACCGTGCCTTCATACCAGTGCAGGCCGCCGGTCAGCACGTCGCCGGCGGCGATCTGCAGGCCGAAAAGGACACCCAGGCGAGGGGTGCCATGCCTGTTGGTGGCCACCAGGCATGGCGACAGGCGGCGGGTGACCGTCTGGCCGGCGGCACGGATCAGCAAGCCATCGATCATCGTCCAGATTTCGCTCGGCACGTCGATCCGTTTGACCGCGGTGGCCAGTTGTGAGACCTGGTCGAAGCCGAACAGCGCCATGCGCTGGTGGGCGATGGCGCTGCTCCGGATATCGAGGCCATCCGGGGGATTCAGGTAGTCGCCGCGGAGCAGCGCATAGGCGTGCTCGCCGCCGAAAGCCAGGGCCAGTTCGCCGCTTTCCGTCGAGCTTTCCCGCTCGTGTGCCTGCAGACTGCCGCTGATTTCTTCGAGCAGACGGATGCACGCCGAGCCCGACAGTTCGCGGCCGAGTTTCAGCGATTCCGGTGATTCGCCTTGCTTCAACGCTTCGAGACGCTGGGCAATCTTGCGGGCTACCGAGCGCACGCCCAGCCAGCGCGGGATGCCTTCCGGCAGCGGACCGCCGAACAACGGGGCGAGATCGAGATCATGGGCGCGCGGATCGCTGTCGGGTGTCGATCGGAAACTGGTCAGTTCGCGCCAGCGGCTGAGCGCCCGGTTGGTCACCGTCAACTGCGTCGCCGTCAGGCGATAGGGGTCGATCAGGCGGAGCAGGAAGGCCCAGGCCAGATGGCCGCCGATTGTCGAATCACCAAGATGGCGAAAGTCGCGATCCGGTTGTGCCTCGGCCAGCAGGTTGTCCTGGCTGGCGGCAGCGAGGACGCCGAACAGCAGGCGGTCGACGGAGAGCGGGCACTCGTAGGCGGCCTGAAAGTAGACGTAGGCCGCCATGCGCAGGGCACAGGCGGCGCGGTTCAGGGCCAGGCTGCGCGCCGGCGGCGGTAGCTCGGCCTGCCGGCGCAGATAGGCGATGCCCAGGCGCAGCCAGAAGCGGACCGCCAGTTCGAAGATGCGCCGTTCCTCGTCGGACAGCGGCAAGGGTTTGCGCATATAGCGCGGCTCGATGTTTTCCTGCAGCGGCACGGCAGCCGTGCGCAGCAGACCGAGCAGTTCGAGGGTGAGTGGCGCCGTCAGGCTGCCACCGTCGATGGCTTCCACCTGCAGACTGAGCGCTGCCAGGACCTGCAGCGGTTGCGCTTGCGGCTGCTGCGCCAGCCAGGCGCGGGCCGACGGGAGATCCTGAAAGGCCAGCGCGATATTCTTGCGCGGATCGGGCAGGACTAGCCAGTGCATGGGGCCTCCTTTGAATGTAAGCTCCATCCATGAGCGGATTTGAACATTATGAGCGCGAATTGCGTGAACTTGATCACGAAATTCACCATTACGCGGCGGTTTGTCGCATTGATCTCGCCAATCGCCATGAAATCGATGCCTGCCTGCACCTTCACCATGCCTCCTGGGCCGAGGACAAGGCCAGGCAGAGCCTGCAGGGTTTGCTGGTGCTGCGCATCAAGCTGGAGGCGGAGATGATCGCCCTCGGCTTCTCGCCGCCGCCGCTCGTGCCGCCTGCCAGTCATGCCTGAATTCAGCCGTCGGCGTTGATTCGGGCGATCAGCGCCTGCAAGGTGGTCGCCGCCAGTTCGTTGGCGACCTGACAGGTGCCGGCCGCCTGATGACCGCCGCCGCCGTATTCGAGCATCAGTTCGCCGACATTGGTCTGGCTGCTGCGGTCGAGAATCGACTTGCCGGTGGCGAAGACGGTGTTCTGCTTTTGCACGCCCCACATCGCGTGAATCGAGATGTTGGTCTGCGGGAACAGCGCATAGATCATGAAGCGGTTGGTCGCCCAGATGGTTTCCTCGTTGCGCAGGTCGAGCACCACCAGGTTCTTGTAGACCGTGGCGCAGCGCAGGATCTGGTCCGTGGCCTTGTCCCCCTGCTCGTGGTAGAGGTCCACCCGTTCCTTGACGTCGGGCAGTGCCAGGATGTCGTCTATGTCATGGTCGCGGCAGTACTTGATCAGGTCCATCATCAGCGCGTAGTTGCTGATGCGGAAATCGCGGAAACGGCCTAGGCCCGTGCGTGCATCCATCAGGTAGTTGAGCAGCACCCAGCCGTTCGGGTTGAGGATCTCGTCGCGGCTGAACTGGGCCGAGTCGCTCTTGTCGACGGCGTCCATCATGGCGTCGGAAATGCGCGGGAAGGCGGCCTTGCCGCCATAGTAGTCATAGACGACGCGGGCGGCCGACGGGGCGCTCGGGTCGATGATGTGATTGGCCCGTTGGCTGGTATTGCGGATGGTTTCCGACAGGTGATGGTCGAAGGCGAGATGGGCGCCGGTGACGTAGGGCAGGTTGGTGGTGATGTCGCGGTGGCTGATATCGACCTTGCCGTCCTGCATGTCCTTCGGGTGCACGAACTTGATGTCGTCGATCAGGTTTAGCTCGTTGAGCAGCACGGCACAGACCAGGCCGTCGAAATCGCTGCGCGTGACGAGGCGGAATTTTTCTGGGTTCATCTGAAGTCTCCGGTGAGCGGGATGCAGGACAAATTAGAGCACAAGGCGTTCGCCGGTGCTGCGCCATGCGCGCACGGGCAGGGGATCAGCCGATGCGGATGGCCCGCGTCGGGCACGGCGCCAGGCAGGCGCCGCAACCGGTGCACAGCGTGCTATCGATCTGCGGCTCGGGGCAGCCACCGAGCCGCGGCGGGAAGTTGATTGCCCGCACGTCGCAGAAGTCGCCGCAGACGCGGCATTCGACGCCGCGGGCCGGCAGGCAGGCGTCGTTGACGCTGGCCTTGTAGCCCCACGGCGGCTCGCCTTCGCGGCGAAGCAGCGCCTGTGGCTGGCAGGCGGTGACGCAGGCGGCGCAGAAGGTACATTCGCCGCGCTGGAAATCGATGGTCGGGTAGCCGCCGTCGCCGCTGACGATGATCCCTTGCGGGCAGGCGGGCAGACAGGCGTTGCAGCGATTGCAGCGATCGACGAAAGCCGCTTCGGGCAGCGCCCAGGGCGGCCGCAACTCGGCGCGCGGCCGCGGCCGGCCGCGCAGGAAGCCACGGCGGGCTGCGTCGACCATGACTCAGCTGCCCTGCTTCATCTTCTCGATGCCGCCGCGCAGCATCTGGTCAAGCTCGGAGCCCGGTTCGACCTGCGGCAGCAGGGCTTCCCAGTAGGCGATGCCCTGCTTGTTGTCGTTGGCATCCATGGCGGCGGCACCCGCCAGGAACAGGCTGTGGCCATGCTTGGGATCGATCTTCAGGGCCTGCTCGACCAGTTGCCGCGGCTTGCCGGAGAGGCCGCCGTTGCTGGCCATGGCCAGGGTTTCGGCGTAGGCGGCGAGCAGGTCGGGCTGGTCGCCGATGACCGACTCCGCCTTGCCGTAGGCGGCGGCAGCTTCGGCATGGCGGCCGAGCGCCTTGTAGGAACGGGCCAGCATCAGCCAGCCCTGCATGTCCTCCGGGTTGGCCTGCATGCGTTCGGCGAGGCGGGCGACCATGGCATCGATCTGCTCCTGGCTCATCGCCGCCTGACTGGGCGGTGGTGTCGTGCGCGCCGGATCGAGCGCGGCCGGCTGGCCGAGCAGCGAGTAGGCGAGCAGGGCGGTAACAGGCAGCAGCAACAGGATGGCAAAGGCTGTCTTGCGGCTGGGGCCAGCGATGACCGGCGGCGCGCCGTCAGCGGCGGGATCGACCTCTTCCAGCAGGCGGCGTTGCAGTTCCCGCCGGGCGTGGGCGAAATCGGCCTCGGCCAGCGTGCCGTCGCTGTGTTCGCGCTCAAGGTCGGCCAGCTGGTCACGGAAGACATCGAGATTGGCCGCCTTGCGCTCGCCGGCCGTGGCGGCGCTACGTTGGCCGAACCACAGCGGCAGGAACAGGAAGGCGCAGACGACCACGACAATCAAGGTCGTGGCAATGGCGAACTGGATCATTTGCTGTCGATTTCCTTGAGCAGGGCTTCGGCGCGCTGGGTTTCCTCGACGGTCAGCGGCTGGTCGGCGTCGGCGACGCGCCGGGCACGGCGGCGCAGGTAGCTGACCAGCAGAAACAGGCCGAGCAGCAGCAAAGCCACCGGTCCGCCCCAGAGGAGCAGGGTGAGCCCCTTGACCGGCGGCCGGTAAAGGACGAAGTCGCCATAGCGGGCAACCATGAAGTCGATGATTTCTCCATCCGAACGACCGTCGCTGATCATGCCGCGAATCTCGCGGCGCAGATCGACGGCCAGTTCGGCATTCGAGTCGGCGATGGTTTCGTTCTGGCAGACCAGGCAGCGCAATTCCTTGGACAGTGCCTGCAGGCGCTTTTCCGCCACCGGGTCGGCGGCCAGCGCAGCTTCCTTGGCGGCGGTGGCGTGCACGCCGCCGGAGACTAGGCAGAGGGCAAGGATAAGGGCGCGGGCGATCACTTGGCCAGCTCCGCCAGCAACGGCATGATCTTCTTCGCCAGCACGTCGGGGGTGATCGGCCCGGTATGTTTCATGCGAATGATGCCGGCCTTGTCGATGACATAGGTTTCCGGCACCCCATAGACACCGAAGTCGATGCCGACGCGGCCATCGATGTCCAGCGCCGTCAGCCGGTACGGATCGCCGTGCGCCCGCAGCCAGCCGTTGGCGCGCTGGACGGTCATGGCCAGTTCCTCGTCGGCGCCGATCTTGCCGATGTCGATGCCGCCGTCGCCGCGCACTTCCTTGTAGTTGAGGCCGATCAGCGGCACATCCACCTTGCGCGAGAATTCGACCAGGACCGGATGTTCCTGGCGGCAGGAGACGCACCACGAAGCCCAGACGTTGAGCAGCCACGGCTTGCCGCGCAGGTCTTCGGGGGCGAAAGTCTTGTCCGGCGTGGCCAGGACGGCCAGTTTGAAGGCCGGTACCGGCTTGCCGACCAGCGGCGAGGGGATGTCGCGCGGGTTCAGGCCGAGGCCGATGGCGAGCAGGATGACGAGGGCGCCAAAGGCGCCGAGGACCCAGTAGTAACGATTCATGCTTGTTGGCTTCCGGCGGGCAGGTTGGCGGTACTCCGCGCCTTGACGCGGTAACGGCGGTCGAGGATGGCGAGCAGGCCGCCGAGAGCCATCAGCACGCAACCACCCCAGATCCAGTCGACGAAGGGCTTGTAATAGACGCGCACGGCCCAGGCGCCTTCCGGCTTGTCGCGCTCGATCGCTTCGCCGAGCGAGACATAAACGTCGCGCCACAGGCCGGCGTCGATCGAGGCCTCGGTCATCGGCATCGCCGAGGAGAAGTAGTTGCGCTTCTCCGGATTCATCTTGCGCAGGAAACGACCGTCCTTGCTCAGGTCGAACTGGCCCTGGGCGGCGAGGTAATTCGGCCCCTTGACCTCATGCACGCCGAGGAAGGTGAAGGTGTAGCCGGCGACGCTGACCGCCTCGCCCGGTTCCATCTTGATGTCCTTCTCTTCCTCGAAGCTCATCACCATGGTGACGCCGGCGACGAAGACAGCGATGCCGATATGCGCCAGGTGCATGCCGACGAAGCTGCGCGGCTGGCGCAGCGCGGCGCTGGCGAAGGAGGTCTCGCCGCGGGTCTGGCGGACGCGATCGATGAAATTGATCGCGGCGGTGACGACGATCCAGCTGGCGAGCAGCAGGCCGAGCGCGGTCAGCGGACTCCAGCGGCCGTAGAGCAGCGGCACGGCGATGGCGACGAGGATGCCGACGACGAAGGCCCAGCGCACGGTCCGCAGGATTTCCGGCAGCGTCGCTTCCTTCCAGCGGGCGAACGGGGCGATGCCCATCAGGAACAGCACCGGGCTCATCACCGGCACGAACACCGCATTGAAGTACGGCGGTCCGACCGAGATCTTGCCGGCGCCCAGGGCGTCGATCAGTAGCGGATAGAGCGTCCCGAGTAGCACGGTGGCGCAGGCGACGACCAGCAGCACGTTGTTGGTCAGCAGCAGCGATTCGCGCGAGACCAGGGCGAAGCGGCCGCCCAGCCCGACCTTCGGGGCGCGCCAGGCGAACAGCGCCAGCGAGGAACCGATGACGGCGATCAGGAAAACCAGGATGAAGATGCCGCGCGTCGGGTCGGTGGCGAAGGCGTGCACCGAGGTCAGCACGCCGGAACGGACCAGGAAGGTACCGAGCAGCGACAGCGAGAAGGCGGAAATGGCCAGCAATACCGTCCAGTTCTTGAAGCTGCCGCGCTTCTCCGTGGCCGCCAGCGAGTGCATCAGTGCCGTGCCGACCAGCCAGGGCATGAACGAGGCGTTCTCGACCGGATCCCAGAACCACCAGCCGCCCCAGCCGAGTTCGTAATAGGCCCACCACGAACCCATGGCGATGCCCAGGGTCAGGAAGATCCAGGCGGCCGTCGTCCATGGCCGCGACCAGCGCGCCCAGGCGGCGTCGAGCTGGCCGGAGAGCAGGGCGGCGATGGCGAAGGCGAAGGCCACCGAGAAGCCGACATAGCCCATGTAGAGCAGCGGCGGGTGGATGATCAAACCCGGATCCTGGAGCAGCGGATTCAGGTCGCGGCCTTCGCCGGCGCCGGGCAGCAGGCGCTCGAACGGGTTGGAGGTAAACAGGATGAAGAGCAGGAAGCCGAAGGCGACCAGGCCGAGCGTGCCGAGCACGCGGGCGACCATGGTTTCCGGCAGTTGGCGGGAGAGCAGCGCGACGGCGGCGGCCCAGCCGGACAGCATCAGCATCCACAGCAACAGCGAGCCTTCATGACCGCCCCAGACGGCGGCGAAGCGGTATTCGACAGGCAGCAGCGAATTGGAGTGCTGGGCGACGTAGACCACCGAGAAGTCGTTGGCGACGAAGGCCTGCGCCAGACAGGCGAAGGCAAAGGCGATCAGCAGCGCCATCGCGCCGGTGGCCGGACGGGCCAGGGCAATCCAGGCGAGGCGGTTGTGGTGGGCGCCGAGCAACGGCAGGGTGCCGAGGATCAGGGCGACCAGGGCGGCGAGGATCAGGGCGAAATGGCCGAGTTCGGGAATCATGCTCAGTAGCTCGCTTTCGGGGCAACATTGCCGGTCGGCGTGCCGGCGGTGCGCTGGGCGGCGCGGGCGGCGGCATCCTCCATGGCCTTGGCGGCTTCCGGCGGCATGTAGTTTTCGTCATGCTTGGCCAGCACTTCCTTGGCCTCGAAGGTGCCGGCCTGCGTCAGCTTGCCCTGGGCGACGACGCCCTTGCCTTCGGTAAACAGGTCGGGAAGGATGCCCTTGTAATTGACGGTGATGTCCTTTTCGGTATCGGTGACGATGAAGGCGATGGTGACGCCGTCAGCCTGACGCGCGACGCTGCCTTCCTTGACCACGCCGCCGATGCGGAACAGCTTGTCGGCCGGCGCCTTGCCGGCGGCGACGTCGGTCGGCGAGATATACAGCGCAATATTGCTGTTCAGGGCATTCAGCACCAGGGCGGCGATGATGCCGACAACGGACAGGGCGCCGCCGATCAGGGCGAGTTTCTTGTGACGGGACTTCATTCTGCGGTACTCCTGTTTTCAGCACGGGCATCGGCGCGCAATTGGCGCTTGAGGCGGGCGATGGTGTTCTTTCGATTGCGGGCGACGAGGATTGGTTCGATGGCCATGATCAATGCTGTGACGCCGAAGGAACCCCAGACGTACAGGCCATAGCCGCCCATGGCGAGGAAGTCGCCGAAACTGTTCCAGTAAATCATTTTTGCGCTCCCGCCAGTTCGGCGCGCACCCAGTCGGTGTGTCGCTCGCGCTCGAGCATGACGGTGCGGACGCGGGCCAGGGCGACGGCGATCGAATACATCCAGAAGCACAGCGCCATCAGCAGCATGCCCCAGAGCATGGTCTCGGCCATCGACGACTTCGTCAGATTGACGCTCGAGCCCTGGTGCAGCGTGTTCCACCACTTCACCGAGAAATAGATGATCGGGATGTTGACCACGCCGACCAGCAACAGCAGGCCGCCGGCCTTGTCGGCGCGGCGCACGTCGTCGATGGCGGCGGTCAGCGCCATGTAGCCGATGTACAGGAACAGCAGGATCAGCTCCGAGGTCAGCCGGGCATCCCAGACCCACCACGTGCCCCACATCGGCTTGCCCCACAGGGCGCCGGTCCACAGCGACAGGAAGGCCATCAGCGCGCCGGTCGGCGCCAGCGCCTGGGACATCATGCCCGACAGCCGGGTGTTGAAGGCCAGGCCGATGGCGGCCCAGAAGGCCATGACCAGGTAGATGAACATCGACATCCAGGAAGCCGGGACGTGGATGAAGATGATCCGGTAGCCTTCGCCCTGCTGGAAGTCGGTCGGCGCCACCAGCATGCCGAGCCACAGGCCGGCCAGGCCGAAGACGACCGAGGCGGCGATGAACCAGGGAATCATCTTGCCGGCCAGGGGGTAGAAGGTCGCCGGCGAGGCGAAGCGGTAGAGATTGAAGCGGTCTTTCATTCGAGGGCGATCTTCAAGGCTGCGGCCGACGCCCAGGGGGCGAAGCCAAGTGAGGCGAAAGTCAGGGCGGCGAGCAGCGACAGA
>PHCU01000207.1 GCA_002842345.1 Betaproteobacteria bacterium HGW-Betaproteobacteria-12 | reverse complement strand
CTATAATGCGCCCTCCTTTTGGCCAATTAGCTCAGTTGGTAGAGCAGCGGATTGAAAATCCGCGTGTCCGTGGTTCGATTCCGCGATTGGCCACCAAAATAAAGTAAACAAAAACGGCAGCCTGGAAAGGTTGCCGTTTTTGTTTTTGCCCAGAAGTTTTCCCGTGACTTCGCTGCCGGTTCGGCTTCTGGTTATGGTGGAGCCTGTCATGCGCCTTCTCGTTTGTGCCTTTGTCGCCGTTGCCGGCCTGAGCGGCTGCGCGGTTGTTGCCGTGGCGGATGCAGCGGTTACCGTGGTCGCCACGACCGTGAAAGTGGGGGCAACGGTCGTCGGAACGACGGTCGATGTGGCGGCTGCGGGCGTCAACGCGCTGACGGACAGTGACGATGACGAGAAAGCGGCAGATGCCGACTGATTGCCGGCTTTCCTGAGCGCCATCCAGTCGCAAGCGCGGGGTTCCGGAGTAGGGTATTGCCGATGAATGTCGTTCCCTTTCAGTTGCTGGCCTGCCCGCTGGACGGCGCCCCCTTGGTCACCACGGGGACGGCCAGGCGCTGTGCGGCCGGTCACAGTTTCGATATCGCCAGTCAGGGACATACCCATCTGCTGCCGGTCCAGCACAAGCGTTCGCGCGATCCCGGCGACAGCCGGGAGATGGTGGCGGCCCGCCGGCGTTTTCTCGAGGCTGGCCATTACCAGCCGCTGGCGGCGGCGGTGAGCCGGATGGCGCTTGCCGGTCTGCCGGCCGCGGCGACATTCAGTTGCCTTGATGCGGGTTGTGGCGAGGGCTATTACCTGCGCCAGCTGGCGCAGGCGATGGGGGCGGGGCAGACGCTGGCGTTGCTCGGGCTCGACATTTCCAAGTGGGCGGTGCTGGCGGCAGCCAAGCAGGAGCGGCGCGGCAACTGGGTGATCGGCAGCAACGCCCATCTGCCGGTTCTGCCGGCGAGCATCGATCGCTTACTGTGCATGTTCGGTTTCCCCGTCTACGCTGAATTTTCCCGGGTGCTCAAGCCGGGCGGGCGGCTGCTACAGGTGGATGCCGGGAGCGAGCATCTGCGCGAGTTGCGGCAAGTCATCTATGCCGAGCCGCGGCGGGAGCGTTCAGGCGAACCGGCGACACCGGCAGGGTTTTCCTGCCTGGACAGCGAGGTCGTCCGCTATTCGCTGGACCTCGAAGGGGCGGCGCAGATTGCCGATCTGCTGGTGATGACGCCGCACCTCTACCGGGCCACCGCCGAAGGGCGGGCGAAAGCTGCGGCATTGACCCGTTTATCGCTGACCGTGGATGTCCGTCTGCGCTGTTTGGCGCGACAGGACGACGGGCTGAGCGCGGCGGGCGACAGCGTTCGCTGAATTCGGTGCCCGGCGGGGTGGCGCCTGCCGCCGCCGTCGTCCTTGACAGGCGCGAAAACCAACCCTACTCTTAATACCTGATCAATTAGATCGGGTATTTTCCTCGTGGCGCTCCCGGTTCCCGTTCGAGTCTCAGTGTCGGCATCTGCCGCAACGCAACAATCACCATTTGGAACGAGTGCATGCTGCTGATTCGCGAAGAGGCTATCGAACGAATGCGCCGGGACCACGACGGCATGATCGACCTGATCCGGCGCATCGAAAGTGTCTGCGGCCAGCGCAGTGTGGTGGAGAATTGCAGCGGCTGCGTCAGTGACCGACGTGAGTTCTGTCACAGCAACGTCGATCAACTGGTTCGTGCCTTTGTCGAAGCCACCCTCAAGCACAACATGATGGAGTCCCTCTACATGGAGGACGGTGTGCCCGAGGCGCATCGCCGGGCGCACAACCGGGCGCACATGGTGATCGCCGAGCAGCTCAAAGGCATCCGCGTGGTGCTCTCTGCCGATGGCAATTGCGTCCAGGCGATCGAGGGCATCGACAACGTGCTGCACGCCCTGATTGCCCATTTTGTCGACTACGACCAGCAACTCGAGCGTTATCTGCTGGAGCCGGCCAGCTGATTACTGGGCGCTGGCCTCGTAGCTCGACAGCGTCACGCCGGCATGGGTCAACACATCGCGCAAGGCCTTGATGTCGGTGCGCGAGCAGGTGCTGCTGTTGTGCGGGTGATGCAGGAAGGCCTCGACTCGGTTCAGGGTGATTTTGAAGCGGGCGCCGTGCGCCGGTTCGATTTCGGCGCCGAGGTGGTGCAGCAGCGATTCGACTTCCCGCCAGTGGATGTTGGCCGATGGCGGATCCTGGAAGATGCTGCGCATCAGGTTGGCATGCTTGTGGCTCATGATGGCGCTCCCGACGGAAGTGATGCGCCTATTCTATGCCGCTCCGGCCTCAGGCGAGAACGATCTTCAGCAGCGCCAGACAGAGCAGGGTATAGCCGGCGGCGACCAGATCGTCGGCCATGACGCCGAAGCCGTTCTTGACGTGCTGGTCGAAATAGCGGGCCGGCTGCGGCTTGGTGATGTCGAAGTAGCGGAAGAGCATGAAGGCCGCCAACTGCCAGTAGAAGGTGGCCGGGGTCAGCAGCAGGATCAGCCAGAAGGGTACGATCTCGTCCCAGACGATGCTGCCGTGGTCGGGGTCACCGAGGGCCCGGCCGGTGACGTCGATCAGCCAGATGCCGCCGAGATAGGCGGCGGCGAGCAGGAACAGCAGCTGGAAGTCGCCGAAATACGGGCGAAAGAGCAGGAAGCTGCCCCACGCGAACAGCGTGCCGAAAGTGCCGGGCGCCTTCGGAGCCAGGCCGCTGCCGCAGCCGAGCGCCAGAAAATGTGCCGGGTGGGCGAGCAGGAAGCGCAGGTTCGGGCGGCGGCCGGTCTCAGGCAAAGTGGTCGAAGCCCTTGAAAGTGAACTCGACCGGCTGCCCGTCCGGATCGAAGACGGTGACGGCGCCGGCCGGCCCGGCAACCATCTCGCCGATGCACCAGAGTGGCAGTTCGAGGCGGGCGGCGATCCGGGCGATGGCCAGGCTGTGCGTGCCCGGTGCCGTGAAGCACAGCTCGTAGTCGTCGCCGCCGGCCAGCTGGCATTCCAGCGCCAGCTTGCGCAGCCCGGCGTCGTATCCCTCGCCGCTGCCAGCCAGATCCCGCAGGTGCGGCAGCTGCACCAGGCGGACGGCGGCGGCGCAGCCGGAACGTTCGGCGATGTGCCCGAGGTCGGCGAGCAGGCCGTCGGAGACGTCGATGGTGGCGCTGGCGAGGCCGACCAGGGCCTGACCGAGGGCGACGCGCGGCCGCGGCTTTTCCAGCGCGGCAATACATAGCTTCGGCCACGGCGCCGGCAGTTCGATCTTGCCCTGCAGTTGCGCCAGTCCCAGGGCGGCCAGGCCGGGACGGCCGGAGACCCAGATCTGCTCGCCGACGCGGGCGCCATCGCGGCGCAGGGCGCGGCCCGGCTCGACTTCGCCCAGCGCCGTGACGCACAGATTGAGCGGGCCGCGGGTGGTGTCGCCGCCGACCACCTCGACGCCGTATTCGGCGGCGCAGGCGAACAAGCCTTCGGCGAAGGCGGCGATCCAGGTTTCGTCGGCCGCCGGCAGGGCGCCGGCCAGTGTCACCCAGCGCGGCCGGGCGCCCATCGCGGCGAGGTCGGACAGATTGACGGCCAGCGTCTTCCAGCCGAGATTTTTCGGATCGGTGCCGGGCAGGAAATGGATGCCGGCGACCAGCATGTCAGTGGTCACCGCCAGCTGCATCCCGGGCGTCGGTTGCAGCAGGGCGCAGTCGTCGCCGGGGCCGAGCACCGCCGACGGGGTCGGGCGGGCGAAGTAGCGGTCGATCAGCGCGAATTCGCCGGCCATCGGCTTACTTCTTCTTGCGCGCGGCGACTTCGTCCGGGCGGGCGACGGCCGCCACCTTGTCGAGCACGCCATTGACGTACTTGTGGCCGTCGGTGCCGCCGAAGGCCTTGGCCAGTTCGATCGCCTCGTTGATGATGACGCGGTAGGGCGTTTCCGGATGGTTGAGCATCTCGAAGCTGCCGAGCATCAGCACGCAGGCCTCGACCGGCGACAGTTCGCCGAAGGGGCGGTCGATGTGCGCCGAGATGCGGGCGGTCAGGGCTTCCTGCTGGCCGATCACGCCGCGCAGCGTACCGACGAAGAACTCGCGGTCGGCCTTGGCGAAATCGTCCATTTCCGGCGCGTAGGCTTCGATGGCGGCTTCGTCGGCACCGCCGACACGCCACTGGTAGAGCCCTTGCACGACGAATTCGCGGGCCCGGCGGCGGGCCGATTTGGGCGGTGTCGAAGGCTCTTCTGGGTGTTCGGTATCGCTGAGGAAGGTGGTCATTGGAGCAGGGCTTTCTGGAGATTGGCCATCTCGACGGCGGCCTGGGCGCAGTCGGCGCCCTTCGGTTGCATGCGGACTTCCGCCTGCTCGTCGCTTTCGCAGGTCAGGATGCCGTTGGCGATCGGCACGCCGGTGTCGAGCTGGACTTCCATGATGGCGCGGCAGGCGTCGTTGGAGACCACTTCGAAGTGATAGGTCTCGCCGCGGATCACCGCGCCGAGGGCGATCAGCGCGTCGAAGCTGGCGCTTTGCGCCATCGTCTGCAGGACCAGCGGAATTTCCAGGGCGCCGGGGACGGTGGCGATGCTCATGTCGGCGTCGGCGACGCCGAGACGCTTGAGTTCGGCGATGCAGGCCGAGAGCAAGCCTTCGCAGACCGGCAGGTTGAAGCGGCTCATGATGACGCCGATGCGCAGGCCGGCACCGTTCAGGTTGTTGTCGTATTCGTAGACGTTGTCAAAACGGGACATGGCTCAGAGCTCCGCGGGTGAGGTGACGAAACCGGTGACTTCGAGATCGAAG
>PHCU01000206.1 GCA_002842345.1 Betaproteobacteria bacterium HGW-Betaproteobacteria-12 | reverse complement strand
TGCATGACGCCGGAGGGCATGCTAAAACACACCCTCTGTACGCGGAGCAACCATGGTTTTTTCCTTTTTCAAGAAGCCGACCCAGAAGATGCCGGAACGCCCGGCCGCACGTCCGCGTGCGCCGGTGGCGGAACCCGAATTGCCGAAGGCGCCGGTCGAATCCGCCGAACCGCTGTCAGAGCCCTTGCCTGACTTGGAATTCGTCAACAGCCAGCCTTTTGCCGGCGTGCAGAAAAAGGGCGACCCGGCTCGCTCCCAGCCGCCGCTTGCGTCGCCCGCCGCCGACGCCGATCTGGCGTTCAGCCAGGAAGAATTCGATGCCGAGTTCACCGAATCCAGCGTTATGGGAATCGACGTCGATCAGGGCGGCGACCAGATCCAGGGGGATGTTGAACATGTCGTCGTCCTCTTTGCCAACGGCCAGGAGGCGGCGGCCCGTTCATTGTTGGAAACCCTGATTCGCGCCTACGCGGGCAACGAGGGCAAGCGCTTCTGGTTCCTGTTGTTCGACTTGCTGCAATGTATGGGGGACAAGGCCGCCTTCGACAAGCTCGCCGTCGAATTCGCCCAGGCTTGCGAGACTTCGCCTCCCGCCTGGCGCCAGGCCGAGCAGGTGGTGGTGCGCAAGAGCAACGGCCACAACGTATTCGTGCTGCAGGGCGTGTTGACCGTGGAAGGGGCTCAGCCGGTAGCCGAACTGGGCGAGCTGATCGAACAGAAGCAGGCGGTCAAGGTCGAGTGCGGCAAGCTGGTCGGTTGCGACGACGAGGTCGCCGGCCAATTGGCAGGCCTGCTCAGCGAGGCCAGGCGGCGCGGTGTGCCGGTTACGTTGAGCCAGATCGACGGTTTTCTGACACGCCTCAATGAACGCCTGGTCATCGGCGACCAGAGCCGCGCGCCGGCGTGGGCGCTGTTGCTGGAGTTGCTGCAGCGGCACGGTCCTTTGGAGTTGTTCGAGGAGCGGGCCGTCGATTATGCGGTGACCTTCGAGTTGTCGCCGCCGTCCTGGGAGGCGACACCAGCGGCGGCGCCGGAAGTGGTGGCGCACGATGCCGTACCGCGCGACGACGCCTGCTACCTGAGCGGCGATCTGAAGAATTGCCGGTTCGAGGATCTGGTGGCGGTGCTCGAAGGAAAAGAGCTGCCGGTGATCGACTTTTCCGGCGTCCGTCGCATGGATTTCTTTTCCGCCGGCCAACTGGTCAACCGCATCGCGCCGTACAAGGCGCAGGGCCGCGAGGTCGTCATCCGCAGCCCGAATCATCTGGTCGCCGAGCTGATGGCCGTGGTCGGCCTCAATAAGCAGGCGCGCATCATCATTCCCAAGTCTTAAGGCAGGAAAAATCATGGAGCAATATCACGGCACGACGATCCTCTCGGTGCGCCGGGGCAAAGTCGTCGCCATGGGCGGCGATGGCCAGGTGACTCTGGGCAGCATCGTCATCAAGGGCACCGCCAAGAAGGTGCGGCGCCTGTATCAGGGGCAGATCCTGGCCGGGTTCGCCGGCGGCACCGCTGATGCTTTCACGCTGTTCGAGCGTTTCGAAGCGAAGCTCGACAAGCATCAGGGCAATCTGGTGCGCTCGGCCGTCGAACTGGCCAAGGACTGGCGTTCCGACCGCGCCCTGCGCCGGCTGGAAGCCATGCTCTCGGTGGCCGACCGCGAGTCGTCGCTGGTCATCACCGGCAACGGCGACGTGCTCGAACCGGAGCACGGCATCGTCGCCATCGGCTCCGGCGGCGCCTACGCCCAGAGCGCGGCACGCGCCCTGCTCGAGAACACCGACCTGCCGCCGCTGGAGATCGTCACCAAGTCGCTGGAGATCGCTGGCGACCTGTGTATCTACACCAACCGCAACTTCACGCTGGAGGTGCTCGAATGACCACGATGACACCCAAGGAGATTGTCTCCGAACTCGACAAGCACATCGTCGGCCAGCACAACGCCAAGAAGGCGGTGGCCATTGCCCTGCGCAACCGCTGGCGGCGTTCGCAGGTGGCCGAGCCGCTGCGCCAGGAGATCACCCCGAAGAACATCCTGATGATCGGCCCGACAGGCGTCGGCAAGACCGAGATCGCCCGTCGCCTGGCCCGCCTGGCCAACGCGCCCTTCATCAAGATCGAGGCGACCAAGTTTACCGAGGTCGGCTATGTCGGCCGCGACGTCGAGACGATCATCCGCGATCTGGTCGAGATGGCCATCAAGTCGCACCGCGACCGGGCGATCAAGGCCAACCGCGGCCGTGCCGAGGACGCCGCCGAGGAGCGCATCCTCGATGTCCTGCTGCCGCCGGCGCGCAGCCCCGGCTTCTACGCCGAGGACGCGGCGGCGACGGCCGATAGCGCTACCCGCCAGAAATTCCGCAAGAAGCTGCGCGAGGGCGAACTGGACGACAAGGAAATCGACATCGAGGTCGCCGCGCCGGCGATGCAGGCCGAAATCTTCGCGCCGCCGGGTATGGAGGAGCTGACCCAGCAGATCCAGGGCATGTTCCAGAACATCGGCGGCGGCAAGAAGAAGTCGCGCAAGCTGAAGATCAAGGAAGCGCTGAAGCTGCTGACCGACGAGGAAGCGGCCAAGCTGGTCAATGACGAGGACGTCAAGGTGGAGGCGGTCAAGGCCGTCGAGCAGAACGGCATCGTCTTTCTCGACGAACTGGACAAGATCGCCAGCCGCTCCGAGATGCAGGGCGCCGACGTCTCGCGCCAGGGTGTGCAGCGCGACCTGCTGCCGCTGGTCGAGGGCACGACGGTGTCGACCAAGTACGGCATGATCAAGACCGATCACATCCTGTTCATCGCTTCCGGTGCCTTCCATCTGTCCAAGCCGTCCGACCTGATCCCTGAATTGCAGGGGCGCTTCCCCATCCGCGTTGAGTTGGATTCGCTGTCGGTGGCTGATTTCGAGTGCATCCTGACCCAGACCGACGCCTGTCTGACCAAGCAGTACCAGGCGCTGCTGGCGACCGAAGGCGTGCAGGTCGAGTTTGCCGACGACGGCATCCGCCGGATGGCCGAGATCGCCTTCCAGGTGAACGAGAGGACCGAGAACATCGGTGCCCGTCGCCTGCACACGGTCATGGAAAAGCTGCTCGAGGAGGTCTCCTTCGAAGCCGGCAAGATCGGGCTTGAGCAGATCGCCGTCGATGCCGCCTACGTCAATGCCAAGCTCGGCGAAGTCGCCGCCGACGAAGACCTGTCGCGCTACGTGCTGTAGCCGCTAGGGGCATTCCCTACTGTGCGGGGGCTCAGGCCGCCCGCACAATCCATCGTTCCCTACTTTTCGCGAGGCCGTCCGCGTGGACGAACAGAGCCTGACTTTCCGCCTGCTGGCCATCCTCTTTCCGATTTTCGGCATCGTCGCCGCCGGCTTTTTCTATGGCCGCAAGCACAAACCGGAGATGGCGGTCGCCAACCGGCTGAACATGGATGTCTTCGTGCCAGCCCTGGTCTTCGCGGCGATGGCCGGCAAGTCCTTCGACCTGGCCGCTTACGCGCCGCTGGCCTTGGGCGGCTTCCTGGTGCTCGCCGCCTGTGGCCTGCTCGCCTGGCCAATCGCCAAACTGTGTGGCGTGCAGCCAAAGACGCTGGTGCCGCCGATGCTGTTCAACAATTCCGGCAACATTGGCCTGCCGCTGGCGGTGCTGGCCTGGGGCGAGGCGGCGCTGCCGGCGGCCGTGATCCTGTTCATGGTCGAGAACACGCTGCATTTCTCCTTCGGTGCCAAGCTGCTCGACCCGAGTACGCGCATTCTCAAGCTGTGGCGCATTCCGGTGGTGTTCGCCGCCATCGCCGGCCTGGCCGTGGCCCTGCTGAAGATTCCCATCTGGCAGCCGGCGGTGATCGCCATCAAGATGCTCGGCGATGTCTCGGTGCCGCTGCTGCTGTTCTCGCTCGGCGTGCGCATGACCGACGTCAGTTTCGGCGAGTGGAAGCTGGCGGTCGGCAGCGCCATCCTGCGCCCGCTGGCCGGCATGGCCATCGCCTGGGGCGTCGTCCTGCTGCTTGGCCTGCACGGGCGCGATGCGGCGATGCTGCTGGTGTTCGGCGCGCTGCCGCCGGCGGTGCTCAATTTCCTGTTTGCCGAACGCTACCAACAGGAGCCGCAGCGGGTGGCTTCGATCGTGTTGATCGGCAACCTGGCGGCACTGGTCTTCCTGCCGCTGGCGCTGGTCCTGGTGCTATGAGCCGCTGAAGCGGCCGAGCGCGCGCCGGTCGCGCTTGGTCGGCCGGCCGTGGATGTCGGCGGCCGGTTCATGCTGCACTTTGCGGCGTAGTTGTTCGGCTTCGCGGGCAGCGATGCTGGTCGCGGTTTCCTCGTAGAGCAGGCGGGCTTCCGGTGCCGGACGGCGCTGCTCGGCCAGGGCTTGCACGACGACTTCCCAGCGCACTTCGCTGGTGGCGATTTCGAGGCGGTCACCGATCTTGATTTCGCGGGCCGGCTTGGTTGGCGTGCCGTTGAGCTTGACCTTGCCACCGCTCACCGCATCGCTGGCCAGGCTGCGCGTCTTGAAGAAGCGCGCTACCCACAGCCACTTGTCGATGCGCATGGTGTTTCCGCTTACGGCAGCAGTCGCTCGCCGGCGTACAGCTGTTCGACGGTTTCGCGCAGGCGGATCAAGTGCACCTTGTCGCCATCGACCATCACTTCAACTGCGCGCGGCCGGGTGTTGTAGTTGGAGGCCATGGCCATGCCGTAGGCACCAGCCGACATCACCGCCAGCAGGTCGCCGGCTTCGACGTTGAGCGGCCGAGCCTGGCCGAGGAAGTCGCCGGTTTCGCAGACTGGGCCGACCACGTCGTAGTCGCGGGCGTCGCCGGCGCGCGGCGTGACCGGCAGGATGTCGTGCCAGGCTTCATACAGCGCCGGGCGCATCAGGTCGTTCATGGCGGCGTCGATGATGGCGAAATCCTTGGCC
>PHCU01000049.1 GCA_002842345.1 Betaproteobacteria bacterium HGW-Betaproteobacteria-12 | reverse complement strand
CTACCTGCTCGAATCGGTGCAGGGCGGCGAGCGTTTCGGCCGCTACTCGATCATCGGCCTGGCCGCCTCGACGCGCATCGTCGTCAATGGCCACCAGGTGCTGGTGCTGACCGGTAACCGCGTCGCCGAGCGCGAGGAAGACACCAATCCGCTCGACTTCATCGGCAAGTTCATGCAGCGTTTCCGCGCGCCGCCGAGTGCCGGCCTGCCGCGCTTCTGTGGCGGCCTGGTCGGCTGCTTCGGCTACGACACCGTGCGCTATGTCGAGACGCGCCTGACGCGCAGCCAGAAGACCGACGAGATCGGTACGCCGGACATCGGCCTGCTGCTGTCCGAGGAAATCGCCGTCGTCGACAACCTGTCCGGCAAACTGACGCTGATCGTCTATGCCGAGCCGGGCTTCCCCGGCGCCTTCCAGAAAGCGCGGGCGCGGTTGAAGGAGCTGCTCGGCAAGCTGCGCACGCCGGTCAGCATCCCGGCCGAGCAGCCGGTGGCCTCCGAGCCGGCCGTCTCGATCTTCGGCGAAGGCCCGTTCAAGCAGGCGGTGAAGAAGGCCAAGGAATACATCACCGAAGGCGACATCATGCAGGTGGTGCTGTCGCAGCGCATGACCAAGCCCTTCCATGCCAGCCCGCTGGCGCTGTACCGGACGCTGCGCAGCCTCAACCCGTCGCCCTACATGTTCTATTTCGATTTCGAGGACTTCCACGTCGTCGGCGCTTCGCCGGAGATCCTGGTCCGCCTCGAAGGCGACCGCGTCACCGTCCGCCCGATCGCCGGTACCCGCAAGCGCGGCGCCTCGCCGGAAGAGGATGCGGCGCTGGCCGCCGAACTGCTGGCCGACGAGAAGGAGCGCGCCGAACACACCCAGCTGCTCGATCTCGGGCGCAACGACTGCGGTCGTGTCGCCCGCGTCGGCACGGTCAAGCTGACCGAAAACATGATCGTCGAGCGCTACTCGCACGTGATGCACATCGTTTCCAACGTCGAAGGTCGCCTGCAGTCGGGACTCGACGCACTCGACGTGCTGAAGGCCACCTTCCCGGCCGGTACCGTGTCCGGCGCGCCGAAGGTGCGG
This sequence comes from Betaproteobacteria bacterium HGW-Betaproteobacteria-12, assembly GCA_002842345.1. Taxonomy (GTDB): domain Bacteria; phylum Pseudomonadota; class Gammaproteobacteria; order Burkholderiales; family Rhodocyclaceae; genus Azonexus. The sequence continues at coordinate 25,571 of PHCU01000049.1, read as the reverse complement.
GCGATGGAAATCATCGACGAACTGGAGCCGGTCAAGCGCGGCATCTACGCCGGCGCCGTCGGCTACCTCGGTTTCCATGGCGACATGGACCTGGCCATCGCCATCCGTACCGCTGTGGTCAAGGCCAAGACGCTGCACGTCCAGGCCGGCGCCGGCATCGTCGCCGATTCCGATCCGCAGTCGGAATGGGAAGAAACCCGGAGCAAGGCGCGCGCCGTGCTGCGCGCCGCCGAACTGGCCGAGCAGGGCCTCGACACCCGTCTGGACTGAACCGGAGAAGCCCCATGCTGCTGATGATCGATAACTACGACAGCTTTACCTACAACATCGTCCAGTACTTCGGCGAACTCGGCCAGGATGTCCGGGTCTTCCGCAACGACGCCATCACGCTGCCCGAGATCGCCCGCCTGCAGCCGCAATACCTGGTCATCTCGCCCGGCCCCTGCGCGCCGGCCCAGGCTGGCATCTCGCTGGCGGCGATCCGCGAATTCGCCGGCAAGATCCCGCTGCTCGGCGTCTGCCTCGGCCACCAGGCCATCGGCGAGGCCTTCGGCGGCAAGATCGTGCACGCCAAGCAGCTGATGCACGGCAAGGTCTCGCAGGTCGAGCACCAGGACGTTGGCGTCTTCAAGGGCCTGCCCAATCCGTTGACCTGCACCCGCTACCACTCGCTGGCCATCGAGCGCGCCAGCCTGCCCGACTGCTTGGAGATCACCGCCTGGACCGCCGACGGCGAGATCATGGGCGTCCGCCACAAGACGCTGGCTGTTGAAGGCGTGCAGTTCCACCCCGAATCCATCCTGACCGAGCGCGGTCACGACCTGCTCAGGAACTTTCTCGAGGAGCATCAGCCATGACCCCGCAAGCCGCCCTGCAACGCGTCATCGAACATCGCGAAATCTTCCACGACGAAATGGTCTCGCTGATGCGCCAGATCATGGGTGGCGAAGTCTCGCCGGTGATGATCGCCGCCATCGTCACCGGGCTGCGCGTCAAGAAGGAAACCATCGGCGAGATCGCCGCCGCGGCCAGCGTCATGCGCGAGCTGTCGACCAAGGTTGAGGTGCCCTACGACCGGCACTTCGTCGATATCGTCGGTACCGGCGGCGACTCGGCGCACAGCTTCAACATTTCGACCACGTCGATCTTCGTTGCCGCCGCTGCCGGCGCCAAGGTCGCCAAGCACGGCGGGCGCAGCGTTTCCTCCAGTTCCGGCAGCGCAGACGTGCTCGAGGCGCTGGGTGCCAACATCAACCTTTCGCCGGAAAAGGTCGCCGCCTGCATCGAGGAATGCGGCATCGGCTTCATGTTCGCCCCCAACCACCACAGCGCCATGAAGCATGTCGCGCCGGTGCGCCGTGAGATGGGTGTCCGTACCCTGTTCAACATCCTCGGCCCGCTGACCAACCCGGCGGCGGCACCGAACACCCTGATGGGGGTCTTCCACCCCGACCTCGTCGGCATCCAGGTGCGCGTCATGCAGCGCCTCGGCGCCGAGCGCGTGCTGGTCGTGTATGGCAAGGATGGCCTCGACGAAATCTCGCTCGGCGCGGCGACCCTGGTCGGCGAACTGAAGAGCGGTGAGGTGTGCGAATACGAGGTGCATCCGGAAGATTTCGGCTTACAGATGATGTCGCTGCGCAACCTGCGCGTCGGCAGCGCCGAGGAGTCGAAAGCCGTGATGCTCGGTGCCCTGGAAAATCGCCAAGGCCCGGCCCGCGAGATCGTCTGCCTGAACGCCGGCGCGGCCCTCTACGTGGCCAACGCCGCGGACAGCATCGGCGACGGCATCGCCAAGGCGCGCGAAGCCATCGCCAGCGGAGCCGCGCGCGCCAAGCTCGAGCAGTTCGTGCAGTGCACCCGGCGTCTGGGGGCGCAATGAGCGACATCCTCAACAAGATCATCGCCACCAAGCGCCAGGAAGTCGCTGCCGCACGGGCCGTCAAGCCGCTCGCCGCAGTTGAGGCCGAGGCTGCCGCCCAACCGGCACCGCGCGATTTCGTCGGTGCCATCCGCGCCAAGCTGGCCGCCGGTCAACCGGCGGTGATCGCCGAAATCAAGAAGGCTAGCCCGTCGAAAGGCGTCATCCGTGCCGACTTCCGCCCGGCCGACATCGCCCGCAGCTACGCCGCGCACGGCGCCGCCTGCCTGTCGGTGCTGACCGACCGTGAGTATTTCCAGGGCTGCCCGGAATACCTGCAAATCGCCCGCGCCGCCTGCCCGTTGCCAGTGCTGCGCAAGGACTTCATGGTCGACCGCTACCAGGTCGCCGAAGCGCGCGCCATGGGCGCCGATGCCATCCTGCTCATTGCCGCTGCCCTGAGTCTTGGCGAAATGCAGCAACTCGAAGCCATTGCCGCCGCCTACGGTATGGCCGTGCTGGTCGAAGTGCACAACGGCGAGGAACTGACTGCCGCCCTGCAATTGCAGACACCGCTGCTCGGTATCAACAACCGCAATCTGCGCAGCTTCGATGTTTCACTCGATACCACCCTCGGCCTGCTCGAACGCATCCCCGGGGACCGGATCGTCGTCACCGAGAGCGGCATCCTGACGCCGGCGGATGTCGCGCTGATGCGCCGGAACCAGGTCGGCACCTTCCTCGTCGGCGAAGCCTTCATGCGCGCCGCCGAACCCGGGGAAGAACTGGCCCGCCTGTTTGCTTGAGCGGTCGCGTTTTGCCATGCGCTCTCGTTCGTCGGGGCGCCATGCCGGCGCCGGAAACCCTTAAGCTGCTGGTCGCCGTCAAGCCTGTCTCGTAGCGCTGGTCGAGCGCGGTTTCCCCCGAGCCGAGAGGCCTGCAGCAATATTGCGCAGTCTTCGTCGGGCCATGACATCGGCGTCCTTGGGGCGCTTGACGAATGTATCCCGTCACCGCTGTTGCAGGAATGCAACAGCTTCCGGAATAGATTCTCCGCCTGCCGATTTAAATCTTGTCGTGTCTCCCGTGGCCTCGGACAATCAATGCCAACTTCTCGATCCGAGAGGTAAAGCTAACCGGCCCGCAAGGCCGGTTAAAACTAACCACTAAGGAGATTCTCTGATGCAAAAGAAAATTATCGCTCTGGCCCTCGCCGGTCTGGCTTCTTCCGCTGCCTTCGCGCAGTCCAACGTGACCATCTACGGTCGCGCCGACTACGGTTTCATGAAGCGTGGCCACAACGATGGCGCTGTCCAAGGCGTCGAAACCAAGAACGAGTTTGCTTCTGGCCTGCAAGCTGGCAGCCGCATCGGTTTCAAGGGTGCTGAAGACCTGGGCAATGGCCTGAAAGCCATTTTCCAGTATGAGTTTGGCACCAGCATTGATGTCAACAGCGGCCTGGCCGCCACCCGTAACGCCTATGTCGGCCTGACCGGCGGCTTCGGTACCATCGTCGGCGGCCGTCTGGACGGCGTCCGTTACGGCATCTTCAACAAGTACGACGCTTTCGGCGGCGGCAACATCGGTAACTTCACCCAGATGACTGCCCAAGTCGACCGCGCCGACAACGCTGTTGCCTACATCTCCCCGACTTTCGCCGGCTTCAACGCCGTGCTGGCCTACTCGACCCACATCGGTAACAGCAACCCGCTGGGCCTCGGCGCCCAAGAAGGCTCCGGCACCGTCTTCGGCGACGGCAATGATGGCGACGCAGTCCTGAATACCGTGATGGTCGCCTACAACAACGGCCCGATCAGCGTCAGCGCTGACTGGGAACGTGTTAACTTCACGGGCGGCGTTGCCGCTGGTACCGCTTCGGTGTTTGATGATGTTACCGTCATGACCCTGGGTGCTTCCTACGACTTCGGCGTAGTCAAACTGTCCGCCCTGTACGACAACCTGGAAATCGAAGGCCGTAATGCCGCCGGCACCCTGGCGGATATCGATACCTGGTTCGTTTCTGCTTCCGCTCCGATCGGCAAGTTCGTCGTCAAGGCCACCTACGGTCAGACCGAGGATGACGAAGCCACTGCCGCCAAGGGCAAGAAGTGGGGTATCGGTGGTCAGTACAACCTGTCTAAGCGTACCAACATTTACGCTTCCTACGGCAGCATCTCCAACGAGCGCAACGCCGCTTTCCAAATCAGCCCGGCCGCCAACAGCCAAGGCGCTGGCGTGGGTACCCGCGGTTTCGACATGGGTATCGCCCACAACTTCTAATCTAGTCTGACTAGTTAGAAACCCATAAAACGGACGCTTCGGCGTCCGTTTTTATTTGTCTTTCAATTGTGTAGGTATCGGCGCGGTAGGGCGTGCTGGGAGCCGCTATCCCTGCTTCCTTGCGCAGGCGAGGCCTATTGGCCGTGTCGGTGAGATAGCGAACGGAGTCCTGCGTACTTGTCCGTGGTTATGCACCCGGTAGTGCGGTGTTTGTTGCCGCAGTTCGTGCTATAAGCAAGGAGGACTCTGCTTTGTGGGGCGGTCGCGCGCGCAAGCATGGCGGCTTTGCGCAGGCGCTCGACTCCCGGTGTGCTGGGGGGCGAAACGATTCGATTGGACCGAGTCCCTAAACTTGTTCTCTTTGGCCCCAAGCATGCGCTGTCTCGCGGGTGCCACGCCACGCACCTGTTTGACGTGGACGAGTATTGAACAAACCCGGCCTTTGGCCGGGCTATCTACGCGCTCAGTAATTGCCGAGGGTAATGCGTTGCTCGGCCAGTAGCCGGTTCTCCTCGCCTTCCTTGCGGGCCTTGTAGACAGCCTTGACATCGGCGACGTAGAGGTTGCCGCGACCACCGGAGCAGGGGGGCAGGTAGCCCGGCGAGGCATAGCTGCCAGTCGACAGGGCGCGGGCTTCGACGAAGCTGCCTGCCGGCAGTTTGGCGGTTTCGCCGGGTGCAGCCGGAAGCAATGCGCGTTCGCCACCCTCGTGCCAAAAGCCGATCTTGCCGTGACCGCCACCGTAGGATAGCGGGGCGAAGCTGAGATCGTTGTACTCGACGATGATGGCGTTGGCGCCGGCGGGAATGTTTTCGACCAGCAGGGGCGGCGTTGCGCCCTGGCCATCGAACATCTGGCAATGTTGCCCGCTTGGGATCTGCTTGCCGGTCCACGCCGGGTCGGCGAAGCTGACCTTCAACGGCGGCAGTCTGTCGGCGACCGGCTTGTAGCCGCCACCGGAAACGCAGGCACTCAGGATGAGCGCCAGCGGTGCGATCGCAATCAGTTTGTGCACAGCCGCTTCCTCTTGATATGAATATGGAATCGGCATACTAGCAGGCGGTGCCTGCGTTCTCGCAGTTCAGGCGTGCAGAATCAGATTGTCTCTGTGAATTATTTCCGCTTCGTCGACATAGCCGAGGATGCTTTCGATTTCGGTCGTCGATTTGCGGGCGATCAGGCGGGCTTCGCCACTGCCGTAATTGCTCAGGCCGCGGGCGATCTCGCGGCCGTCCGGCGCGATGCAGGCGACGGCGGCTCCGCGCTCGAATTCGCCTTCGGCGGCGACGACGCCGATCGGTAGCAGGCTGCGCCCCGATTTCAGGGCCGCTACGGCGCCGTCGTCGAGCAGCAGGCGGCCGGCCAGTTGCAGGTGGTCGGCCAGCCATTGCTTGCGCGCCGCCAGCGGCGGTGTCTGCGAGACGAGCAGGGTGCCGACGGCTTCGCCGTTGGCCAGGCGGATGATCGGATCGTGCTCGCGGCCGCTGGCGATGGCGGTATGGGCGCCGCTGCGGGCGGCGCGCTTGGCGGCGATGACCTTGGTGATCATGCCGCCGGTGCCGATGCGGGTGCCGGCCCCGCCGGCCATGGCTTCGAGCCTTTCGTCGCCGGCGATGGCCTCGCTGATCAGCGTCGCCGCGGGATCTTTGCGCGGGTCGGCAGTGTACAGGCCGGTCTGATCGGTCAGGATAATCAGGGCGTCGGCCTCGATCAGGTTGGCGACGAGGGCGCCCAGCGTATCGTTGTCGCCGAACTTGATTTCGTCGGTGACGACGGTGTCATTTTCATTGATGATCGGTACGACGCCGAGTTCGAGCAGCGTGGTCAGCGTCGACCGGGCATTCAGGTAGCGCGTGCGGTCGGCGAGGTCGTCGTGGGTCAGCAGGATCTGTGCGGTGTGCAGTCCGCGTTTGCAAAAAGCGGCTTCGTAGGCCTCGACCAGCCCAGCCTGACCGACAGCTGCGGCTGCCTGCTTCTCATGAATGGTCTTCGGGCGGCGCCCCCAGCCCAGGCGCTGAACGCCGCAGGCAACGGCGCCGGAGGAAACCAGTACGACTTCCTTGCCTTGTTGGCGCAGCGCGGCGATCTGGCGCGCCCAATCGTCGATTGCGGCGAGGTCGAGACCGGCGCCGTTGTTGGTGACGAGGGCCGAGCCGACTTTGACGACCAGGCGTTTAGCGGAGGCGAGGCGGGTCTTGCTCATGCTTCTTCGTGGGTTTCGCTATCGTCGCCGTCATCGCTGTCGTCGATTTCCGGGCGGGCCATCTGTTCCAGGGCTTCGTGAATGGCATAGATCAGCGGCTTGGTGCCGTCGCCGTTGATTGCAGCGATCGGGAAGTAAGGGCCGTCGTACTTGGTGGCTTTCTTGTAGGCCTTCAGGAAATCCTTAATTGCCTTTTCCCGGTCTTCTGCCGGAATCAGGTCGAGCTTGTTGAGGACCAGCCAGCGCGGTTTGTTGGCCAGTTCCGGGTCGTGCTTGATCAGTTCGCCGACGATGGCCTTGGCGTCGCGGACCGGGTTGGCATCCGGGTCGATCGGGGCGATATCGACCAGATGCAGCAGGATGCGCGTGCGTTGCAGGTGTTTCAGGAAGCGGATGCCGAGGCCGGCGCCGTCGGCGGCGCCTTCGATCAGGCCGGGCACGTCGGCGACGACGAAGCTCTTCTCGTCATCGACGCGAACGACGCCGAGATTCGGATGCAGCGTGGTGAACGGATAGTCGGCGACTTTCGGGCGGGCCGAGGAGATGGCGCGGATCAGCGTGCTCTTGCCGGCATTGGGCAGGCCGAGCAGGCCGACGTCGGCGAGTACGCGCAGTTCGAGGCGCAGCTCGAATTCCTCGCCCTGATCGCCGTTGGTCTTCTGGCGTGGGGCGCGGTTGGTCGAAGACTTGAAGTGCAGGTTGCCGAGGCCGCCCTTGCCGCCTTTGGCGATCAGCACTTTTTGATCGTGCGCGGACAGGTCGGCGAGGATTTCCTCGGTGTTCAGGTTGTAGATCACCGTGCCGACCGGCACGCGTAGCACGATGTCGTCGCCGCCGGCACCGTACTGGTCGGCACCGCCGCCGTTTTCGCCGCGCTTGCCGATGAACTTGCGGGTGTAGCGGTAATCGACCAGGGTGTTGATGTTGCGGTCGGCGATGACGTAGATGCTGCCGCCGCGGCCGCCGTCGCCGCCGTTCGGGCCGCCCATCGGGATGTACTTCTCGCGCCGGAACGTCGCCGCGCCATTGCCGCCGTCGCCGGCCTTCACGTAGATCTTGGCTTCGTCGATGAATTTCATGTCTGTTCCGTCTGCTTTCCGATGGCGGCGCCGGTGGGCGACGCTACAAACTAAAAAGCCCTATCCGGCGGATAGGGCTTTTGCTTCCGCGGGGCCGAATTACTCGGCGGCCGGGACGATGGTGACCGTGCGACGCTTCTTTTCGCCCTTGATGGCGAACTGGACGACGCCGTCCTTCAGTGCGAACAGGGTGTGATCCTTGCCGCAGCCGACGTTCTCGCCCGGGTGGAATTCGGTGCCGCGCTGGCGAACGATGATGTTACCAGCCAGGACGAATTGACCGCCGTAGCGCTTGACGCCCAGGCGCTGGGCTTGTGAGTCGCGGCCGTTACGTGAACTGCCGCCTGCTTTTTTGTGTGCCATTTATTAGCTCCTTGAACTTAAGCCGCGATCGCGTCGATGCGCAATTCGGTGTAGTTCTGACGATGGCCTTGGCGCTTCTGGTAGTGCTTACGACGGCGCATCTTGAAGATCTTGACCTTGTCGTGGCGGCCGTGGGAAACCACGGTGCACTTGACGGTGGCGCCAGCAAGGAAGGGGGCGCCGATCTGTACCGACTCGCCTTCGCCTACCATGAGGATCTGGTCAAGGGTAACTTCTGCGCCAACGTCTGCCGGTATCTGTTCTACTTTAAGTTTTTGACCAGCGGAAACGCGATACTGCTTGCCGCCGGTTTTTATGACCGCATACATGGGTTGGACTCCGAAAATAATACAAAGGGTGCTACGAAGAACCGCACATTATACGCAAAAGCGTAGCGAAGTCAAAGCCTTGTCGCGGGCTTGTGGTAGACTTTTGCGCTTTCAACACAGCTTCTCCCGCGATCCCGCTGCCGGGGCGGGAAGGGCTACAGAGTGGAGCTTTTCATGGCTGAAATCACCACGGCCTCCGGCCTGATCTACGAAGACACCATCGTCGGCGACGGCGCCGAAGCCAAGTCCGGCGATCACGTCGTCGTCCATTACACGGGCTGGCTGACCAACGGCAGCAAGTTCGATTCGAGCAAGGATCGCAACGATCCCTTCGATTTTCCGCTCGGCATGCGCCACGTCATCGCCGGTTGGGACGAAGGCGTGCAGGGCATGAAGATTGGCGGCACGCGCAAGCTGACCATTCCGCCTGAGCTCGGCTACGGCGCCCGCGGCGCCGGCGGTGTCATTCCGCCGAATGCGACGCTGGTCTTCGAGGTGGAGCTGCTCGCCATCCAATGAGCGATTCCGGTAACGACAAGAAGGGCAAACAGGCGCCCGCAGCGGCGGCCGACGACCCGTGGGCGAAATGGCGGCAGCCTGACGCGACGCTGGTGCCAGCCGCCGAGGCCCGTCCGCAGCCGGTGCGCCGCGAGACCAAGCCGCCTGCGGCGGAGCGCCAGGCTCCGCCGGCAACGCCGGCCGAGCCGGTGGTGCGGGAGCGGCCGAGCGGTACGCTGAGTCCGCTGAAAAAGGCCGCACCGGCCAAGAAGCCGGGCAAGCAGGGGGCGGCCAAAGCGGCTGCCGCCAACGGTATCCAGCGCATCCATGAACAGTCGCGTGGTGGCAAGATGCGCGACGCCAAGCCGCCGCGTCCGGAAGGCGTGGCCCCGGTAGCGATGCCGCCGCGCGATCCGGCCGATGTGCCGTCGGGCGTCCGGCTGTCCAAGGTGATGTCCGAGCGCGGCCTGTGTTCGCGGCGCGAGGCCGACCTGTGGATCGAGCGTGGCTGGGTCCTGGTCAACGGCGAGCGCATTTCCGAACTTGGCTCGCGCATCGAGCCGGATGCCGAGATTGTCATCTCGAAGGAAGCCGAGAAGGATCAGGCCAAACAGGTCACGATCCTGCTTAACAAGCCGGTCGGTTATGTCTCCGGCCAGCCGGAGGCGGACTGCAAGCCGGCGGTGACACTGATCTCGGCCGAGACCTGGGTCCGTCAGTCGGGCGACCCGGAATTCAAGCCGTGGATGCTGCGTGGCCTGGCCCCGGCCGGGCGGCTGGACATCGATTCGACCGGCCTGCTGGTATTCACCCAGGACGGACGTATCGCCAAGAAGTTGATCGGTGAGGACAGTCAGACGGAAAAGGAATACCTGGTGCGGGTGAGCGGCCAGATGATCCCGAACGGCCTGGAATTGCTGCGCCACGGTCTGGAACTCGAGGGCAAGCCGCTCAAGCCGGCCTGGGTCAAGCAACTGAACGAGGACCAGCTGCACTTCATCCTCAAGGAAGGCAAGAAACGCCAGATCCGCCGCATGTGCGAAATGGTCGGCCTGCGCGTCATCGGTCTGAAACGGGTGCGCATCGGCAAGGTCCGGCTGGGTGACCTGGCGCTCGGCCACTGGCGCTTCCTGCGCCCGGACGAGGCCTTCTGAGGCAATAAAAAGCGCCGGCAGCTGCCGGCGTTTTTCATCGTGCCGTGGTGGCGCTTAGGCCGTGCCGCCTGTCGCTGCGGCGCGAACCGGCGGCATCATCAGGCATTCGCCTTCGATGACCACCTTGCCGCCGACCGTGCACACGGTGTCCAGCGTCACGCGGTTCTTGGCGGCATTGACTTCCTTGACCGTGACCGTGGCGGTGACGGTGTCGCCCGGGCGGACCGGGGCTTTGAATTTCAGCGTCTGCGACAGGTAGATGGTGCCGGGGCCGGGCAGCTTGTTGGCCAGCACGGCGGAAATGAAGCTGGCTGACAGCATGCCGTGGGCGATACGGCCGCCGAACACAGTGCCCTTGGCGTATTCCTCGTCGATATGGGCCGGGTTCACGTCGGTCGAGACGCCGGCGAAAAGGATGATGTCGGCTTCGGTCACGGTTTTCGCGAGGCTGGCGGACATGCCGGGGTGCAGCTGGTCGATATGGTGCGTCGTCATGCGGGACTCCTGGGACAAAAGGCAAAGGGGGAGCGGCAACTCTAGCATACGTTAGCGTATGGCGGTGGCAGCCGCTTACTCGGTGCGCAGGGCCTCGACCGGATCGAGGCCGGCGGCGCGGCGGGCGGGCAGGACGCCGGCGGCGAGGCCGATGCTGATGGCCACCGCCTCGGCCAGCAGCACGAAACTGAGCGGCGTATGCACCGGCAGGGCCGGCACGGCGAAATGGATGGCTTGGGCCAGGCCGATGCCGAGCAGCAGGCCGAGCAGGCCTCCGAGCCCCGACAGCGCCACCGCTTCGCCGAGAAAGAGCAGCAGGATGGTCCGCCGGCGGGCGCCGAGCGCCACCAGCAGGCCGATCTCGCCGGTCCGTTCGCTGACGGCGATGGTCATGATAGTGACGATGCCGACGCCGCCGACCAGCAGCGAGATGCCGCCGAGTGCGCCGACGGCCATGGTCAGCACGTTGAGGATGTTGGACAGCGTCTTCAGCATCTCTTCCTGGGTGACGATGGTGAAGTCCTCGTGGCCGTGGCGGGCGATCATCCGTTCCTTGATGGCGGCGGCAACGAGGGCCGAGGGCACGCCTTCGGCTGCGGCGATGTTGATTTCGTCCAGGCCTTCGCGGTTGAACAGTTCCTGGGCGCGGACCGCCGGCACGAAGACGGTGTCGTCGAGATCGACGCCGAGGAACTGGCCCTTGGGGGCGAGGACGCCGATCACGCGGAACTGCAGGCCACCGATGCGCAGGCGCTGGCCGAGCGCATTGTCGGCGCCGAACAGCTCGTCCTTGACCTTGGCGCCGAGCACGACGAAGGCGCGGGCGCTGCCCTCGTCCTCGTCGGGCAGGAACTGGCCGCTCTGCAAGGTCGACTTGAAGACCACCGGCAGCCGGTCATTGACGCCGTAGATCAGCGTTCGTCGGGTGCGTCCGTTGCCGGCGATTTCGGCATTGCCGCGCACGTTGGGGGTGACGGCGACAACGTTGGGCAGGCGTTCGAGGGCCTGGGCATCGTCCAGCGACAGCGGCCGGGCGCTCGACGGCAGGCCGGAGGCCGAGCCGCCGGTCTTGGTCTTGCCGGGGATGACGGTGACGACATTGGTGCCGAACTGGGTGAATTCACCGAGCACGAAGCGGTGGATGCCTTCGCCGATCGAAGTGAGCAGGATCACCGCGGCGATGCCGACGGCGATGCCGAGCAGCGTCAGGAAGCTGCGCAGGCGCTGGGCAGTGATGGCCCGGACGGCCAGTTGGAGGGAGTCGGCGAGCAGCATCTCAATGCTTCATCAGCGCCTGCACCGGGTCCATCCGGGCGGCGCGGCGGGCCGGCATGACGCCGAACAGCAGGCCGGTGCCGAGCGCCGTTGACAGCCCGGCGATCACTGCCCAGTCCGGCGGGTAGGCGGGAAACACCGGGAAGGCCTGGCGCAGCGCGAAGGCGCCGAGCTGGCCGAGCAAGTAGCCGAGCAGGGCACCGACGCTGGAGAGCATCGCCGCTTCGGCCAGGAAGGCCAGGCGGATGGTCCGCGCCGGGGCACCGAGCGCTTTGAGCAGGCCGATCTCGCCGGTGCGCTGGGTGACGGCGACCAGCATCACGTTCATCACCAGGATGCCGGCCACCGCCAGGCTGATCGCGGCGATGCCGGCGACGCCGAGGGTCAGCGTGCCGAGCAGCTTGTCGAAGGTGGCCAGGATCGCGTCCTGGGTGATCACCGTGACGTCCTCCTCGCCGTGATGGCGCTGCTTGATGATCGCCGTGGCCTGCTCGCGCGCCAGCGGAATGGCCTCGCGGCTGCGTGCCTCGACCAGGATGCGGAACAGGGTGTGGGAGTTGAACATCGCCTGAGCCAGCGCCACTGGCACGATCACCAATTCGTCGGTATTCATGCCCAGTCCCTGGCCGACCGACTTGAGCACGCCGATCACGCGCAGTCGCCGGTCGCCGACGCGGATCAGCTTACCGACCGCCGGCTCGCTGCCGAACAGTTCGTCACGCACCGTGGCACCGATCACGGCGACCGAGGCGCCGCTGTTCCAGTCGCTATCGGGCAGACCCTGGCCCTGGGCGAGTTCGAAATTGCGGATGGGGATGAATTCGGCCGTCGAACCGGCCACCATGATTTCGCGCAGGCGGCCGCCGTAGCTGATTTCCGAGGTGCCCACAGTGAGCGGGGCGACGCGGCTGACGGCACTGGCCCGGCGCAAGGCGCCAGCGTCGTCGATGGTCAGGTCGCGCGGCGTGGTGGTGATGGCGTTGGCCGGGTTGAAGCCGCCGGTGCCGGAGCGGCCGGGCAGGACGATGACCAGATTGGTGCCGATCGAGGAAAACTGGCCGACCACGTAGCGTCGGGCGCCGTCGCCGAGGGCGGTGAGGATGACCACGGCGGCGACGCCGATTGACATGGCCAGTACCGACAGCGCCGTGCGTAGCGGGTAACCGGTCGCCGCGTCGCGGGCGAAGCGCAGGGTGTCGGCGAAGCGCATGGCTAGCGGGCCATCATGGCCGGGCCGAGTCGCTCTGCAGCCGCCCGTCTTCCATCACCAGCCGGCGGCGGGCGCGGGCGCCCATGGCCTGGTCGTGGGTGACGACGATCAGGGTGACGCCGCTGGCGTTGAGCGCTTCGAGCAGGTTGACCACTTCCTCGCCGGTATGGCGGTCGAGGTTGCCAGTCGGTTCGTCGGCCAGGATCAGCGCCGGCTGCATGATCGTGGCGCGGGCGATGGCGACGCGCTGGCGCTGGCCGCCGGAGAGCTGGTCGGGGCGATGGTCGGCACGTTTATCCAGGCCGAAATTGACCAGTGCCTTGGCCACCCGGGCATTGCGTTCCTTGAGCGGAATGCCGGCCAGGGTCATCGGCAGGGCGATGTTTTCGGCGGCGGTCAGGCGCGGCACCAGATGAAAACTCTGGAAGACGAAGCCGATGCGTTCGCTGCGCACACGTGCCAGCTGGTCGGCCGAGAGCGTCGTGACGTCGCTGCCTTCGAGTGTGTAGCGACCGGCATTGGGCCGGTCGAGCAGGCCGAGCAGGTTGAGTAATGTCGACTTGCCGGAGCCGGACGGCCCCATCACGGCGACATACTCGCCGGCATCGATGGCCAGGTCGAGGCCGGCCAGCGCATGCACGGTCGAGTCGCCGAGCTGGAAGGTACGTTCGATGCCGGCGAGTTCGATCAGCGTCATGGGTTGCCTGCTGCCGCGCCCGGCATCATTTCGTCTTCTCTTCCGGACGGACCTTGGCGCCAGCCTTGACGCCTTCCTTTTCCAGCGAAGTGACGATGCGGTCGCCGGCGGCCAGGCCTTCCAGCACTTCGCTGTATTCCCAGTTGCTCAGCCCGGTCTTGATCGGGCGTTCGACCAGCGTTTCGCTGGCTGCATCGAAGAGCAGTACGCGGCCGCCTTCGCGGATGGCGGCGGTGGGAATGCGCAGCACCTTGTCGCGGGCGTCGAGGATGATCTCGACGTCGGCGCTGTAGCCGACCAGCAGCTTGCCGATGATCGCCGGATCGTCGAAGTCGACCTCGATATCGACCGTGCGCGCCTGCTTCTCGACCGCCGAGACGTAGGGCGCAACGCGCCGCACCTTGCCCGCCAGGCTTTGCCCCGGCAGCGCGTCGAGGTTGATGCGGACCACCTGTCCGGGCTGGATCTTCGGCGCATCGACCTCGTCCATCGGCGCCTTGACGTAAAGGCAGGAGTCGTCGAACAGGTCGATGGCCGGCGGCGTCATCACCCCCGGCGGCGATGGGGTCGAGTATTCGCCCAGTTCGCCGACGATCTTGGCGACGGTGCCGTCGAACGGCGCATAGAGCGCGACGCGGCCCTGTTCGCTGCGCGTCGCCCGGTAACGGGCCTCGGTCTGGGCGACGTCTGCCTTGGCCGTGTTGCAACTGGCCTGGCGGACTTCGGCGTCGGTGCGGGCGGCCTCCTCGCGGCTGCTGGAGACGAAACCGCGGGCGCGCAGTTCGGCCTGGCGTTTGGCCTCTTTATCGGCATTGGCGGCGGCGATGCAGGCCTCCTCGACGCGCTTGCCGGCGACTGTGACCTGGGCCTGGGCCAGCGCCGCGTTGGCCTGCTGGTCGTCGTTCCACAGCTTCAACAGCAACTGCCCCTTCTTGACCTTGTCGCCTTCCTTGACCCCAAGGTACTCAATGCGCCCGCCGATGATGGTCGATAGCTTGGTCCGCTGGCAGGCCTCGATGGTGCCGGCGCGGGTGTTGGCCAGGGTCGCCTCGACCTTGCCGGTGGCGACTTCCTTGAGGGCGACCGGGATCGGCTTGGGCCGGGTGGCCCAGAACAGGGCAGCGCCCAGGGCGAGGACGACGAGGACGATCAGGACAAGGCGGCGCATGGGTGATTCCTAACGAAAACCGGGCAGCCACCCGGATTGCTGATGGCCCCAGACCGGCTCCAGCGGCCCCTGGAACAGGGCTTCGATGACCGGCGGTTCCGGCCAGGGCTCGTTCATGAAGGTCAGGCCGATTTCTTCGACGGTACGCCCCGACCAGTAATGTTCGGCGACCTCGTCGAGGGCCGAGAGCGACAGGCTGTGCGGCAGGCGCAGGTAGTCGAGCCAGCTGGCGTCGTGGAAGGAGCAGACGTACGCCCCCTTGGTCCGGTGGCAGGCCAGGTTCTTGCCGAAGACGCGCTGCGGGTGCTTGTGGCGGAAGGTCATCGCGTCGGTGCGCGTGGCGAATAACAGCAGCGCGTGCAGGCGGCTGGGGAAATGGTTGTAGCGGCGCTGCCGGAAGTATTCGAGATGGTATTCGGCGAAGTAGTTCTGCACCGAGATCAGCTGGTCGCCGGGCGTCGGTTCGCCGCCTTCGGGGGCGGCCAGCGTGCTGCCGAACGGGCTGCCCTTGAGAATGTCCCAGCCCGGCAGTTCGGCGCCGGGTTCGAGCCAGCAGAACAGCTCCAGCGTCGCGGTGTCCTTGATCAGGTTGTCCATCGGCCGTAGGGGAAAGGGAGCATGCTGCTATTCTGAACGATCGTTGTCCTTTGGCCAATCATTGCTTCGCCAGGGCCATGTCAGGTGGGCGGTGGCAGCGAATTGACATATGATTCCGGCAAGTCTCATTGCTGCAAGGAAAGCGCTGGAGGTCAAACTGGATTCCGCATCCGATCGTCCATCTCCCGTTGTGCCGGCGCGGCGGATCAATCTGCGGCGTGCCTTCCTGGCCGTCGCCGCAGCTCTGGTCGGCATGCTGCTGCTGATTGCCGTCGTCACCTTGGCGGCGCTGTCGGCGTTCAATACGGCGGCGGCGGCCGACCGCCACCGGCAAAAGTCGCTGGCGCTGATTCAGGCCGTGCAACACGAGGTCGGCCTGCTCGGTCGCCTGGTCAGTTCCTACGTCAGTACGGCCGATCCGCGCTTCCTGATCTACTACTACGACGTGCTGGCTATCCGCGAGGGCGTCAAGCCGCGCCCGGTCGGCCTGCCGGCCAGCTTCTGGGAACAGGTCATCGCCGGTACGCGCGAGTACGCCGCCCCGGCCGGCGGCGAATTCCAGCCGCTGAGCGAACTGGCTGGCCAGCTCGGTTTCGATGCCGGCGAGCAGGCGGTGGTCCGGCGCATCCAGCAGATCACCGAGCGCATGAAGGAAACCGAGCAGATCGCTTTCGCCGCCACCCAGGGGCTGTACGATCGGGAAAGCGGGGAGTTCGTCTCCGAGGCGGCGCCGCAGCGCCAGTTTGCCAGCCAGTTGCTGCACCAGCCGTCCTACCTGCGGCTGCGCGCCGATCTGGCGCTGGCCGTCGAGGAGTTGGCATCGCTGGTCGACCTGCGTACGGCGAGCGATCTGGAGCGCGCCTCGGTACGGCTGCGCGACTGGATTTTCGGCGAACTGCTGCTCCTGCTGCTGACCGGTGGCGTGCTGCTGGCCAGCTACCGCTACCTTGAACGCCACCTGCTCGAGCCGCTGACTACCTTGCATATCGCCGCCCAGGCGCTGGCCGGCAAGTCCTTCGGTCAGCGCATCGGCGACGTCCATGGGGTCGAGGAGGTGCAGTCGCTGGCGACGACGCTCGACGGCATGGCAGTCTCGATCGAAGCCGAGTTGCGGCAGCGCGAGGCGGCACAGGATGAGCTTTCCGAAGCCCGGGCGCGGGCGGAGGTGGCGACCGAAGCCAAGTCGATCTTCCTGGCCAACATGAGTCATGAAATCCGCACGCCGATGAATGCCATCCTCGGCATGGCCTATCTGGCGATGAAGTCCGGCCTGCCGCCGCGCCAGCAGGATTATGTCGGCAAGATCCACGCGGCGGCACGCTCGCTGCTGGGGATCATCAACGACATCCTCGATTTCTCGAAAATCGAAGCCGGCAAGGTGGATCTGGAAAAGACCCCGTTCGATCTCGAACCGGTCATCCAGAATGCCCTGTTCATGGTGCAGCAGCGGGCCGCCGGCAAGGGCGTCGAACTGATCCTCGACTACCGGCTGCCGAGCAGCCTGCCGGCGCTGGTCGGCGATCCGCTGCGCCTCGGCCAGATCCTGATCAACCTGCTGAGCAATGCCGTCAAGTTCACCGAACACGGGCACGTCCGGTTGACCGTCAGCGAGACCGGGCGCAGCGCCGGGCTGGCCGCCTTGTCCTTTGCCGTCGAGGACACGGGGATCGGCATCAGCCAGGATTTGCTCGGCAAGTTGTTCCAGGAATTTACCCAGGCCGACGGGGCGACGACGCGCAAGTACGGTGGCACCGGCCTCGGCCTGAGCATCTCGAAGCGGCTGGTCGAGGCAATGGGTGGGCAGGTCGGTGTCGACAGCGTCGTCGGTCGTGGCAGTGTTTTCCATTTTTCGATCGCTCTGCCGGTCGCCAGCGGGGTCGAGCGCGTCATCGCCGAACCGTTGTGTATCTGCGGCAGCGCCCTGATTGTCGACGACTACGCGCCAACCCGCCTCAGTCTGGCCAGCATGCTACGTGCCGCTGGTTGCTGTCAGGTCGACCAGGCGGCCAGCGGCGACGAGGCCCTGGTTCGTCTGCAAGCGGCCGCTGCCGCCGGCAAGCCCTACGACCTGCTGCTGCTCGACTGGGAAATGCCCGGTTTGGCCGGCGCCGCCTTGATCGCGGCGGCGCGGGTGCGGGAATTGCCCTTGCCGGCGCAGACGCTGGCCATGTCGGCAGCCGATGTCGCCCTGCTGCGGGCCGAAGTCAATTGCCCCGAGGTGGCCGAACTGGTGCAGAAGCCGCTGCTGCCGAACGTGCTGCAGCGCCTCTGCGCCCGTCTGCCGGAGCGGGCGCCAAAGGAGGTCGCGCCGATGCCGGACAATCTCTCGCGCGATCTGGCCGGGACGCGCATCCTGCTGGTCGAGGATCATGAGATGAATCGCCAGGTGGCGAGCGAGATGCTGGTCGGTTGGGGGGCGACGGTCGAGGTCGCCGGCGATGGCCTGGCGGCGCTGGAAAAGCTGATGGCGGCGCCGGCGGATCGTTACGCGCTGGTCCTGATGGATCTCGAAATGCCGGTCATGGATGGCCGCGAAGCCGTACGCCGGCTGCGCGCCGACAGCCGCTTCGCCGAGCTGCCGATCGTCGTCATGACCGCCCATGCTCAGGGCGTCGAATTGCAGCGGGTGCTGGCCCAGGGCGCTTCCGGTTATATCGCCAAGCCCTTCGATCCAGAAGATCTGCTGGCCGCCGTCATCCGTCATGCCGGGCTGGCCGTGCCGGCGGCCGCGGCGTTGCCGGCGCCGGACGTCGCGGCGGCGGCCGAGCAGGCGTTCCTGGCTGCCCTGGATGCCGTGCCGCAGTTCGATCTGGCGGTGCTGCAGCGGCGTTTCGCTCGCCGCACCCGCTTTCTTGCCGAGGCCCTGCAGCGTTTTGCCGAGGACGCGCGGCTGTTGCCGCTGCGCCTGCGCGAAGCGATCGAGCAGGGCGATCTCGACACGGCGCGGCGTGATGCTCATTCCTTCAAGGGGCTGGCCGGGACGTTCGCCCTGAGCGAGCTGCAGCAGGCTCTGCGCCAGCTGGAACTGGCGATTATCCCCGGGAGTCAGCCGACCGCCGAGCTGGCGGCGGCCGAGCGCTGCCTGGCCGCGGTGCTCGACGGTCTCGGCCAGTTGCCCGCCGTCGTCGGCGAACCGCCGGCCGAGCTTGCCGCGGCGGATGCCGACGAGATCGTCCGGGTGCTCTGTCGCCACCTGCGCGATGGCGATGGCGAGGCCGAGGAAATCTGGCGCAACAACCGCGGAAAACTTGCCGGCCGCTATACGCCGCGCCAACTGGCGAGCATCGAGCAGGCCATCGCCCACTGGGATGCCGACGGCGCCCTGCTGGCCCTGGCCGAGTCGGCCGCGCATGAGGAGAATCCATGAATAACGAGAGTCGTCCGACGGTGCTGGTCATCGATGACACGCCGGCCAATCTCAGCCTGCTCAACCAGCTGCTGCGCGCCCACTATCGGGTCAGGCTGGCCAGCAGCGGTGCTCGCGGCCTGGAACTGACGGCCCAGCAGGCACCCGACCTGATCCTGCTCGACATCATGATGCCGGAGATGGATGGTTACGAAGTCTGCCGACGCCTGAAGGCCAATCCGGCGAGCGCCGGCATCCCGGTCATCTTCCTTACCGCCAAGGTCGATGCGGCCGATGAGGAGCTGGGTTTCGAGGTCGGCGCCGTCGATTTCATCCACAAGCCGATCGCCCCGTCGATCGTCCTGGCGCGGGTCAAGACCCATCTGCAGATCAAGGCCTGGCAGACCTTTCTCGAGGACCAGAGCGCCTGGCTGCAGGCCGAGATCGAACGCCGGGTCAACGAGGTGCTGTATCTGCAGGAAGCGTCGATCCGGGTGATGGTGTCGCTGGCCGAGTTCCGCGACGAGTGCACCGGCAACCACATCCGCCGGACGCAGACCTACGTTCGCCTGCTTGCCCAGTATCTGAGTCGCCAGGAGCGCGATCGCGACTTCCTCACCGCCGAGCACATCGACCAGATCGCCAAGGCCTCGCCGCTGCACGACATCGGCAAGATCGCCATCCCCGACCACATCCTGCTCAAGCCGGGCAAGCACACGCCGGAAGAGTTTGCCATCATGAAGACGCATGCCGTCAAGGGCGAGAGCATGCTGGCCCGGACCCGCCAGGAACTGGGCGAGGACAACCTGATGCTGCATTTCGCCAGCCAGATCGCCCGCAGCCACCACGAGCGCTGGGATGGCACGGGCTATCCCGACGGCCTTTGCGGCACGGCGATTCCGCTGCCGGCACGCTTGATGGCGGTCGCCGATGTCTACGATGCCTTGCGTTCGGTGCGCCCCTACAAGCCGGCCTTCAGCCACGCCGCGGCGGTGAGCCTGCTGCTCGAGCAGCGCGGCAGGCATTTCGACCCGGCCCTGATCGATGCCTTTCTCGCGCTGCAGGACGAATTCGCCAAGATCGCCACGCAACTGGCCGACAGCCAGCCGGTTGCCTCCCCCATTCTCTAGGAAGCCCATGAGACTTCGTTGCCTGTTTGCTGCATTGACTGCCTTTTCGCCGCTGGCTGGGGCCGTCGATATCGACTGGTCTGGTTTTGCCACGGTCGGCTACGCCATTTCGGACAAGCCCTACCGCTACCAACGCTTCGTCGACGAGGGCGGTACCTTCGCCCGCGACAGCGTCCTGGGCATGCAACTCGATGCCCGCCTGGCGCCAGGTCTCGGTGCCACCGTGCAGGCTCGGCTGGCCCCGGCAGACGACAAGGATTCCGGCTGGGAGCCCTCGCTGGCCTGGGCCTTCCTGTCCTGGCGGCCGCTGGACGATCTGTTGCTGCGCGCCGGCAAGCTGCGCATTCCGTTGATGCTCGATACCGAGAATCACGATGTCGGCGTCACCTATCCATTTGCCCGTCTGCCGACCGAGGTCTATTCGACGGCGCCGACCAGCGACATTTTCGGGGCGATGTTCTCCAAGGCCTGGTGGGGCAGTCCGGGGGAATGGAGCCTGGATGGCTACTACGGCCGCATCGGCGCGCATCAGCGTCTGTACTTCCGGGCGGCCGCCGGCCAGCCGGAAAATCGGGCGCTCTACGACCCGACCCGGATGAAGGGGGGCGGGCTCGTGCTGTCGCTGCGTCATGACGACGATGTCTACCGTCTCGGCGTGCACCGGATCGAGACGCGCCGGCGGCATGGCACGATCAATGCCGATTTCCCCTTCACGCCCTTGCCATCGCCGCCCTATCAGCCGGGCGAAGGCTTTTACGACATCAGCCGGGCGCCGCAGAGTGCGCGCAGCATCTCGCGCATGCTGACGCTGGGCGCCACCGTCGGCCTGCCCGCGGCCTTCCGGCTCAGCGGTGAATATGTTCGCCTGCTCAGCGAGGGGGCGGTCAATGGCTGGGAGCGCTGGGCCGCCTACACGGCGCTGAGCCGGAGCAGCGGTGCGTGGACTCCCTATGTCTATTACGCCCGGATGCAGTCCGGCAGCCACGTGCTGCGCCTTTACGAGGCGGTGGTCGACAACCGGGTATCGATCCCGAGCCCGCTGATCGATGCCAGCCAGCGCGCCGTGGCCGACTCCCTGCTCGCCCACGACCAGTCGACGCTGGCGCTCGGCACCTCGTACCGTTTCAATGCCAGCACCCTGCTCAAGGCTGAGTGGGCGCATACCCGGACCGGCAGCGTCTCCAGTTTCATCGATGCCCCGGCCGGTCGCGACAGCGCGTCGAGCCGCCTCAACGTCTTTTCGCTGTCGGCCAGCTTTACCTACTGAGCCGACCGATGCGACGCTCCCACCTGCTCCTACTCGTCATCGCCTGGCTCCTGGCCGGCGGCGTGCTGGCCCAGGATGTCGTCGTCTTCGCCCACCCGGGCATGCCGAAGACCGACGCGCCGACGCTGCAGCGCCTGTATACCGGCCGGATCGTCTCGATCAACCAGCAGGCGGCCCGCCCGGTCGGCCTGGTCGCTGGCCATCCGGTTCGCCGCGAATTTCTCGCCCGCCTGCTCGGCCAGGACGAAGGGGAATACACCGCCTATTGGCTGGTGCGCCGTTATGTCGGCAAAGGGGCGCCGCCACAGGAATTCGCCGACGTCGAGGAAGTGATCCGCTTCGTCGCCACGACGCCGGGGACCGTCGGTTACGCCCCGGTCGGCAAGCTGCCGGCCGGCAGCAACATCATCTTCCGGCCCTGAAGGCTTGCCAGGGGCAACGGGGAAATCGCCGGCAATGACGACGGCAAGCGGTTTTTCGGGGCTGGCTATTTTTCGCCGGAGTGGTAAGGTGAACCCGTGTCGAGTAAGCAGCGTGCTCGACATGCAGTGGCAGTAAAGGCTGCGTTGCAGGAGATTCTATGGCAGTTGTCAAAGGAAGATTTTCTTGAGATTACCGAGTAGTACTCCGTAACGGCGACAAGCCGAATACCCCGGTCGACAAGGCAGGGGTGCAGCAAACGAAGCCCGTGCCTGAACCGCATGGGCTTCACTCATTGGGAGTCCGGAAATTTCGCTCATCCGCCACGGCGTGACCCGCCGCTACGCCGACAGTGTTGTGTACAAGGGCACAGTTTATCTGGTCGAGGTGCCGCCCGATCCGAGCGCCGGCATTACGGCCCAGACCCAGGGCCTGCTGGCCTCGGTCGACCGGCTGCTGGCGCAGGCCGGCAGTGACCGTGCGCACCTGCTGATGACCACCATCTACCTGGCCGACATGGCCGACTACGCGGCGCTGAATGCCGTCTGGGATGACTGGTTGCCGGCGGGTTGCGCCCCCGCCCGGGCCTGCGTCGAAGCCCGCCTGGCCGATCCGCGGATGCGCGTCGAGATGGTGTTCACCGCCGCGGTGATTCAGGACTGAACTTCGGCATCGCAGTCGCAACCCTGGCCGGCGGCGATCCAGCGGGCCAGGCAGCGGGCAGCGAAGGCTTCCAGCACGGCCGGCAAGCCCAGGTGGTGGCCCGGATGCGCCAGCAGGCCGCAGCGATAGCGACTGTCGCCGGTCGACCATTCGAGCGCTGGACAGGGGCCGGCCACGCGCCGGAAACGCAGGCGCCCGGCCGGGCAGGTCTCCAGCGCGCAGCAGACGCCGCAGCCGTTGCAGGGCTGGCCAACGGCCGGCTTGGCCGGTGCGGCGTGATGAAGGTGGATGGTTTCGCTCGACACGGGCCGATTCTGCCGGCAAATGCCGCGCTGCGGCAAAGCTATTTATCGTATGAACCAAACTGTCGGCGTACGCTCCAATCACGGTGGCTTACTGACGGAGGTTTTGATGAAGCGATTCCTGATGGCGCTATTTGCCGCCCTGTTCGCGCTCGGCAGCGTCAATGCGCTGGCCTGCGGCGACAAGGCGAAGGACGAAAAACAGATGAGTACTCCGGACAAGACCCGGACCTGACTCACTTCGCGTGCATGCAAAAGGCAGCTTCGGCTGCCTTTTTTCGTGAACGGCTCAGCGCCGGCCGAGGAACAGTTCGGGATCGACCGGCGTGCCGTTGAGAATCACCGTCCAGTGCAGATGGGCGCCGGTCGAGCGGCCGGTCGTGCCGACCGCGCCGATCACCTCGCCGCGGGCGAGGCGCTGGCCGGGGCGCACGCCGATGCGTGACAGGTGCATGTAGGCGCTGATCAGGCCGTGGCCGTGGTCGATGAAGATGGTGTTGCCGTTGAAGAAATAGTCGCCGGTGTCGACCACTTCGCCGGCCGCCGGGGCGCGCACCGGGGCGCCGGCAGGGGCGGCGAAGTCGAGGCCGCTGTGCGGCTTGCGCGGCTGGCCGTTGAAAATGCGGCGCAGGCCGAAGCGCGACGAGAGGCGGCCGGCGGCAGGGCGGGCGAAGGCGGTGTCCGGTTCGGCGATGGAAAAACGGCGCTTGATCTGCTCGGTATGCGCCTGCTCGCGTTCGATGCGGGCCAGCTCGGCCGGGTCCGGGTCGACCTTGCGCTGGTCCTTGATGGTCAGGCGCTGCTCTGGGTAATTCCTGATGCCGACCGGCACGCTCAGGCGGCGCTCGCCGGCCGGGCCGCTGACATTGATGTCCAGTGGCGCCGGCAGGGTGTCGAGCGGGATGCCGAGCAAGGCGAACCAGCGACCGTTCTCGGCGACTACGGCCAGTGGCCGGTCGTTCCAGCGAGCGGCCGGTTTGGCGGTGCTGGCGCTGCCCAGGTCGATGACGGCAACGCCGCCCGGCACCGGTGCATGGGTCGGCAGGGCGAGGACGTTGCAGGTCAGCAACAGGCCGAGCAGCAGGGCGAACCGGGTTTTCATGCGCGGCTGGCCCACCACAGGCGCAGACGCAAGCCGAGCTCGCTGGTGTAGCCGACCGAAACGAAGCGGATCTCACCGTTCGGAGCGATGATGACAAAGCCGGGCACGCCGGGCAGGCCGTACTGTTTCATGATTTCGCCACGGGCATCGACGACGCTCGGCCAGGCATAGCCGCGTTCCTGCATCAATCTGACAATGCTTGCCGCCTCGCCCGACTGGCTGACGATGCTGGTCAGCGGCCAGTCCTCGGCCAGCGCCGTGACGTTGCCGGCGGTGGTCCGGCAGACCGGGCACCATTCGGCCCAGAAGTAGAGCAGGGTGGCCCGGCCGGGCTGGGCGGCGCGCCAGTCGGCGAGGCGGAAGGGGCTGCCGTCGAGGCGCTGGGCGGTGAACTCGGGCGCCGGGCCACGCGCCGTGTCGCGCAACTGCCACATCTGGAAGGCGACCAGAGCGGCGAGGAAGATTGCCGCTTCCAGTAGCCAGCGCCGCCAGCGGGGTGGGGCTTTTTTCGCCGGCGCCGCGCTGGTCGGCGCGCTTTCTTCGCTCAAAGCTGGGCGGCCTTGAAGGTGTTGCATTGGTTCATGTCGCCGGATTCGAAGCCGCGCTTGAACCAGCGCATGCGCTGGGCGGAGCTGCCGTGGGTGAAGCTCTCCGGCACGATGCGGCCCTGCGTCTGCTGTTGCAGGCGGTCGTCGCCGATGGCCGAGGCGGCGGTCAGCGCCGCTTCCAGGTCGCCCGGTTCGAGCACCTGCTTCATGGTGTCGGTGTGCTTGCCCCAGACCCCGGCCAGGCAATCGGCCTGCAATTCCATGCGCACCGACAGGGCATTGGCCTCGCTGCGACTCACTCGCTGCTTCTTCTGCTGCACTTGGTCGGCGATGCCGAGCAGGTTCTGCACGTGGTGGCCGACCTCGTGGGCGATGACGTAGGCCTGGGCGAATTCGCCGGGGGCCTGGAAGCGGGTTTTCAGTTCGCGGAAAAATTCGAGGTCGATATAGACCTTCTGGTCGCCCGGGCAGTAGAACGGCCCCATCGCCGACTGGCCGGTGCCGCAGGCGGTCGGCGTGACGCCGGAAAAGAGCACCAGCTTGGGCTCCTGGTATTGCTTGCCGTTGGCGTGGAAGGCCGCGTGCCAGGTGTCCTCGGTCGAGGCCAGCACCTGCGAGACGAAGCGGGCGGTCGCATCGTCGGCCGGTGGCCGACGGGCGGCCGGGGCGCTCTGCTCGATCACCGGCAGGCCGCCACCGCTCAACATGTTGAGCACGGTCAGCGGATTGATGCCGAGAAAATAGCTGGCGACCAGCGCGATGGCGATGGTGCCGAGGCCGAGCCGGCCGCCGCCGAGGCGCAGGCCGCCACCACCGCTACCGCGGCGGTCTTCGAGATTGTCGCTCTCGCGGTGGTCGTCCATGCGCATGATCGGGCTCCTTAACGGTAGCGGTTGATGGCCTCGCGGGTCTCCGCGGCGACCCGGCGGGCGGCGGCGGCGAAGTGTTCGTCCTGGCCGGCATACAGGATGGCCCGCGAGGAGTTGATCATCAAGCCGCTGGCGGCGGCCGTGCGGCCGGCCTTGACGGTGGCCTCGATGTCGCCACCCTGGGCGCCGATGCCAGGCACCAGCAGCGGCATGTCGCCGACGATGGCGCGGACGCGGGCGATCTCGGCGGGGAAGGTGGCGCCGACGACCAAGCCAATCTGGCCGGTCGTGTTCCACTCGCCGGCGGCCAGGCGGGCGACCCGCTCGTAGAGCTTTTCGCCGCCGACGTCGAGGAACTGCAGGTCGGAACCGCCGGCGTTGGAGGTGCGGCAGAGCAGGATCACGCCCTTGTCCGGATAGGCCAGGTAAGGTTCGACCGAGTCGCGGCCCATGTAGGGATTGACCGTCACCGCGTCGGCCTGAAAGCGTTCGAAGGCCTCGACCGCATACTGCTCGGCGGTCGAGCCGATGTCGCCGCGCTTGGCGTCGAGAATCACCGGGATGCCTGGGTGCTTCTCGTGGATGTGGGCGATCAGCGCTTCCAGTTGGTCCTCGGCGCGGCGGGCGAGTAGTTCGGCCTTGTGCTTTTTCAGGTGCGGGTGCTGCAGGCCGTACAGCATCCGCCGGGTGGCGCCGGTGTCGACGGTCTTCGAGC
>PHCU01000205.1 GCA_002842345.1 Betaproteobacteria bacterium HGW-Betaproteobacteria-12 | reverse complement strand
CATGATGTCCATGATGGCGTGGGCTTCCTTGACCAGGTCGGCTTCGGCCAGCGAGTCGCCGATGCGCTTGCCGGAGGCGAGCAGGAAGGTGTTGGCGATACCGCCGCCGACGATCAGCTGGTCGACCTTGCTGGCCAGCGACTTGAGTATGGTCAGCTTGGATGAGACCTTGGAGCCGCCGACGATGGCCACCAGCGGCCGCTTCGGCGCGTGCAGGGCCTTGCCCAGAGCGTCGATTTCGGCGCCCATCAGGATGCCGGCGCAAGCCACCGGGGCGTATTTGGCGATGCCGTGGGTGGTCGCTTCGGCGCGGTGGGCGGTGCCGAAGGCGTCATTGACATAGACGTCGCAGAGCTTGGCCATCTTCTGCGCCAGCTCGTCGTTGTTCTTCTTCTCGCCCTTGTTCACGCGGCAGTTTTCCAGCAGCACGACTTCGCCCGGTTTGACTTCGAAGCCGCCATCGACCCAGTCGGTGATCAGGCGCACCGAGGTGTGCAGCATCTGGCCGAGACGCACGGCGACCGGCATCAGGCTGTCTTCGTGATTCAGTTCGCCTTCGGTCGGGCGGCCGAGATGGGAAGTGACCATCACCGCCGCGCCCTTTTCCAGGCAGTACTTGATCGACGGCAGCGAAGCGCGGATGCGGGTGTCTTCAGTGATGTTGCCGGCTTCGTCCTGCGGCACGTTCAAGTCGGCGCGGATAAACACGCGCTGGCCGGCGACATCGAGGTCGGTGAGTTTGATGACGTTCATGGGTTCCTCCTGAGGATCGGTTAATGAGTGGATTCTTGCGTCCAGCGTTGTGACCAGTAGTCGGCCACTTCTAACATGCGGTTGGCGAAGCCCCACTCGTTGTCGAACCAGACGAACAGGTTGACCAGGTGGGTGCCGGCGGTCCGCGTCTGGCTGCCATCGACGATGGCCGAGTGCGGATCGTGGTTGAAATCGATCGAGGCATGCGCCTCGGCGGAATAGGCGATGCGTTTCTTCAGCGGCCCGGCGGCGGCCTCGGCGAGCAGCGCGTTGAGGCTGTGGGCGGAAACCGGGCGGGCGGTGGCGATGGTCAGGTCGATCGCCGAAACATTCAGCGTCGGCACGCGGATCGCCTTGGCCTGGACGCGGCCGGCCAGTTGCGGCAGCAGGCGCTCGACGCCGCGGGCGAGGCCGGTGGACACCGGGATGATCGACTGCATCGCCGAGCGTGTACGGCGCAGATCGTCGTGGTGGTAGCCGTCGATCAGCGGCTGGTCGTTCATCGCCGAATGCAGCGTCGTCAGCAGCGCCTGCTCGATGCCGACCTCGCGGTCGAGCAGGGCGAGCAGCGGGACCACGGCATTGGTCGTGCACGAGGCAGCGGAAACCAGGCGCTCGCGGCCGGTCAGCGACGCTTCGTTGATACCGGCGACGATGGTCGCGTCGACGTCGTCGCCGCTGTGGCCAGGGTGCGACAGCAGCAGGCGCGGGCAGCCGGCGTCGAGAAAGCGCTGCAGTTCGTCACGTCGGCCGTAAACCCCTGAGCATTCGACCAGTAGGTCGATGCCGAGCGCCCGCCAGTCCACGGCTTCGGGTTCGCGGGCATGGCTGACAGCGATAGCGCGGCCGTCGATCAGCAGCCTGCCATCGCCGATCTCGACCTGACCGGCGAAACGGCCGTGCGTCGAGTCGAAGCGGGTCAGATAAGCCATGCTCCCCAGATTGGCTGGTTCGTTGATGGCGGTGACCTGCAGGCGGTGGGCCGCCGGTGCCTCCATCAGCGCCCGCAGGAAACAGCGGCCGATGCGGCCGTAACCGTTGATGGCAAGACGCAGGGGAGATTTTTGGGGCACGGTTCCGATGGGGTGTTGAGGCAGTGAAACAAAAGGGGCCTTGCGGCCCCTTTCTTGCAACAGACAGCTTACTTGGCGGCCATCCAGGCGCGGGCGGCGTCGAGCATGCGGCAGGAGTAGCCCCACTCGTTGTCGTACCAGGCCAGCACCTTGACCAGCACCGAGCCGTCTTCGCCCTTGATGACGCGGGTCTGGGTGGCGTCGAAGGTCGACGACACGGTGGTGTGGTTGAAGTCGGAGGAGACCAGCGGCTCGTTGTTGACGTCGAGGATGCCCTTCAGCGGACCGTTGGCGGCGGCGGTCATCAAGGCGTTGATTTCTTCCTTGGTGGTGGCGCGCTCGGCGGTGAAGGTCAGGTCGACCAGCGAGACGTTGATGGTCGGTACGCGCAGGGCGAAACCGTCGACCTTGCCGACCAGTTGCGGCAGCACCAGGCCGACGGCCTTGGCGGCGCCGGTCTTGGTCGGGATGATGTTGGCGGCGGCGGCGCGTGCCCGGCGCAGGTCCTTGTGGCGGACGTCGACGGTGACCTGGTCGTTGGTGTAGGCGTGGATGGTGGTCATCAGGCCCTGCTTGATGCCGATGGCGTCAGACAGGATCTTGGCCACAGGGGCCAGGCAGTTGGTCGTGCAGGAAGCGTTGGAGACGACGGTCATGTCGGCCTTCAGCGCGCCTTCGTTGACGCCCACAACGATGGTCGTGTCGACATCGTCGCCACCGGGGGCGGAGATCAGCACGCGTTTGGCGCCCTGTTCGAGCAGCGCACCGGCCTTGGCCTTGGAGGTGTAGGCGCCGGTGCATTCGAGCAGGATGTCGACGCCGTGGTCGGCCCAGTTGATGTCCTTGGGATTCTTGGTCGAGTAGAAGGCGATCTTCTTGCCGTCCACGATGATGCAGTTTTCGCCTTCGGTTTCGACGCTGGTGCGGAAACGGCCGTGCGTGGTGTCGTACTTCAGCAGGTGGGCGTTGGTCGCCAGGTCGCCGGCGGCGTTGATGGCGACGACGTCGAACTCATTCTGCAGACCCTGCTCGTAGATGGCGCGCAGCGTGCAGCGACCGATACGACCGAAACCATTGATTGCAACCTTGATAGCCATGTGAAGCTTCTCCTCTTTCAAAAATCAGGACAGCAGCGCCTTCGCCGTAGCGACGACGTTGGCGACAGTGAAACCGAACAGGTCGAACAGCTGGCCGGCCGGGGCCGACTCGCCGAAACGGTCGAGGCCGACGACGGCGCCGTGCAGGCCGACATACTTGCGCCAGAAGTCCGGATGGGCGGCTTCGATGGCGATGCGCTTCTTGCAGCCACCGAGCACGGTGGCCTTGTAGTCGGCGCTCTGGCGGTCGAAGACGTTGGTGCAGGGCATCGAGACGACGCGTGCTTTGATGCCTTCGCCGGCCAGGGCGGCCTGGGCGTCGAGCGCCAGCTTGATTTCCGAGCCGGTGGCGATCAGCGTGATCTGGGCTTCGCCGTCGGCTTCGGACAGCACGTAGCCGCCCTTGGCGATGTCGGCGTCGGCGATCTTTTGCGTGACGGTCGGCAGGTTCTGCCGCGACAGCGCGAGCAGGCTCGGGCCGTCGGTGCGCTCGACGGCGGCGGTCCAGGCGATCGCCGTTTCGGTGGCGTCGGCCGGGCGCCAGACATCGAGGTTGGGGATGATGCGCAGGCTGGGGATATGCTCGACCGGCTGGTGCGTCGGGCCGTCTTCGCCGAGACCGATGGAGTCATGGGTGTACACCATGATCTGGCGCTGCTTCATCAGCGCCGCCATGCGGATGGCATTGCGGGCGTAGTCGGAGAAGACCAGGAAGGTCGCGGTGTAGGGAATCAGGCCGCCGTGCAGCGCCAGGCCGTTGGCGATGGCGGTCATGGCGAATTCGCGCACGCCGTAGTAGCAGTAGTTGCCGCCCTCGCTGCGGGTGACGCCCTTGCTGCCCTTGACGAAGGTCAGGTTGGAGCCAGCCAGGTCGGCCGAGCCGCCGAAAATTTCCGGCACCGCCGGGACCAGCGCGGCGATGGCGTTTTGCGACGCCTTGCGGGTGGCGATGTTCTCGGCCTTGTCGCGGCAGGCAGCGAGGTAGGCGCCCTTGGTCGCTTCCCAAGTGGCGGGCAGTTCGCCCTTGATGACGCGGCGCTCGAATTCGGTGGCTTCGGCCGGGAAGGCCGCGCGGTAGGCGGCAAAACGCCGGTCCCAGTTCTCCTGGAAGACGGCGCCGGCCGGCTTGCGGTTCCAGGCGGTGTAGACATCGTCGGGAATCTCGAACGGCGCGTGCGGCCAGCCGATGTATTCGCGGGCGGCGGTGATCTCGTCCTTGCCGAGCGGCGCGCCGTGGCAGTCGTGCGAGCCCTGCTTGTTGGGCGCGCCCATGCCGATGGTGGTCTTGCAGCAGATCAGGCTCGGCTTGTCGGTGACCGACTTGGCTTCGAGCAGCGCCTTCTCGACGGCATCGGCATTGTGCCCATTGACGCCGGCGATGACGTGCCAGCCGTAGGCTTCGAAGCGCTTCGGCGTATTGTCGGTGAACCAGCCATCGACGTGGCCGTCGATGGAAATGCCGTTGTCGTCCCAAAAGGCGATCAGCTTGCCCAGGCCGAGCGTGCCGGCCAGCGAGCAGGCTTCGTGCGAGATGCCTTCCATCAGGCAGCCGTCGCCGAGGAAGGTGTAGGTGTGGTGATTGACGATCTCGTGGCCGGGCTTGTTGAACTCGGCGGCCAGCACCTTTTCCGCCAGCGCGAAGCCGACGGCGTTGGTGATGCCCTGGCCGAGCGGGCCGGTGGTGGTCTCGACGCCGGGCGTGTAGCCGAACTCCGGATGGCCCGGGGTCTTGGCGTGCAACTGGCGGAAGTTCTTCAGATCGGCGATGGAGACGTCGTAGCCGGAGAGGTGCAGCAGGGCATAGACGAGCATCGAGCCGTGGCCGTTCGACATCACGAAGCGGTCGCGGTCGGGCCAGTTCGGGTTGGCCGGGTTGTGCCGCAGGTGGCGGCGCCACAGCACTTCGGCGATTTCCGCCATGCCCATCGGGGCGCCCGGGTGACCGGAATTGGCCTGCTGCACGGCATCCATGGCCAGGGCGCGGATGGCGCCGGTCAGGGGGGAAAACTTGGGGGGAGTGCTGACGCTCATGATCCGG
>PHCU01000048.1 GCA_002842345.1 Betaproteobacteria bacterium HGW-Betaproteobacteria-12 | reverse complement strand
CAAAACCGCGTCATGGGTCGCGGCACGTTCCAGGACATCATGCGCGTCAAGCCCAATCCGCGCGGCTGGCCGGAAACTGCGCGCTGGGTACCGTTCACCAAGCGAGAGGACCTTCTCAAACATCGTCCGGGCAGGGGCTACGTGGTGCTGCCGCGGGAGCATATCGACAAGAACGTTGCCCAGACATAGGACAAGTACGAAAGCAAGCTCGACGAGGGGGCAAAATTTTGTGTAAACGGACTTTTGGCAGGAGACTGCCGACTTGTCCAGAGTCTGACTGTTCCTGTAGCGCTTCGGAAAAGTCCCCCGTGGCTGGATACAACGTGGGGACGGCAATGCCAGCACGTCGGCACGGCCATCGTCGGGCCGGCAAGCCGTGGCGTTGGGCAGGTCAAGATGGCGGTTGAGGCTGGAGAATGCGCTCAGTCGGTGAAGTAAGTTTGCTCGCAGGGCTGGTGTTTTCAATTTGGATCCGTATAATGCGCCTCTCTTTCAGCGCGCCCGTAGCTCAGTTGGATAGAGTATCTGGCTACGAACCAGAGGGTCGGGCGTTCGAATCGCTCCGGGCGCGCCAAAAGAACAATCAAGCCACCACTGCGGTGGTTTTTTTGTTTTTCGGGGGTTATAAGACGGGCGTGTGCAACTGTCATCGGGTGGAAAAATGTCCGATTGCCTGGAGGTAAGGCGATTTGATGCGTCGATCGAAGCGGTTCTGGATGCCGTTGCTGCACAACTGAGCCAGGCGCGCAGTGCCCTGTTCATCACTGGAGCCGGCATATCGGCCGATTCGGGGCTGCCGACTTACCGTGGCGTCGGTGGCCTGTACGACAGCGCGGCAACCGAGGACGGCTTGCGGATCGAGGAGGCGCTGTCCGGGGAGGTGTTCTCGGTGCGTCCCGACATCACCTGGAAGTATCTGGTCCAGATCGAGGAAAATTGCCGCGGCGCGCAGCCAAATGCGGCGCATCGGGCGATTGCCTGTCTGGATGATCATCTCGACCGGGTGATGGTGTTTACCCAGAACGTCGATGGTCTGCACCGGGCAGCCGGCAGCCGGGAAATCATCGAGATCCACGGCAATCTGCAGGAACTGAAATGCACTGCCTGTCGCCATGAAGAAGTGGCTGCCGACTTCGCCGGGCGGGCGATTCCGCCGCGTTGTCCGGCGTGTGGCGGCATCCTGCGGCCCAAGGTGGTGCTGTTTGGCGAGATGCTGCCGGAGGCGCCGCTGGAGCGCTTCATCGGGGCGCTGCAGGATGGGTTCGATATCGTCTTCAGCATCGGTACGTCGAGCGTTTTTCCCTACATCACCCAGCCGGTTGTATTTGCCGGTGGCAGCGGCATCCCGACGGTGGAAATCAATCCGTCGAGAACCCAGCTCAGCGACATTGTCGATTTTTATCTGCCGCTCGGTGCTGCTGTTGCGATGACCGCCATTCTGGAACGACTCGGGCTTGATTGCCCTTGACTGTTCGGGCGTTTGCCGCGCTGGATTCAGTGCGGATGAATAATTTGTTGCAGTGCAACAAAAGTGCTTGACTTGGGCGTGCGGTTGAATAGAATGAAGCCATGCTGCAGTGCAACATATGTGGCTTCACTAGTAACCCCAACCCCTCCAGGAGAATCCCCATGTTCACCAAGCCCGAAGATTTCGCCAAGTCCGGTTTCAACTTTGCCCTGTTCTTTGCCAACACCACGTTCGATGGCATCGAGCGCCTGTCCCTGCTGAACCTGGCTGCTGCCCGTTCGGTTTTCGAAACCTCCGTTGCCAACCTGACCACGCTGATGGGCGCCAAGGATGTCCAGTCCTTCGTCAATCTGCAGCAGTCGATCGCTTCGCCGTCCATCGAGAAGGGCATGGAATACTCGCGCAACGTGATCGCCATCGCCTCGGAAACCAAGGACAAGATCGCCAAGGAAGTCGAAGTTCAGGTTGCTGACAACAATGCCAAGGTTTCCGGCCTGGTTGAAAAGGCTCTGGCTTCCGCTCCGGCTGGTTCCGAAGTGGCCGTCGCTGCCGTCAAGACCGCGATCAAGACCGCCAACGAAGCCTACGAAGGCCTGAACAAGGCTGCCAAGCAGGCTGCTGAAGTCGCCGAAGCCAGCGTTTCCGCCGCTACCGAAGCCACCCTGAAGGCTGCCAACGTGGCTGCCCCGAAGGCTGCCGGCAAGAAGGCTGCCTAAGCGTCAATCCTGCGATTGAAGCGAAAAACCGGAGCTTGCTCCGGTTTTTTTGCGCCCGCATTTCGCGGTATGGCTTATTGTCTGCCGCCTACTTGCGCGGCGCCTTGACCGGCTTGCCCTTGCCGCCGCGATTGCCGCGGCAGAATTCCAGGCGTTCGCCTTTGAGCTTGCCGGCGATGCCGTCGATCACCGGCACGATCTCCTCCAGCGCGCTCTTGCCGGGCGCCGCATCGATCAGCTTGAGGCCGCGGCCCTTCGCTAGCTGGCGGATTTCCTCGCTGGCGAAGACTAGGGCGCGGCCATCGCCGGTGAAGCAGGCGACCTCGCCGGTGGTCGGGGCGGGCTGGAAGATGGCCGGGGATTCGTTGTCGTCGAGCGTCATGAAGGCCTTGCCGGCCTTGCCGCGCGACAGGAAATCGCTGCCCTGGCAGCGAAAGCCGTAGCCGCCTTCGCCGGCGACCAGGTAGAGCTTGTCGCCGGAAACCGCCTGGGCCAGGCAGGGCTTGCCGCCGTCCTGGAAGTCGGCCAGCGAGGTGGCCGGGACGCCGTCGCCCTTGCCGCCGGGAATGTCGGAAGCGGCGATCGAGTAGGCGCGGCCCTTGGTATCGAGCAGGATCAGCTGGTCGACGG
The DNA here is from genome assembly GCA_002842345.1 of Betaproteobacteria bacterium HGW-Betaproteobacteria-12. Lineage (GTDB taxonomy): Bacteria > Pseudomonadota > Gammaproteobacteria > Burkholderiales > Rhodocyclaceae > Azonexus. Next base: position 24,002 of record PHCU01000048.1, on the reverse strand, counting down.
TGCGGCAGGGCAGACAGGCCAGCAGGCTGTCGCCGGAGCGGAAGGTCAGCTGCGTCGGGTCGATGTTGTGGCCGCTGCGCGAGCGCAGCCAGCCGTGCTTGGAGACGATCAGCGTGGTCGGCTCGTCGGGGATGGAGACGCTCTTGGCGTCCGACATGGTGACCTTGTCGGCGGTCTCGATCAGCGTCCGGCGGTCGTCGCCATACTTATTCGCATCGGCCTCGATCTCACCGGCGACGCAGGCGCGCAGCGCGGCTTCCGAATCGAGCAGGTGATTCAGCCCCTTGGCCTCGTCGCGCAGCTTGGCCAGTTCCTCGCCGATCTTGATGCCTTCCAGCCGGGCCAGTTGGCGCAGGCGGATTTCCAGGATGTCCTCGGCCTGGATCTCGGACAGCTTGAAGTGGGCGATCAGATCGGCCTTCGGGTCGTCCGATTCGCGGATGACCTTGATCACCTTGTCGATGTCGAGCAGCACCGCCAGCCGGCCTTCGAGGATGTGGATGCGCTTTTCGGCGGCGGTCAGGCGGTGCCGCGTGCGCCGTTCGACGGTGGCCAGGCGGAAGCGACACCATTCCTCGATCATGCTGTACAGCGACGCCTGGCGCGGGGTGCCGGTGACGCCGAGCACGGTCAGGTTGATCGAAGCGTTGGTTTCCAGGCTGGTGTGGGCGAGCAGCATGCGCACCAGGTCGTCCTGGCCCTGGCGCGAGGAGGCCGGCTCGATGACCAGGCGCACCGCGTGTTCCTTGCCCGATTCGTCGCGTACGCCGCTTTCCGAAATTGATGACAAAAATGCGGCTTTGAGGTTGAGCTGTTCGGGCGTGAACACCTTTTTGCCGGCCTTTTCCTTGGCTACCGGGTTGGAGCAGGCTTCAATCTCCGACAGCACCGTGGCCGTCGACACGCCCGGCGGCAGCTCGGTGATAACCAGCTTCCACTGGCCGCGGGCCAGATTCTCGATCTTCCATTTGGCGCGTACGCGCAGGCTGCCGCGCCCGCTGCGGTAGGTGGCGGCGATTTCCTCGGGCGACGAGATGATCTGCGCGCCGCCGGGATAGTCGGGGCCGGGAATCAGCGCCAGCACTTCGTCCTCGCTGAACTCCGGATTGCGGATGATCTCGACGGCGGACCGAGCCACTTCGCGCAGGTTGTGCGCCGGGATTTCGGTGGCCATGCCGACCGCGATGCCGGAGGCGCCGTTCAACAGGCAGAAGGGCAGGCGGGCCGGGAGCAGGGCCGGTTCGTCGTTGGCACCGTCGTAATTGGGTTTCCAGTCGACGGTGCCTTCGTCGATCTCGGCCAGCAGCAGCTCGGCGATCGGCGTCAGGCGGGCTTCGGTGTAGCGCATGGCGGCGGCGTTGTCGCCGTCGCGCGAACCGAAGTTGCCCTGGCCGTCGACGATCGGGTAGCGCAGGCTCCAGTCCTGAGCCATGCGCACCATCGCGTCGTACACCGAGGAGTCGCCGTGCGGGTGGTACTTGCCGATCACGTCGCCGACGACGCGCGCCGATTTGACGTGGCGCGGACTCTTGTACAGGCCCATCCGGTGCATCGCGTAGAGAATGCGGCGCTGCACCGGTTTCTGGCCGTCGGCGGCCGAGGGCAGGGCGCGGCCGGTAACCACGCTCATCGCGTATTCGAGATAACGGCGGGCGGCGTAATCGGCCGGCGACGGGATGTCGTCGGCCGGGCCGGCAGCGGCCGGGGGGAGGGTGGGCGGCAGGCCGGAGGACAGGTCTGCGGCGATATCCGGCTGGTCAGTCGGCGGTTCGCCGATTGCCTCAGCGGGGGCATTGGCGACGGCTTCGCCAGTCACGGCTTGCGGGGCATTCGGGTCAAAAAGATTGAGCTGGTCGGTCATGATCGGGACGAAAAAACGGGCAGGTGCGATGTTACTTGAAGTCGGCGGCCGGGGGCTTGCCCAATCGCCCGGCTGTCGCCGGCCGGCGGAAAACTACCGGCCGCTGGAGATGTCTATATGGCTATCCGTGGCGGATGCGGCCACAACTTGCTCCTGCGGTGCGTCCGGTGGTTTTTTCAATCCTTGTTTGCCGAAGGGGGCGCCATGAACATCCAGGCCCATCAACGATGACGTCGAGAACGAATTCCGCTTTTGGTTGAAGTCCCTGCGCCGCGCGCTCGAGCTCGGCGGTCTCTTCGTACTGGTCATGGCCCTGGTGATCTCGCTGTCGCCCAAAGGCAGTGATTATCCCGGCGGCGAATTCGCTTGGGACTTCTGGCCCTGGTTCCTAGAGGCCGCCTTCTGGCTCGGCATGTTTGCCGGCATGCTGTGGGGCGCCAGCCAACGCCTGGGCATGGCGCTGGCGGCGACTTTGCCGTGGCAGGAACCGCGCAGCGACCGCGAGGCCACGGGGCGTTTTTTTGGGCAGTGGGCGGCATGTGCTTCCCTGCTCGGATTCTTTCTCTGGCTGGCTTATCAGCTTGCGCTAGCGGCAGACATGACGGAGGTAGCCGCAGTGCTGGCCGCCTTCACGCCGCTCGAAACGGCGTGCTGGCTGGCGGCCGGGCTGTTCGCGGCGATCACCGTTGCGCATCGTTCCCGCCGTCCGGTCAAGGAAGGAAGCCGGCACGAAGCTACCTGAAGTCGGCGGTCGGAGGCTCGGCCAATCGCTCGGCCAGGAAGTCAATGAACACGCGCAACTTCGGCGGCAGGTGCGGCTGCGGTAGCCAGATCGCCCAGGCCGTCTGGCCGAACGTCCCGACCGGGGTCCACTCGGGCAGCAGCGGCAACAGCCGGCCGTCGGCGATCTCCCGGTCCACCGCGTAATTCCAGACCAGGCCGATGCCGAGGCCGGCGAGCAGCAGGTCGCGCACCACTTCGCTGTTATTGACCACCACATTGCTCTTGACCCGCACCCGGGCGTCCTCGCCGGCGCCCTGGAAGCGCCATTCGTTGCCGAATTCGCGCAGGCCGTAATGTAGACAGTTGTGGCCGGCCAGGTCGGCCGGCGTCGCAATCTCCCGCCCCTTCAGGTAGGCGGCGGTGGAGCATAGCCGGTAGCGAACTGGCATCAAGGCTTTGGCCACCGCCTGTTCCGGCGGCGCTCGGGTCAGGCGCAGGGCCAAATCGTATCCTTCCTCGACCAGGTCGACCATGCGGTCGAGCAGCGTCAGTTGCACCTCGACTTCCGGATAGCGGGCGAGAAATTCCGGCAGCAGCGGCGCCAGGCACAGCTTGCCGAAAGTGACCGAGGCGGTGACGCGTAGCGTGCCGCGCGGCGCCTCGATCAGGCCGGCCGCCAGTTGCGTGGCGCGGTCGAGCAGGGCGACACCCTGCGCCGCCTCGGCGTACAGCAGGCGTCCGGCTTCGGTCAGCGACATCGAGCGCGTCGTCCGCTGCAGCAGGCGCAGACCGAGGCGCCGTTCGAGGCGGTTGATGCGCTTGCTGACCGCCGACTTGGTCAGGCCCAGTACCCGCGCCGCCGCCGAAAAACCGCGGGTATCGACGACGCGGACGAAGACGGCGAGGTCGCTCAGGGTGTCCAGTGAATCGGTTTCGATCGTTTCCATGGCGACACGAATAGTTGAGCAATTGGCAGATTGTAGCTCCGCGAGTGCCGTGAAATGATCCGCTCACCACCACCGCAGGAGTCCGCCATGCCTCTGATCCAGATCACCCTTGCCGGACCGGCCCCGAGCCCGGCCATCATCAACAGTCTGCAACGCGAAACGACGCGGCTGATGCGCGATGTGCTGCACAAGGAGGCAGCGTTGACCGTGGTCGGCATCAGCCATCTGCCGGCCGGTGCCGTCACCGCCGGCGGCGAGCCGGTTGCGGCTGCGGCCTGGCTGCAGGGGCTGATTACCGCCGGCACCAACAGCGCGGCCGAGAAGGCGGCCTTCATCGCCGCCGCCGAAGCCATGCTGGCCGCCGCCCTCGGCGCCAGTGCGGCGCCGACCTACGTCGCGCTGCAGGAACTGCCAGCCACCGACTGGGGCTACGACGGCCGCACCCAGGCCGCCCGCCGGCAGGAACATCTGGCTGGTGGTGCCGCATGACCGCACGCAGCCTGCGCCAGATCGTCGGCCTGGCACCCGCCTTCCAGCCCGGCAACCCGCTGGCGGCTGACAAGACTGCGCTGCTGCTGATCGATTACCAGAACGAATACCGCCGCGGCCCGCTGGCGCTGCCCGACGAGGCCACAGCCAGCGCCGTCACCCGGCGCCTGCGGGCCTGGGCCCAGGCGGCCGGGCTGCCGGTGATCCATGTGCAACACGTGGCACCGGCCGGATCGCCGCTGTTTGGCAGCGGCTCATCCGGTGCCGCGCCGCTTGACGGACTGGCGCCGGCGGCGGGGCAGAGCGTCATCGCCAAGCGCCTGCCATCTTCGTTCGCTGGCACCGGGCTGGCCGAGGTGCTGCAGGCGGCCGCCATCGACACGCTGCTGCTCGCCGGCTACATGACCCACAACTGCGTCGACTCCACCGCGCGCGAGGCTTTTCATCGCGGTTACCGGGTGGGTGTCGTCGCCGATGCCTGCGCCACGCGCGACCTGCCCGCTATCGGCGGGGCAACGATACCGGCGGCGCAGGTGCACGCCGCGGTGCTGGCCGGGTTGGGCGACCGCATCGCCGAGATCGTGAACCTGGCGACGCTGGAAGCGCTGAGCATTGCTTGAAGCGAGGGGGGTAGGCCGGGGCCGCCGGAACTTCCGGCCGCCGCTGCAGTCGTTCGTTAAGGGATTTCCACAGCAGCCGGGACGATCCGGCTGACTATAATCGCGGCCTTTCCCGGCGGAACTGACGCACGCGGCAGACTTTCCGCCATTTCCGGAGCGCAACGACATGTCCTCCCCCGCAGGCGCACGTGCCCACTGGTCCAGCCGCTGGGCCTTCATCCTGGTCACCGCCGGCTCGGCCATCGGCCTCGGCAATATCTGGAAATTCCCCTACATGACCGGCACCAACGGCGGCAGCGCCTTCGTGCTGGTCTATCTGGCCTGCATCGTCGGCATCGGCGTGCCGCTGCTGATGGCCGAAACCATGCTCGGCCGGCGCGGCCAGGGCAACCCGGTCGATGCCATGCGCAGCGTCGCCGCCGAAGCCGGCGCCGCCCGGTTGTGGCAGGTGGTCGGCGTCATCGGCATTGTCGGCGCCGCGCTGATCCTCTCCTTCTACAGCGTCGTCGCCGGCTGGATTCTCGATTACACCGTGCTCGCCGTGCAGGGCTTCGGCGGCATGGACAAGGAAGATCTGGCCGCCACATTCGCCGCGCTGCTGGCCGATCCGTGGCGCCTGATCGGCTGGCACACGGCCTTCATGCTGCTCAACCTGGTCGTCGTCATCGGCGGCGTAACCGGCGGCATCGAGCGGGCCAACAAGATCCTGATGCCGGCGCTGTTCGCCATCGTGCTGCTGCTGCTCGGCTACGGCATCGCCGCCGCCGACATGCCGGCCGCCGTGCGCTTCATGTTCCATTTCGAGCCGCAGGCCATCTCGGCGCCGGTGATCCTGGCCGCCATGGGCCATGCCTTCTTCACGCTGAGCCTGGGCATGGGGGCCATCATGACCTACGGCTCCTACCTCGAACGCGGCACCTCGATCGCCCGCACCTGCCTCTACATTACCGTCGCCGACACTGGCATCGCGCTGCTTGCCGGCCTGTCGATCTTCGCCATCGTCTTCGCCCAGGGGCTGGAACCGGCCGCCGGGCCGGGCCTGATCCTGCAGACGCTGCCGCTGGCCTTCGCGCACATGCCGCTGGGCAACGTCGTCGGCGTGCTGTTCTTCGTGCTGGTCGCGTTCGCCGCCTGGACTTCGGGTATCTCGCTGATCGAACCGGCTACCGCCTTCCTCGTCGAGCGCTTCGGCATCGGCCGCAAGCCGGCCGTCGCCGTCGTCTGCTTCGTCGCCTGGAGCATCGGCATCGCCGTGGCGCTGTCGTTCAACCTGTGGAGCGAGATCAAGCTGTTCGGCCTGAACATCTTCGACCTGCTCGACACCCTGACCACCAAGATGCTGATGCCGCTGGCCGGCCTGCTGATCGCGCTGTTCGCCGGCTGGGTCATGAAGCGTGCCCATGCCGCCGAGGAAATCGGTCTGCACGGCGGCGCCTTCCGCCTGTGGTACGGCACCGTGCGTTATGTCTCGCCGGTGGCCATTGCGCTGATTTTTCTGAACGTGATCGGCGTTATTGGCTGAATCGAAGGGCAGCCGGACGCCCGCTGACCCGGCTCGCGGGATTGCCGTCTAGTCCGAGCATTTCGGCTGGTCGCCGAAGTAGGTGCAGTTGAAATATTGGCGCTCGGGCTCCAGGTGCATCAGCTTGGCGGCGATGCGCTGTTCGTAGCGCTGAACTAGCGCGCTGCCGTCCTCGGAGCGTAGCGCGGCGAACAGCAGGTCGATCAGTTCGCTTTCCTTGGCTGCATATTCCTGTTCCGAGACCAGGCCTTTCGAATAGATCTTCCAGGCTTTCTGTAATTCGATGAAGATCGGCTTGAAATAGGGCCGACCGCATTCGCCCCAGTCGAGAAAGCCGAGGACGCGGTAGAAAAATTCGCGGGAGAGTTCGCCGTTGACCGCCCGGTTGCCATTCTTGCGGTTCCATTCGGAAATCTGCTCGCTGCAGCTGTTGTTGCTCTCGATGTATGAGGTCAATACCCGTAGCGGGGCATCGGTCAGTGCGGCGGCAGGCAGGGCGTGGCTGCACAGCCAGGCGAGCAGGAGGGCGATTGTCGGGTAGCGCATGGGAGCGGGAGTGTGTGGGTCAGCCGCGATTGGCCAGCGCCTTGGCGATGAAATGCCGGCCGACGCGCGGTTTCGGCACGCGGTCGTCGAACCAGGCACGCACGTCCTCGTCCAGGCCGAGGCCGTGCATGTAGTTGTACAACGCCTTGTTCAGCGCCTGGCCGAGGCGGGCGTGGTCGACGCCGGTCGGGTCGATGAACGCGACATCGTTGCTGGCGAAGCTGATCGGCGGCAGGGGCTGCAGCTTGATGCCATATTCGGCGGGATTCTTGCCCACCGGCGAATGCACGGTGCAGGCGAAGCGATGGAAGAAACCGGACTGGATGCAGCCCTCGGCGAACAACTGGCGGACGTACTCCAGCGCATCGACGGTGTCCTGCACGGTCTGCGTCGGGAAGCCGTACATCAAGTAGGCGTGCACCAGGATGCCGGCGTCGCTGAAAGCGCGCGTGACGCGCGCCACCTGGTCGACCGAGACGCCTTTCTTCATCAGTTGCAACAGCCGGTCGGAGGCGACTTCCAGGCCGCCGGAGACGGCGATGCAGCCACTGTCGGCCAGTTGCCGGCAGAGTTCCGGGGTGAAGGATTTTTCGAAGCGGATGTTGCCCCACCACGAGATCGCCCGGTTGCGCTTGTGCAATTCGTCGGCCAGCGCCTTCAAGGCTTTCGGCGGGGCGGCTTCGTCGACGAAGTGGAAACCGGTCTGGCCGGTCTCGGCGATGATCGTCTCGATGCGGTCGACCAGCAGTTCGGCCGGGGCGCCGTCGTAGCGGCCGATGTAGTCGAGATTGACGTCGCAGAAGCTGCATTTCTTCCAGTAGCAGCCGTGGGCTATGGTCAGCTTGTTCCAGCGCCCGTCCGACCACAGCCGGTGCATCGGATTGAGCATGTCGAGCAGCGACAGGTAGCGGTCGAGCGGCAGGCCGTCCCAGGTCGGGGTGCCGACTTCGGCGAAGGGAATGTCCGGCTCGCTGGCGTTGAAATAGCGCACCTGGCCGTCTACGCGGACATAGGTGCGGACCAGGTTGAGGCGCGGGCGCTGGCCGTCGAGGTGTTCGAGCAGGGCGAGGATTGGCCGTTCGCCGTCGTCGAGGGTGACGTAGTCGATATGGTCGAAGACTCGCGGCTCCTTCAATTCGCGCAATTCGGTATTGACGTAGCCGCCGCCGAGCACGGTGACGATTTTCGGATGCCCGGCCTTGATTGCCTGCGCCATGCGGAAGGCGGCATAGACCGAGCCGGGGAAGGGGGCCGACAGCAGCACGACGTCTGGCTGCTCGGCAGCAATGGCGGCCAGCGTCAGTTTTTCCAGCGTCGCATCGACCAGTGTCGGAGGTGCCGCCAGCGCCCGGGCCAGCGGCTCGAAGGTCGGCTGGCTCAAGGCCAGCGATTCGGCGTAGCGGACGAATTCGAAGCGGCTATCGGCGGCGTCGCGCAGCACGTCGGCCAGGTCGTCGAGGAACAGCGTCGCCAGGTGGCGCGCCCGGTCCTGGATGCCGAGATTGCCGAAAGCCCAGGCCAGCGGGTCGCCGCCTTCGTCGTCGATATAGACGTCGAGCGCCGCGAAGCGCGGGCCTTCGGGCAGGAAGGCGCGGCCGGCGATACGGTAGCCCATCGACGGATCGCGCCCTTGCAGGAAGGCGACGGCCGGCGTGACGGCGGCCAGGTAGCGGTCGAACTGCTCGGCGAAACAGTGCAGGCTGGGCGAACGCTTCTTGGCCGGAACGGCGTTGACCTTCTCGTGCAGCGCCCGCAGGCCATCCGGCGAGAACAACTCGAGCACCAGTTGCAGGGCGATGTCGCGCTGCGTCGCGGCGATCCCGCGCGAGCGCAGGAAGCCGGTCAGGTAGGCGGTGGACGGATACGGGGTGTTGAGCTGCGTCATCGGCGGGATGAGCGACAGCACGCGCAGGGGGCTGGGGTGCATGGTGGGGCGAATGATAGGGAAAGCGTCAGGCTTGTAAAGGGCGGGCAATCGTCGGGGGTTTCCATGCTGGCCATTCTTGCCGATGGCCAGGATTGCCGATGCGCCGCTTTCGCTTTCCGGGTCATTGATTCGATCGATGTATGGCGAATTCGAAGTCCTTCCCGCTTGCGCCGTCTTGTGCGGAAAATGGGCTATCGGCACGGAGCGGGGCAGCGCCTTGCGCGGACCAAACGGCAAACATCCCTCGGCCAAGTGTGGCCAAGTTGGTTTATTATCAAACTACTCGGTCGGGTCCGAAGGTGCTGCCGGCAGCCATTGTCGGGACGATTTCACGGGTTGCCCGGTCTTTTTGTCGCATTAAAATGACAAAAATGATATGCTGTCGAGATTCTGCTCGGTTGTTGATGTGGCGCAACGCGGGGTGCTTGGCGCTTGGATCACAATTGCCTCTGAGTGGCTCTGGGCAGAAAAGCGCCGAAGTGGTTGAACTAAGTGGAACATTGGTTTGAAATACAAAAAAGACAGTCAGTATGTACCCAACCAGGATGCGTTATCGCCTAATTGTGCGCAGGGAATCGCCATTGTCGGGATGGCATTTCGCTTCCCGGGCGACTTGGCCGATGAGGACAGCCTCTGGGACGCATTGGGCAGTGGTCGTGACCTCGTTACCGAGGTTCCGGCCAGTCGTTGGGCAGTCGACGAGCTGCAGCACGGCAAGCGATCGGAGCCGGGGCGCAGCATTACCTTTGCCGCCGGTGTCCTGTCCCGCATAGACGAGTTCGACGCCGCCTTTTTCGGCATTTCGCCGCGCGAGGCGGCCTGGCTGGATCCGCAACAACGCTTGCTGCTCGAACTGTCTTGGGAAGCAATGGAAAATGGCGGACTGCCGGCGTCATCGTTGGCCGGCTCCGACTGTGCCGTTTATGTCGGTATTTCCAGTCTCGACTACGGTACCCGCGGCCTGGACGATCTGGCCAGCATGTCGTCGCATTCGATGACGGGCAATACGCTCAGCGTCGCCGCCAATCGCCTTTCCTATGTTTTCGATCTGCACGGCCCTTCGCTGGCGGTCGATACCGCCTGTTCGTCGTCGCTGGTCGCGCTGCACCACGCCTGCAATACCCTGCATGCCGGCGAGGCGTCGATGGCCCTGGTCGGGGGTGTCAACCTGCTGCTGCACCCGTATCCCTTCGTCGGCTTCACCAAGGCGTCGATGATTTCGGCCGGCGGGCGCTGCAAGCCCTTCGACGCCTCCGGCGATGGCTATGTGCGCGCCGAAGGCGGGGCGGTGCTGCTGCTCAAGCCGGTGGCGCAGGCGATTGCCGATGGCGACGAGATCCATGCGGTGATTCTCGCCAGCGGCGTGAATGCCGACGGCGCCCGCAAGACCGGCATCACGATTCCGAGCAGCGATGGGCAGGCGGAACTCATGCGGACGGTGCTGGCCCGCAGCGGCTTGGCGGCGGCGGACATCGACTTCGTCGAAGCGCATGGGACGGGTACCGCCATCGGCGACCCCATCGAGACCGCAGCTATCGGCAGTGTCTATGGGCGGGAACGTGCCACGCCGTTGCCGATTGGTTCGGTCAAGGCCAATCTCGGGCACCTGGAGCCGGCCTCCGGCATGGCCGGCCTGGTCAAGACGGTGCTGGCCCTGAAGCACGGCGCGTTGCCGCCAGCGCTGCATCTGAAGACGCTCAATCCAAAGATCGATTTCGTCGGGCTGAACATCGCGCCGGTCACCGAGTATCGCGAACTCGGCCGGCAGGGCGACAAACCGCTGGTCGCCGGGGTCAATTCCTTTGGCTTCGGCGGGGCGAATGCCCATGTGCTGGTACGCGAGCATCGGGGCGAGGGGGCGTCGGCAGCGCTGTGCCTGCCCACTGCACTGCCGCCCCTGGTCCTTTCCGCCCGTTCCGGCGATGCCCTGCGGGCGCTGGCCGAGGGCTACGCGTCCATGCTGGCGGAGGCCTCGCCCGAAACAGCCTATGACATCGCCTATGGCGCCGCCTATCGGCGCGATCGCCTGGAAAAACGCTTGATCGTCAGCGGCCAGCCCCCCGGCGAAATGGTCGGACGTTTGCGGCAATTCGCCCAAGGGGCTGCGCCGGCCGGGCTTTTCGTCGAAGACGGCTTGCCGGAGACCGGCGGCGTCGCTTTCATCTATTCCGGCAACGGCGCGCAGTGGCTTGGCATGGGCCGCAAGTTGCTGCAGGAATCGCCGCGTGCCGCTGAAATTCTGGCCCAGCTCGACCTAGCCATCGCACCGCAGGCCGGTTTTTCGCTGCTTGAGGAACTGCATGCCGATAACACGGCATCCCGTCTGGCGGATACGGTCGTCGCCCAGCCGCTGCTGTTCGCGCTGCAGGTCGCCGTCACCTTGTTGCTCAAGGAACAGGGGATCGCACCGATGGCCGTCGCCGGCCACAGCGTCGGCGAAGTGGCCGCGGCCTGGGCGGCCGGCGCCCTGGATCTTGAACAGGCGATTCGCGTCATCTGCGCCCGGAGCGCCGCCCAGGGCTTGACCCGCGGCACCGGGCGGATGGCGGCGGTTGGTCTGGCGGCGAGTGCCATGGCAGATACGTTGCGCGTGCTGGGCCTCGATCCGGCCGTCGAGATTGCCGGCATCAACAGTGCCCGCAATGTGACGATTTCCGGCGATCTTGCCGACCTCGAGCGCATCGGTGCGGATCTCGAAGCGAAAGGTGTGTTCTTCCGCCTGCTCGATCTCGACTACGCTTTTCATAGCCGGCGGATGGACCCCATTCGCAACGATCTGGCCGGGCGTCTGGCCGGGCTTTCCCCAGCAGCTGCCGGCAAGGCCGTGCTGGTATCCACGGTCTGTGGCGATGCCATCGAAGGCGAGGCGCTCGATGCGGGCTATTGGTGGCGCAATGTCCGCGAGCCGGTGCGCTTCGCCGAAGCCATCGGCAAGCTGGCCGGGATGGGCTGCCGGGTCTTCGTCGAAATCGGCCCGCATGCGATCCTCCAGCGCTATATTGCCGAGTGTCTGACGGCGGCCAACGTGCGCGGCCGGGTGCTACCTACCTTGACCCGCACCGATGACGGCTTCGGCCGTCTTCGCGAGACCGCATTGCGCAGCTGCCTGCTGGCCGACAAGGAGCATCTCGAACACCATTTTCCGGTGCTGGGTCGGCGGGTTCGCCTGCCTAACTATCCCTGGCAACGCGAGCGTCATTGGCATCCGCGCACCAGTGAGGGCTTGTCCTCGATCGAGCGGCGTCGGGTGCATCCGCTCCTTGGCTGGCGTCTGCCCGATGCCGAGGCCGCCTGGGAAAACACCCTCGACCCGATGGTCCTGCCCTGGCTGGCCGATCACCAGGTCGGCGGGGCCGTCGTCCTGCCCGGCGCCGCCTACCTCGAGATGGCGCTGGCCGCCGCTCGCGAATGGTTCGCGCACAGCCGGCTGGTTGTCGAAGAACTCGACATCATCTCGCCCATGGTGTTCGACGGCGATCATGCCCGCAGCCTGCGCCTGACGCTCAATACACGGGATGGCAGTTTCCAGATCAAGGCCCGGCAACGCCTGGCCAGCGACGAATGGGCCTTGCACGCCACCGGCCGGCTGCTGGAAGGCGCGATCCCCGAGGTTGCCGGGCAGATCGCCGCGGCGGCGGACACCGGTCGCCGGGTTGACCACGCCACCCACTATCGCCTAGCCGCCCGGCTCGGACTGGATTACGGCCCGGCCTTCCAGGGGCTGGCTGAGGCCCGAGTCGACGGCGACCGGCTGGAGGCGGCGCTGGAACTGCCGGAAAGCGTGCACACCGCCACGGAATATCTGATCCATCCAGCCGTGCTCGATGTCTGCTATCAATCGCTGGTCGATTTCTTCCAGGACGATATCGAGGCGGGCGAGGGCGTGGCGCTGCTGCCGATCAGGCTGGGCGAGCTTCGCCTGCTCAGCGCGGCGCCGATCGTCGGTTTCCGCGCCGAGCTGGTTCGCCAAAGTCCGCGTTCGGTGCTGGTTAATTTTGAACTTTTCGACGCACTCGGCCATGTTGCCGCCGTCGCCAGCGGCTGCCGATTCCGCGCGGCGCCGCTGAAACAGCGTCAACAGGCAGCTGTCGATCATTGGCAGATCGTGCCGCGCTTGCAACCGCATCCGGTCGAAGGTCTGGCCAGCGAGATCACGCCGGCCAGCGAACTGGCCCGGCAGCTGACCACCTGGTTCAATGACAACGAAGCGTCGCTACAACGGCAAACCTGGTTCATGGAAACCCTGCCGCTGTTCGAGGCGCTGGTCCTGTCCTTCATCCATGAGGCTTTCCGCGGGCTTGCCGCGCAGCGCCCGGACTGGCTGCAGCAGGCGCTGGCCGCTACGGAAGGCGGCGAGGGCAGGTCGCCCTACGTGCAGTGGGCGGCGACCTGCCTGCAGCAGGAAAACCTCCTGACCAACGTCGACGGCGTCTGGTGCCTGCGCGGCGAAGAGGCTGTTCCCGCGTCCCAGGACATCTGGCAGGCGATTTTGCGCGATGCGCCGGCCTGCCTGCCGCATCTGGTGCTGTTCGGGCGCGTCGGAGCGCGCCTGCCGGCCTTGCTGACGGGAGAGGTCGATGCCGGGGCGTTTCGCGAAACGCTTCGCTACCTGCCCAGCGCGGAAACCCTGCACGAAGACGATCCGGCCTATCTCGGCAGCCGCCTGGCGGCACAACAGACGCTGTGTACTCTGGCGGCGAACTGGCCGACCCACCGCAAGCTGCGCATTCTCGAGGTGAGCACGGACGCGAGCGAGTTGCCACGCGTGGTGTACGGCGAACTCCCCGAGGATCGCCTGACCTATGTCCTCGCGCTGCCGCATGACGAAACGCGGCAACGTTGCCAGAGCGAATTCCACGACTTTGCCAACATCGCGGTGGCCGGCATCGATTTCGACCAGTGGGCGCTGACGGCTGATCAGCCGCTCCCCGAACTGTTCGACGTCGTCGTCCTGCGCCATGTCCTGCATCGTGCCGCCAGTCCGCTGGCCGCCGTAGCCCAGAGCCGGCGTTGGCTGGCCCCCGGCGGGCTGCTGCTGGTCGCCGAACGCTACCCCGACTGGAGTGCAGATTTCGTCGCCGGACTCGATCCGGCCTGGTGGCACCGGGGCGGCGACGGCAAGTACCAGTCCACCCTGGTCGCACCGTCCGCCTGGCAGGAGGCCTTGCGCGACGAATCCTTCGCCGAGATCGAAGTGCTTGCCGAGCCGGCCGTTGCCGGTCTGGCGGAAGGCACCTATCTGCTCATCGCCAAGCGTTCGGCGGAGGAAAGCATCGCGCTGCCGGATGCCCCGGTGGCCGGCTGGCTGCTGCTGACGGATGCCGGCTCGGCTCCGCTGGCCGAGCATCTGCTCTCACGCCTGGAAGCGCAAGGGCAAAGGGCGCATGTCGGCGAGGTGGCCGAGCGTCTGGAGGACGTCGATCACGTCGTCTATATGCGCGGCTGGAATACCACTGCCGAAGTTGGAGTCGACCTGCCGGCCGATCTGCTGCACCAGATGCAGGCACTGCTTGCCGCTCAGGCCAAGGCGCCGCGCTTGTGGATCGTGACCCGCGGCGGCGCGCTGGCGGCCGACCTGCCGGCTGGGGTTAAGCCGGACCCGGTGCAGGCCGCCCTTTGGGGCTTGGGCCGGGTGGCGATGAATGAGGCGCCGAACCTTTGCTGCACGCTACTCGATCTTGCCTGCGAGCCTTGCGACAGCGCGACGCTGAACAGGCTGGAGAACGAATTGCTGCGGCCCGACGGCAGCAGCGAAATCGTGCTGGCCAGCGGCGGGCGTTACGTCCTGACCATGCGTGCGGTGCCACCTGGGGTCGCGGTCGGCCGTGCGGGCGAAGCCGAACACTACCGGCTCGATTTTGCCGTTCCCGGTCAATTGCGCAATCTGCACTGGCTGCCGGAAACCTCGCGCCCCTTGCAGGATCACGAGATCGAGGTGCGCACGCAGGCCACCGGCCTCAATTTCCGCGACGTCATGTATGTCATGGGCTTGTTGCCCGACGAGGCCGTCGAAAACGGTTTCTCCGGCGCCAGTCTCGGGCTCGAGTTTTCCGGCGTCGTCACCCGGGTGGGCGCCAAGGTGCGTGACCACGAGCCGGGCGATTCGGTCATGGGCTTCGGCCCGGCCTGTTTCGCCAGCCATGTCGTGACCCGTGCCGATGCCGTCGCCAGCATGCCGGAAGGCTGGTCCTTCGCGGCGGCAGCTACCGTCCCGACGGTATTCTTCACCGTTTACTACGCCCTCAAGCATCTCGCCGATCTGCAGCCGGGCGAGCGGGTGCTGATCCATGGCGGCGCCGGCGGTGTCGGCATTGCCGCCATCCAGTTGGCCCGCCACCTCGGCGCGGAAATATTCGCCACCGCTGGCAGCGACGAGAAGCGCGACTTTGTCCGCCTGCTCGGGGCCGATCACGTCTTCGACTCGCGCAGCCTCGCCTATGCCGAGCAGATCCTCGCCGCGACGGCTGGCGAAGGCGTCGATGTGGTACTCAACTCGCTGGCGGGCGAAGCCATTCGGCGTAACTTGCGGGTGATCAAGCCGTTCGGGCGTTTCCTCGAACTCGGCAAGCGGGATTTCTTCGAAAACACGCCGATCGGCCTGCGTCCCTTCAAGGACAACATCAGCTATTTCGGCATCGATGCCGACCAGTTGCTTACCGGCCGCCCGGCTCTGGCCGCCCGACTGTTCCGCGAAGTCATGGCGTTGTTCCGCGAAGGCGTGCTGTCACCGCTGCCCTGGCGCGCCTTCCCGGCGACGCGCATCGTCGATGCCTTCCGCGTCATGCAGCAGGCACGGCATATCGGCAAGGTCGTCGTCGACCTGGCCGCGGCCGCGCCGGCGCTGGCAAAGCAGGTCGAGTCGCCGGTCCGGATGGGCTTCGCGCAGCACAGCACCTGGCTGATCAGCGGTGGACTTTCCGGCTTCGGCCTGGAAACGGCTCGCTGGCTGGTGGCGCGCGGCGTCGGACACCTCGTGTTGCTCGGCCGCCGGGGATCGGCGACGCCTGGCGCCGCCGAGGCGGTCGTCAGCCTGCAGGAGCAGGGCGTGACCGTGCAGGTGATCGCTTGCGACATCACCGATCGCACGGCTCTGGCCGCCGCCTTCGAAAGGATCCGGCAAACCCTGCCGCCGCTCGCGGGCGTCGTGCATGCCGCCACGGCCTACGACGACGGCCTGCTGGCCAGCCTCGACGCCGAGCGCATGGCCAGCGTGCTGCGCCCGAAACTGCTCGGGGCCTGGAATTTGCACCAGCTCACGCTCAACATCCCGCTGGCGCACTTCGTCCTCTATTCCTCAATCACCACCTTCATCGGCAATCCGGGGCAGGGCAACTACGTCGCTGCCAATGCCGGACTCGAAGGACTGGCGGCGCTGCGCCTCGCCCTCGGGCTGCCGGCCACCTGCATCGGCTGGGGGCCGATCGGTGATACCGGCTACCTCACCCGCAACGAAGCGGTCAAGGACGCGCTGGCCCAGCGTCTCGGCAAGGCGCCGCTGTCCTCCGCCGAGGCGCTGGCGCAACTGGACCGCCTGCTGACCGAGCGCACCGGGCCGCGCGCTGCCGCCAACTTCGACTGGCCGGTTCTCTGCCGCCTGTTGCCATCCGCCCAAAGTGCGCGTTTCACCGAACTGAACCGCGGCCTGCAGGATGGCGGCGGACCTCAGGACAACGCCGACTTCCGCGCGCTGATTGCCGGAAAATCGAGCGCCGAGGTCACGGAAATCGTGCGCAATCTCGTCGCCCAGGAAGTCGCGCAGATTCTCTGCATCGGCGTCGAACGCATCGAGCCCGGCCGCTCCCTGCACGAGCTGGGCATGGATTCGCTGATGGCGGTCGAACTGGCCCTGGGGCTCGAACAGCGCTTCGGCATCAAGCTGCCGGTGATGATTCTCAACGAATCGCCCACCACCGATCGCGTCGCCGCACGCATCGTCGACAACCTGCTGGGCGGCGCCGAGGATGCAGAGGCGGCGCGTGATACCGTGGGCGCTCTGGTGGAAAATATCGCCCGGCAGCATGGCGAGACGGTGACGCCGGAAGAGATCGAAAGTCTGGCGGCGGATACCCGCAGGCAACAGAATTGATGGCAAAGTTGACGGTATGAGCAAATCCTCCCTCGGGCTGATCGCCAAGAATCAATTGATCGACCGCTTTCTCGGCAAGAAGGTCGGTAGCGCTGGCGCGGCCGCCGCCTTGCCCGCCGCCCGGGCCGCGCAGCATGCTGCCATCCCCGATGCCTTCTGCCGTTTCGACCGGCACCCCGGTTACGAGAAGATGCAGGTGCCCAAGGTCGCGGCTGGCCGTCTGGGGCTGGTCAATCCCTTCTTCAAGGTCCACGATGGCGTCGCCGGCGCGACGACCCGTATCGACGGGCGCGAATACATCAACTTCTCCAGCTACAACTACCTGGGGCTGTCCGGCCATCTGGCCATCAACAAGGCTGCCAAGGACGCCATCGACCGCTATGGCACCTCGGTCTCGGCCAGCCGCCTGGTGGCCGGGGAGCGGCCGATCCAGCGCGAACTGGAGCAGGCCCTGGCGGAATTCTATGAAGTGGAAGACTGCATCCTCTTCGTCAGCGGCCATGCCACCAATGTGAGTACCATCGGCTACCTGTTCGGGCCCAAGGATCTGGTCATCCACGACAGCCTGATCCACAACAGCGTCCTCGAAGGCATCAAGCTCTCGGGGGCCTCGCGGCGTTCCTTCCCGCACAACGACCACCGGGCGTTGGATAACATTCTCGAGGAGATCCGCGGCCAGTTCGAACGCGTCCTGATCGTCGTCGAAGGACTGTACAGCATGGACGGCGACGTTCCCGATCTGCCGGCGCTGATCGATATCAAGCGTCGCCACAAGGCCTTCCTGATGGTCGACGAAGCGCATTCGCTCGGCGTGTTGGGCGCTACCGGGCGCGGCATCCGCGAGCACTATGGGGTGGCGGGCAAGGATGTCGACATCTGGATGGGAACGCTCAGCAAGACCCTGGCCGGTTGTGGCGGCTATATCGCCGGCGAATCGGCACTGATCGAGCTGCTCAAATATGCGGCTCCCGGCTTTGTCTACAGCGTTGGTCTGGCGCCATCGCTGGCGGCGGCGTCGCTGGAGGCCCTGCGCATTCTGCAGAAGGAACCGGAACGCATCGTCCGGCTGCGCGAGCGGGCTCAGTTCTTCCTGCAACGGGCCCGGCAGGCCGGCATCGATACCGGCTACTCGCAAGGCTATGCACTGGTTCCCGTCATCACCGGCTCGTCGCTCAAGGCCGTCAAAATGTCCGACCGTCTGTTCGAGAACGGCATCAATGTGCAGCCGATCATCTACCCGGCGGTTGAAGAAAAGGCGGCGCGCCTGCGCTTTTTCATCTGCGCCATGCATACGGACAAGCAGTTGAGCAGCACCGTCGATTTGATCGCCAGGCTGGTCTGAACCCGATGAGCGAAGCCTTCCGTTCCTCGTTCAGCGTGACCTTGGCCGTCTGGCGGGCCCTGTTCCTGCACGAGGCCCTGATCCGCATCAGCGGCGGCCGGGCGCGCTGGTTCTGGCTGCTGGCCGATCCGCTGGCCCACATGGCATTTCTCGCCTTCGTGCTGACCGCCTTTCGCAGTCAACTGGTTGCCGGCATGGACACTTATCTCTGGATCGTCGTCGGCTTGGTCAGCTTCTTCCTGTTCCGGCGGGCGGCCATGCAGGGCATGCATGCGATCGATTCCAACAAGGCGATGTTCGCCTATCGCCAGGTCAAACCGGTGGATACCGTGTTTGTCCGCGCCGCGCTGGAAACCTTCGTCATGCTGCTGACCGGCTTGTTCGCCCTCGTCATCCTGCGCCTTCTGGACCGCGACATCATGCCGGGTGATCCGTTGCTCCTGATCGTCGCGCTGTTCGGCATCTGGTTGCTGGCCCTTGGCATCGGCCTGATCTTCGCCGTCCCCATTCGCCTCGTGCAGGAATCGGCGGTCATCCTCAATTTCCTGTTTCTGCCCCTCTACCTGGTCTCCGGCGTCATCCTCCCGGTAGCACGCATTCCCTTTCCCTACCAGGAATGGCTGCTCTACAACCCGCTCGTGCATGGCCTCGAGGCGGCCCGGCTAGGCTTTGCGCCCGGCTATCTCGCCATCGCCGGGCTCGATCTGAATTACCTGTATGCCTGGGGCGTCGGCACCGTCTTCATCGGCCTGGCGCTGCAGCTTCGCTTCTCCGAGCGCCTGATAGCCCAATGATCATTGTCGACGACGTCCACAAACGCTATCTGACTGACCATGGTCCGGGTCGCTGGGTATTGCAAGGGGTATCGCTGACGATTCCGCAAAATGTCAGCGTCGGCCTGGTCGGCCGCAACGGGGCCGGCAAATCGACGCTGTTGCGTTTGATCGGCGGGATCGACACACCCAACCGCGGGCGCATCGAACGGCGCTGCCGGGTTTCGTGGCCGATGGGTCTGGTCGGCGGACTGCACACCGATCTGTCTGGCCGGCAGAACGCCAAATTCGTCTGTCGTATGCTCGGCCATGAAGACGATCTCGCCGACCGGATTGCCTTCATCGAGGACTTTGCCGAAATCGGCGAGGCATTCGACGAACCGGTGACCACTTATTCTTCCGGGATGCGTTCGCGGCTCAAGTTCGGCATTTCGCTGGCCTTCGATTTCGATGTCTATATCTCGGACGAAGTGACTTCGGCGGGCGATGCCGCCTTCCAGAAAAAAGCGGCGAAGGCCTTCCAGGATCTGGCAGACAAAAGCGGACTCATCATGGTTTCCCACAGCGAAGGAACCCTGCGGCAATTCTGCCAGGCGGGGGTCTGGCTGCACGAGGGGCGGGCCTACTGGTTTGATAACCTGGAAGATGCCCTGAAGAATTACAAAGAAAGTATTGGCACATGATCGAACGCATCAAGGAATTGCCGGGAGCCGCGCACGCCCGGCGTCTGGTCGACAAGATTCAGGAAAGTCTGGCGCCGAGCATTTTGCGGCGGCGGACCTTTGTCGCGCTGGCGGCGGTGATCCTGGGCGCCATCCTCTACTGGGGGCTGGTGGCCTCAGATCGCTATGTATCCGAGGCGGCCATCATCATCGAACGCACCGACATGGCGGCCGGCACGGCCATGGACATCGGCAGCCTGATCACCGGTGCGGCCGGCGGCCAGCGCAGCGACCAACTGTTGCTGCGCGCCCACCTGCGTTCCATCGACATGCTCAACAAGATCGACGCCCAGCTCGACCTGCGCGGCCATTACAGCGATACCGGCCGTGATCCGCTGTCGCGCATGTGGGGCAAGGAGCGCAACCAGGAAATCTTCCACGAGCACTACCTCTCTCGCACCAGCATCGAGCTCGACGAATACTCGGGGGTATTGGTAATCAAGGCGCAGGCCTACGATGCCAAGATGGCCAAGGCCATCGCCGACCTGCTGGTGGTCGAAGGCGAGCGCTACATGAACGAATTGGGCCATGCGATGGCGCGCGACCAGGTCAGCTTCCTGGAAAAACAGGTGGCCGAGATGGGCGCCAAGACCCTGCGCGCCCGCCAGGATCTGCTCGCCTTCCAGAACCAGAAGGGCCTGCTCTCGCCGCAGGCGATGGCCGAAGCCAAGCAGGTCACGATCAGTCGGCTGGAAGCCCAGGCGACCGATCTGAAGGCCCGGCGCGCTTCGCTGCTCGGCTACCTGAGTCCCGATGCGCCCGGCGTCGTCGATCTCAACCTGCAGATCCAGGCCACCGAGCGCCAGATCGCCGAAGAGCAGGCTTTGCTGACCTCGCCCAAGGGCAAGACGCTGAACACCACCGTCGAGGAATTCCAGCGTCTCGAACTGACCGCAAAGTTCACCCAGGACGTGTACCAGACGGCGCTGGTCGCCCTCGAGCGAGGCCGCCTCGAGGCCGCGCGCACGCTCAAGAAAGTCTCCGTGCTGCAGGCGCCTTCGCTGCCGCAGTACCCCCGCGAGCCGCGGCGCATCTACAACATCATTGTCTCCATCATTGCGGTACTGACCCTCGCCGGCATCATCCACCTGCTGGCAGCCATCATCCGTGACCACCTGGACTGAACTCATGGCCATCAAACCCGAAAAACTGCTGCTGACCCTCGCGCTCGGCCTTGCCTCGTGCTGGCTCCATGCCCAGACCCTCGACCCCTTGATGCTGACTCAGGGGATGTCCACGTCCTTGTCGTCGAGCGCGCCGAAAAACACCGCAGTGGCAGCCTCCGATGCCCGATCGCTGCGCCTGCAGGCCAGTCCGGTCAACGAAGGCATTCCACCGGATGACAACGGCCTGCAGCCGGAACGGCGGGCCAATCTGGCAAGCAACACCTTCGGCGCCAACCTGTTTACCGGCAAGTTCGCCAAGCAGAGCCCCGGCCGCTTCAACCCCGAATACAGCCTGATGATCGGCGATCAGGTTCAGGTTCGCCTGTGGGGCGGTTTCGAGTATGACGGCATTCTCGATGTCGATCCCCAGGGCAACCTGTTCCTGCCCCATGTCGGTCCGGTCAAGGTGCTCGGCGTGATGAACCGCGATCTGCAGAAAACGGTCGAAACCGCCGTCGCCAAGGTCTTCCGGGCCAACGTATTCAGCTACGCCAGCTTGGCCGCGCCGCAGCCGGTACGCATCTTCGTCGGTGGCTTCGTCCAGCGTCCGGGGCTGTATAACGGCACCAGCATGGACAGCCTGCTCTCCTATCTCGACCAGGCCGGCGGCATCGATCCCGATCGTGGTTCCTTCCTGAATATCCAGGTCAAGCGCGGCGATCGCGTGCGGGCCAGCATCGATCTCTACGAATTCCTGTTGGCCGGACGTATTCCGCTGGTCCAGCTGGCGGAAGGCGACGTGCTCTTCGTCCAGCCGCGCCAATCCACCGTCCATGTCACCGGTCTGGTGGCCAACGCCAACCGCTTCGAGTTTGCCGGTGAGCGCAAGACGGTCGCCGACCTGATGCGCATGGCGCAGCCGAATCCGGAAGCGACGCACGTGCGCGTCGTGCGCAACACCGGCGACATTATCAACACCGAATACTATCCGCTCGCCGACGCCGGCATGATCGCCTTGCAGAATGGCGACGGCCTTGAATTCACCGCCGACAAGAAGCCGGGCACCATTACCGTCCGCGTCCAGGGCGAGCATCAGAGTCCGCAGGAATATGTGCTGCCCTACGGCGCAAAGCTCGGCGAGCTGATGCGCAACATCCGCTTCTACGACAGCGCCGATTCCGCCAACATCCAGTTGGTTCGCCTCAGCGTGCGCGAGCGCCAGAAGCAAATGCTCTCGGCCGCCCTGCGCAGCCTGGAAACCGCCGTGCTTACCGCACGCTCGGCCACCAACGAAGAGTCCCGGCTGCGCAAGGATGAAGCCGAACTGATGCTGCAATGGGTCGAGCGGGCGCGAAAGGTCGAACCGAGCGGCCAGGTCATCATCGCCCAGTCCAGCCAGCGCGACGAATTGCTCCTGGAGAACGGCGACGTCATCCACGTGCCCAAGCTGGATGGCCTGGTGCTGGTCAGTGGCGAAGTCATCTTCCCCAATGCCATCGCCTACGACGCCGACCTGAAGCTCAAGGACTACATCAAGCGCGCCGGCGGCTACGCGCAGAGCGCCGACACCTCGCGCATCATCGTCGCCCATCGCGACGGCAGCTACGAGGAGGCGGAAGGCCAAGGCAGCTGGTTCGGCCTGGGCGGCAACCGGGTCGATGTCAAGGCTGGCGATCAGATCCTGGTCCTGCCCAAGGTGCAGACCAAGAGCATCGAAGTGGCGCGTGGCATAACGCAGATCCTTTACCAGATCGCCATCGCGGCGAAGGTGGCGCTGGATCTGTGATGGCGGATTGCCTGGATGTGCTGGCGCAGGCCATGAGCGGCCTGTGCGCAAACCTTTGTCGTTCCCGCGAAAGCGGGAACCCAGGGACTTTGTCGCCGGCCATCAGTGCTTGCCGGCCCGCGCGTAATGGCGGGCACATTGAACCTATTCCCAATTACCGAAGGTGGGACATCCCTCTGGATTTCCTGAAAGACCAAGCATGACAACCAACAATACCGCAGATGACCTGGCAGTCCGTCTCAAGGAGACGGAAGAGGAGAATGAGTTGCTGCTAACGCAGCTCCATCTGGTTCAGGAGGAGTTGGAGCGTAACTTCCTTAGAAATAGAGAACTCGAAAAAAGTGGCCATGCAGTTCCAATCCAGATGTCGCCATGGATTGACGAAGAGTTGCCGAATGCCTTGGCAGAAGTGCAACGCCTGCAAACACTTGTCCAGGTTCAGAGCAATGTCCACCAGTTGGAATCACAGAATGCATTGAGCTCACGCCTGGGATCTCTGCTGATCCAGAGCGTCGAAACGCCGGCTGGCCTTTTAGCGGCACCGGCCAAGCTCATAAAAATGTGGCGCGAATCGACCCAGGATCAGCCACCGAAGGAACTTGGGGGGAAAGGATTCGGAAAGGTTATTGCCGCCTATGCCAATGATGCTTTCAAATCCGTAGAGAAACTGCTGGCCTCCACAGCTATTTCACCGGCAATGCAGGCTAATGCCTACACCGCCTTGGCCCGGCACCTGAAAAAGAGTGATCCCGTTCCGACAGTAGAGGCATCGCGGCGAGCTTACGCGCTTGATCCCCGTGCATATCGCCTTAAATGGCTGGCGTTCCGGCTCCATGAGGTTGGGGAAGTGCTTGAAGCCGATGCAATTCTTGACCTGCTACCGCAAGATACGTCGTATAGCGATTCTGAAGCCCGCCAAGTTAGTCAGGTACGCTATGAGGCAAAAAATTACCGGGCACGTGAAGCACGGCAAAAGTGCGGTTTTTCGGAGCGGCGTAGTGCACAGGAAAAGCAGATCAAAGTGCTGATGCAGGCACGCGATGAGCAAATTGGGTTGGCAAATGAGCGGGCGAACCAGATAGACGCACTCAAACAGGCACAAGGCCAACTGGCCCAGGAAAAGACAGCGCTGGCAGGGCGGTACGACCAGCAGGCCAAGCTGGCCGTGGAGCGCGCACAGGAATTGGAGCCGTTGAAGCAAGCTAAGGCGCATTTGGAACAGGAAAAGAATGAGTTGAAGAGGCTGAGCAACGAGCAGGAGAGGCTACTCCAGGCGGCCCAGAGTCAGATCGAAGCGGTAACGCAGATCCGGAAGGGACTGGAAAAAGAAAAAGCTGTGCTTTTGACGCAATTGCAGGAACAGCGTGAAGAAAACGGATTGTTGATTGGACAAATTCATCAAGTGCAGGAAGAGTTGGAGTGCTACTTCAATCAGAACACGGAGTTGGTGCAAGAGAAGGCAGCGCTGGCCGTGCAGTACGACGAGCAGTTGCGGTTGGCGGCGGAGCGGGCTGGGCAGATCGACAGCCTGACACAGGCTCAGGCCCAACTC
>PHCU01000047.1 GCA_002842345.1 Betaproteobacteria bacterium HGW-Betaproteobacteria-12 | reverse complement strand
AAGGCCAAGACGCTGCAATAACGCGTCGTCAGCATAGGAGCCAAACATGGCACTTTCTGTTCATTGTGATGTCGTCAGCGCCGAAGAGTCCATTTTCTCTGGACTCGTCGAGTTGGCCGTGTTTCCCGGCGAAGCCGGTGAGCTCGGCATTCTGCCGCGGCACACCCCGCTGCTGACGCGCATCAAGCCCGGCACCATTCGCCTGAAGGTGCAGGGCCAGAGCGAGTTCGAACTGGTCTATGTTTCCGGTGGCATGCTGGAAGTGCAACCGGACATGATCACTGTGCTCGCCGATACGGCGATCCGTGCTCACGATCTGGACGAAGCCAAGGCCCTGGAAGCCAAGAAGCGTGCCGAGGAGGCTCTTGCCAACCGGCAGGCCGAAATGGATTACGCTTCCGCCGAAGCCGAACTGGCCCAGGCGATCGCGCAACTCCAGGCAATTCAGCGTCTGCGCAAGCACACGCACTGAGTTTCGCTCAGGAATGGAAAAGGGCAGCTTCGGCTGCCCTTTTTACTTTTCCGCCGGCGAAAACAACGGCGGTCGGCCTGCTGCGTCTACGCCAGCCGCTGCACCCGCTTCTCCAGGCGGGCAAGATCATCGCGCAGGCGATCGATCGCGCTGACCAGGCTGCTCACCTCCCGCGCGGAAACCACGATCCCGGCTTCCTCGCTGGCAAACTCGGCAACATTGGCTGCCAGGCGGCGGCTCCCCTCACGGATTTCCCGGCTCAGGCGATCGCCCAGCATGCCCAGGCGGCGGGCCGGAATGTCACCGACGAAGCGCGCCAGATCTTCCTCGACATCCCAGCGCAGATTTCGGAAGACAAAGGCCAGCGCTTCGGCGATATCGGCCGAACCGGCCAGATGGATGCCGGCAAACAGACTTTGCCGATCGAGCAGCAAACGTAGCGGCGCATCCGCCGGCAGGCTCAGCGTCACGTCCGCCTCACCGGCGGCTTCGCTGGCCAGCAACATGCCATGCTCGTCGATGCGCAGCGCAAGGGCCAACGGCCCGCCCTCGATGCGTACCACCGCGCCGGCATGCGGCCGCAGCCGTTCGCGCGCCCAGCTCTCGCGTGCCAGCAGATGGGCGAGGGCGGCGACGATCAGTTTCTGCGGGCGGGACACGGCAGGCGCCTAGAACTTGTAGCCGCGATGCAGGGCGACGACGCCGAGGGCGAGATTGAAGTACTCCACCTTTTCCAGACCGACCCCCTCCATCATCGCCTTCAGTTCCTCCTGTCCGGGATGCATGCGAATCGACTCGGACAGGTAACGGTAGCTTTCGGCGTCCTGGGTGACCAGTTGGCCGACCCGCGGAATGACCTGGAAGGAGTAAAAGTCGTAGAACGGCGCCAGCGGCTTCCAGATCTGCGAGAACTCCAGCACCAGCAGGCGGCCGCCGGGACGCAACACGCGCCGCATCTCGGCGATCGCCGCATCCTTGTGGGTCATGTTGCGCAAACCGAAGGCGACGGTGACGCAGTCGAACCAGTCGTCGGGGAAGGGCAGCTTCTCGGCATCGCACTGGGCGACCGGCAACATGTAGCCCTTGTCGGTCAGCCGATCACGACCACGCGCCAGCATCGCGTTGTTGATGTCGGTCAGCCAAACCTGGCCGCTCTTGCCCACCTTCTTGGCGAAGGCCAGCGCCAGATCGCCGGTGCCGCCAGCGACGTCAAGCACGCGGGAACCTTCACGGACGCCGGCGCGCTGGATGGTAAAGGCTTTCCACAGGCGATGCAGGCCGCCGGACATCAGGTCGTTCATCAGGTCATAGCGGCTGGCGACAGAGTCGAAGACGTCGGCAACCCGCCGGGCTTTTTCCTGCTCGGCGACGGTCTCGTAGCCAAAATGTGTGGTGTCGTTCTTCATGATCTCAATGATGGTGGCCGCAGGCGCCGCCGGCCGGCCGCGACGTGGTATCGATATCGCGGGACAGACCCTGACTGTCCAGCTGCTTCAGGTATTCCGCCCAGAGTTCATCATGGTGCGCCGCCAGGTTGTGCAGCAGATCCCAAGAATAGAGGCCACTGTCGTGACCATCGGAATAAACCAGGCGCACGGCATAGGTGCCGACGGGCTCGATGCGCTCGATCAGCACGTTTCGCTTGCCGGTCTGCAGCGTCTCCTGTCCGGGTCCGTGGCCCCGTGCTTCGGCCGAAGGCGTAAATACCCGAAGATATTCGAAATCCAGCAGGTAACGCTGGCCGTTCTCGTAAGCCAGCTCCAGGCGGCGCGATTTCTGATGCAAAGTGATTTCTGTGGGTATCGGTGTATCCCGTTCGATGCCGGCCATGCTGTCCTCCACGATGAGGACGCTAGTTTAGCGCACTCGTCTCACCCCGACCGCAAGGCGGATCAAAGTGCCTGATAGGTGACCCGATCGAAATCGCTACCGCGCTGCACCACGTGCATCATGCGCACCTGCCAGCATTTCTCGCCGCAGAAGACTTCCAGCGTTCGGCTCGCCTGGTACATGCCCACCGGCAGCACCAGCGACGCGGCTTCGTCGATCGCCGCCACCGCCGGCAGCATGAAGCCCCGGACATAGCGCTCGTGCATGCCGCTGGCTGCCACATGGCGGACACCGATCGCCAGTGGGATCCCTGGCAGGGTAGCGAGGCCGGCGATCAGCCCGCCCGAGTGTTCCTGCATCAGCCAGGTCACGTGGGCGAGCAGGAAACGTTCGCCATCATGCGGACAAAGTGCCATCAGCTGGCCGTGGCTGATCTTCTGCCCGGCACAGCTGCGCCCCAGGCGGAAACCATTGGCCGAATGATTGATCACCGACCACGCGTCGACGGGGAAATCGACCTGTGGCCGAATGTTCAGTTTCTGACCGGGCGATACCTGCTCACGGAAGGTGAACAGTTGCTCGAACTCGCCACGCGAATAGGTACTGACCGCATCCGGCTGGATGAACTCCTCCCCGGCGACAAAAAAATGCATGGCTTCGAAGCCGATCGCAACGCGTGCGGTACCCTCACTGGCAAAGCGCCGGAAACGCCGCGGCGATGCCTGCTGGGTCCACGGGCGCAGCAGGTGTTCGAGCAGCTGCAATACATGGCTGCTGGTTTCCTCGCCCAGCCCGAGTTGCGAGGGCGTCACCCGCTGGCGCAATTGGGCCAGCATGTGATTGATCTGGAAACCTAGGCTGGTGGTGTCGATACACCGCGCATCGTCCCCCAGGTTCTCGCTGGCGGCACTCGGGTGCAAGGCCGAGTCCTTCATCAGCTCGACGACATAGGGCGGGACTTCCAGATCGTCGTCGAGGCGATGAATCGAGATCAGCGGCGCCCAACTGCCAGCCCAGCGCCGGATCAGCGCCAGATTGCGGACGCTGTTGCTGTACGGGCTGGCGATGTCGATCAGCAGCAGCGTTGCGTAGGCGGCGGCGCAATGCGATGCCTGCAGGCTGTTCTCCAGCGTGTCCTGTACCGGTAAATAGGCAATGCCCCACTCTTCGGCTGACGCGTAGTAACCGTGCAATTCCTGCCAGATGCCTGGCGGCAACTCACGCCGCGCCCGGAAGTGTTCGAGGACCACCATCCCGGTGTAGTAGAGGCAGCGATCCAGGATGGTCGCCATCATCGACCGGTAATTCGGATTGCCGGTATCCGGCTGCTCCAGTCGGGCACACAGGGCATAGGCCTTGGCGGCCTTGCGCCAGGCCGCCACGACCTGCTGGAAATTTGCTTCCTCTTCTTCGGCGAGGGGTACGGCCTTGCTGTGGTAGCGCCGCGCCATTTCCTCCTCGACAAAACACAGCGGCGTCCGCGCCTGTTCGAGCAAGCTGAGCAGCACCGTAGGGCTGGGCGGGTCGGCGAGCAGGGCGTCGAGAAAGCGCATCAGCTGCTGCTCGGCGACGACCGGATTGGCCAGGACCAGTTGCGAGAGGTAATTGCCGCCATCGGCCAAGTCGCGGAAGGAGGGCAGGGTGGTATCGGGCAGGGCACTCATGGCGACCTCATGGTTTCAGGGGGAGAGAGTGCACGAGCCAGAGCCTGTGCCAGTTCGTCGTCGGTGATGCCAGGCCGTTCGCTCAATCCCGGACGCCGGACCTGGCCCCAGACCGGCTCTGGGAAATGCCGGTCATCCCGCCAACGCGGAATGACATGCCAATGCAGATGCGGAACCATGTTGCCGAAGCTGGCGAGATTGATCTTGTCCGGGGCGAACAGGTGACGTACCGCTTCTTCGACCGCGAAAACGACCGTCATCAGTTGCACTCGCGCCGCCGCCGGCAGATCGGTCATTTCGCGCACGTGAGCGTGCCAGATGACGCGACAGAAGCCGGGGTAGTGCGGGTCGTCGACACGCACCACCCGGCAGTCGGCGGACTGCCAGAGCAAGGCTCCGCCGGGCACGGCACACAGCTCGCAGCTGACTTCGCTCAGACTCACGTCAAGCCTCCGGAAATAGGCGCAGGATCGCCCGAGCCCATTGATAACGCAAGGGGTCGGGCGTTTTCAAGGAGCTATTTCACGGACAGGCGATCAGAGCAGGACGCGTTCGATGCCGCCACTGTTCGCCTTGCCGACATAGTCCGCCATCCAGTTGTCGCCAAGCAGGTGCTTGGCCAGCTCGACAACGATGTAATCAGCCGTGGTGCCGGCATCGTCGTCGTAGCGGGAGAGGCCCTGCAAGCAGGCCGGGCAGGAGGTCAGAATCTTGACCTCACCGGCAAACCCGTCGGCGCGCAGTTTTTCCGCCCCCTGCTCGATTTCCTGCTGCTTGCGGAACTTCACCTGGGTGGCGATATCCGGCCGCGAATAGGCGAAAGAACCGGCATCGCCGCAGCAGCGGTCGGTCAGCGGCACTTCCTGGCCCATCAGCGCCTTGGTCACGGCCAGCGGCGCGTAGGCCTTCATCGGCGTGTGGCAGGGATCGTGGTACATGTAGCGGGTGCCGGTCACACCTTCCAGCTTGACGCCCTTCTCCATCAGGTACTCGTGAATGTCGAGCAGGCGGCAGCCGGGGAAGATCTTCTCGAACTGGTACTTCTGCAACTGATCCATGCAGGTGCCGCAGGAGACGATCACCGTCTTGATGTCGAGATAGTTCAGCGTGTTGGCGACGCGGTGGAACAGAACGCGGTTGTCGGTGGTGATCTTCTGGCCCTTGTCGGCATCGCCGGAGGCATTCTGCGGATAGCCGCAGCACAGGTAGCCCGGTGGCAGCACGGTGGTGGCGCCGACTTCGTAGAGCATCGCCTGCGTCGCCAGGCCGACCTGCGAGAACAGCCGCTCCGAGCCGCAGCCGGGGAAGTAGAAGACGGCTTCCGACTCCTCGCTCGCCACCTTCGGATTACGGATCACCGGGATGACCTTGTCGTCCTCGATGTCGAGCAGGCCGCGCGAGGTGCGCTTGGGCAGGTTGCCCGGCATCGGCCGGTTGAGGAAGTGGATGACCTGGGTCTTGACGCTCGGCGCGCCGAGCGTCGCCGGCGGATGCTGGCGGCTGGCCTGGGTCAGGCCAAGCGCCTTGGCCGCCTTGTGCACCAGGCGCTGGGCCTTGAAGCCAAAATCCATCATGCCGAAGCGCATCAGCTTGATGGTCGCCGGATCCTTCAGGTTCAGGTAGGTCATCGCCGCGAAGGTGCCGGGACTGAAGCGCTTCTTCTCCTGCTTGCGCAGGAAGTTGCGCATGGCCACCGAAACGTCGCCGAAATCGATGTCGACCGGGCAGGGCTTCAGGCAGCGGTGGCAGACCGTGCAGTGGTCGGCGACGTCGTTGAATTCGTCGAAATGCTTCAGCGAAATGCCGCGCCGGGTCTGTTCCTCGTACAGGAAGGCCTCGACCAGCAGCGAGGTGGCCAGGATCTTGTTGCGCGGCGAGTAGAGCAGGTTGGCCCGCGGCACGTGGGTCGAGCAGACCGGCTTGCATTTGCCGCAGCGCAGGCAGTCCTTGATCATGTCGGAAATCTTGCCGATTTCCGATTGCTCCATGATCAGCGACTCGGTGCCGAGCAGGCTGAACGACGGCGTGTAGGCATTGCCCATGTCGCCGCCGGGCATCAGCTTGCCCTTGTTGAAACGCCCTTCCGGGTCGACCTTCTGCTTGTAGGCGCGGAAGGGGCCGATTTCCTCGTCGGTGAGGAATTCCAGCTTGGTGATGCCGATCCCGTGCTCGCCGGAAATCACGCCATCCAGACTGCGGGCCAGATGCATGATGCGCTCGACGGCCTTGTGCGCCGTCTGCAGCATGTCGTAATTGTCGGAATTGACCGGGATGTTGGTATGCACGTTGCCGTCGCCGGCGTGCATGTGCAGGGCGACGAAGACGCGGCCGCGCAGCGTTTCCTTGTGGATGGCCTCGATGCGCTCGAGGATCGGGCGATACATCGCACCGTCGAAAATCTTGGTCAGGCGCGCCTTCAGCTCCTGCTTCCAAGACGTGCGCACCGAGTAATCCTGCAGGCGGTGGAACAGGGTGGGGCTGGCGGCCTTGTTGGTCAGTTCACCGGCCTGGACACCGTAGGACAGGAAGCGCGACTCGGCTTCGGCCAGCGGCAGGTCGAGGTTGTCGAGTAGCCACTCCCAGCGCAGGCGCACCGCTTCGACGTAATCGAGCGCCGCCTGGCGGCGGTCGCCGATCAGCACCTCCTTGTCGAGGTTGGCATCGCCGGCATGCAGCGGCAGCTCGCCCTGCAGGAACTCGCTCAGCGCAGCGCACAGCGCCAGCTTGTTCTGCGTCGACAACTCGATGTTGATGCGCTCGATGCCGTCGCAGTAGTCGCCCATGCGCGGCAGCGGAATGACCACATCCTCGTTGACCTTGAAGGCGTTGGTATGACGCGAGATGGCGGCGGTACGCGAACGGTCGAGCCAGAATTTCTTGCGCGTCTCGGCATCGACAGCGATGAAGCCCTCGGCGGCGCGCAGGTTGCACATACGCACGACTTCCGAGGCAGCGGCCATCACCGCCTTCTCGTCGTGGCCGACGAGATCGCCGATCAGCACCATCTTCGGCCGGCCGTGGCGCTTGGCCTTGGTCGCGTAGCCGACGGCCTTGACGTAGCGTTCGTCGAGGTGCTCCAAACCAGCCAGCTGGACGCCGGCGGCATGACCAGCCCCGCCCGGCTTGAAGTAATCGGTGATCTCGACGATGGCCGGCACCGCTTCGCGCACCTGGCCGAAGAATTCGAGACAGACGGTGCGCGCCACCGGCGGCATCTTGTGCAGCACCCAGCGGGCGGCGACGATGATGCCGTCGGTACCTTCCTTCTGCACACCGGGAATGCCGCCGAGGAACTTGTCGGTGACGTCCTTGCCCAGCCCGGTCTTGCGGCAGGCGGCGCCGGGCATGGTCAGAACTTCCTCGCCGAGCAGCTTCTTGCCGCTCGGGTCGAAACGCTTGACGCGGAATTCGACATTTTCCTGTTCGTGGATCTTGCCGTAGTTGTGATTGACGCGTTCGACTTCCAGCCAGTTGCCGTCCGGATCGACCATCTTCCACCAGGCCAGGTTGTCGAGCGCAGTGCCCCACAGCACGGCCTTTTTGCCACCGGCGTTCATGGCGATGTTGCCGCCGATGCAGGAGGCGGAAGCCGAGGTCGGGTCGACGGCGAAGACGCGGCCGGCCAGCGAAGCGGCTTCCGAAACGCGATCGGTGACGACACCGGCGCCGGTACGGATAGTGGCGTACGGTGTTTCGTGGCCGGCCAGCACCAGTTCCTCGACCGGACCGATGTCGATCAGCTTTTCGGTATTGATCACCGCCGAGTACGGCGTCAGCGGCACGGCGCCGCCGGTGTAGCCGGTGCCGCCGCCACGCGGAATGATGGTCAGGCCGGCTTCGATACAGCCGCGCACGAGATGGCCGATCTCTTCCTCGGTATCCGGATGGAGCACGACGAAGGGGTACTCGACGCGCCAGTCGGTGGCGTCGGTGACGTGCGAGACGCGAGCCAGGCCGTCGAAGGCGATGTTGTCGCGGCGGGTGTGCTTGCCCAGCACCTTCAGCACCTTGCGCCGCAGGTCGATGGTCTTGCCGAAATGCTCGGCAAAACGGTCGACTGCGACATGTGCTGCCTCGACCAGGCGCTTGACCTTGGCCGCGCGCTCCGGGTCGTCCGCTTCGCTTTCGCTGCGGCGCTTCTCGACTTCCTTCAGGCGATGGCGCAGGGCATTGACCAGCGCATCGCGGCGCTCGCGGTTGTCTAGCAGGTCGTCTTCCAGATAGGGATTGCGCTGGACCACCCAGATGTCGCCGAGCACCTCGTAGAGCATCCGCGCCGAGCGGCCGGTGACGCGTTCGAGACGCAATTCGTCGAGCACCGCCCAGTTGTCGGCGCCGAGCAGGCGGATGACGATCTCGCGATCGGAAAACGAGGTGTAGTTGTACGGGATTTCGCGCAGGCGGGCAGTCATGGAGGCAGCCAGGGTCTATCAAAAAAGGGATTTTAGCGTATTGCGGCGCAGCACGCGGGGCCGGTAGACCGGGGAAAGGCCCCCGGGTTCATTCGGCGAGCGGCATTCTCCCCGTTGCGCCGTGACGTTTGGTCACGCGGCCCGTAGAATCGCTGTTTTGCCCAGACTGAGTCGCGCCATGCACCCGGATTACCTCGAAAAAGTCCTCAACGCCCAGGTCTACGACGTCGCCGTCGAAACGCCGCTGGAACTCGCCGGCAACCTGTCGGCCCGGGTCGGCAACAAGATCATCCTGAAGCGCGAGGACATGCAGCCGGTGTTTTCCTTCAAGCTGCGCGGCGCCTACAACAAGATCGCCAGCCTCTCGGCCGAGAAACTGAAGCGCGGCGTCATCTGCGCCTCGGCCGGCAACCATGCCCAGGGCGTCGCCCTGTCCGCTGCCCAGCTCGGCTGCCGGGCGGTCATCGTCATGCCAACCTCGACGCCGGGTATCAAGATCGACGCAGTCCGCCGGCGCGGCGGCGAAGTCGTGCTGTTCGGCGATTCCTTCGACGAAGCCTGCGCCCACGCGCTGGAGCTGGAAAAGCTGGAGAAGCTCACCTTCGTCCATCCCTTCGACGATCCGGAAGTGATCGCCGGGCAGGGCACCGTGGCCATGGAAATCCTCCGTCAGCACTCGCGCCACAACGGGCCGATCCACGCCATCTTCTGCGCCATCGGCGGTGGCGGCCTGGCTGCCGGGGTGGCGGCCTACATCAAGCGCCTGCAGCCGCAGATCAAGGTCATCGGGGTCGAGACCTTCGACGCCGATGCGATGAAGCAGTCGATCGCCGCCGGCAAGCGCGTGCGTCTCGAGCAGGTCGGGCTATTCGCCGACGGTACCGCCGTCAAGCTGGTCGGCGAGGAAACCTTCCGCCTGTGCAAGGAACATCTCGACGAAGTCATCCTGGTCGACACCGACGCCATCTGCGCCGCGATCAAGGATGTCTTCGAGGACACCCGCTCGATCCTCGAGCCGGCCGGCGCGCTGGCCGTCGCCGGGGCCAAGGAATACGCCCGCCAGCACAAGCTCAAGGACAAGAACCTGATCGCCGTGACTTCCGGCGCCAACATGAACTTCGACCGTCTGCGCTTCGTCGCCGAGCGCGCCGAATTCGGCGAGCAGCGCGAGGCGGTGTTCGCCGTGACGCTGCCCGAGAAGCCCGGCGCCTACAAGAAGTTCCTGGCGCTGATCGGCAAGCGCAACATCACCGAGTTCAACTACCGCTACAACACCGAAGCCGAAGCCCACGTCTTCGTCGGTGTCCAGGTGGCCAAACGCGAGGAATCGCTGAAGCTGGTCGACAGCCTGCAGAAGCACGGCTACCCGACGCTCGACCTGACCGATGACGAGATGGCCAAGAACCACATCCGCCATATGGTCGGCGGCCATGCGCCGCAGGTCTGCAACAACGGCATGAGCGAACTGCTCTATCGCTTCGAGTTTCCCGAGCGGCCGGGCGCGCTGATGAATTTCCTGACCCAGATGAGCACCGGCTGGAACATCAGCCTGTTCCACTACCGCAACCACGGCGCCGACTACGGCCGGGTGCTGGTCGGCATGCAGGTGCCGGCGAGCGACATGGGGCAGTTCCGCGAATTCCTGAAGAACCTCGGCTACGCGCACTGGGACGAAAGCCAGAACCCGGCCTACAAGCTATTCCTCGGTTAATGACCAAAGCTGATATGGATTTGCCTTTTCCGTCTTTGCCGGGCTGCCCGGGCCGCCTAGACTGCTGCTACCCACTTCCGGAACTCCGCTCATGAAAATCGCCAACAACGTCACCGAACTGGTCGGCAACACGCCGCTGGTCAAACTCAACCGCGTCACCGCCGGGGCCGCCGCCACCGTCGTCGCCAAGCTCGAATTCTTCAACCCCGGGCACAGCGTCAAGGACCGCATCGCCGTCGCCATGCTCGATGCCGCCGTGGCCGCCGGCCAGATCGGCCCGGACACCATCGTCCTCGAACCGACCTCGGGCAACACCGGCATCGGCCTGGCCATGGTCTGCGCCGCGCGCGGCATCAAGGCTGCCTTCGTCATGCCGGAAACCATGAGCCGCGAGCGCAAGCTGCTGTTGAAGGCCTACGGCGCCGAACTGATCCTGACGCCGGGGCCGGAAGGCATGGGCGGCGCCATCAAGAAGGCCGAGGAACTGGCGGCCAGCGACAGCCGCTACTTCGTCCCGCAGCAGTTCGAGAATGCCGCCAACCCGGCCGTGCATCGCAGCACCACGGCCGAGGAAATCTGGCGCGACACCGACGGCCAGGTCGACATCTTCGTCGCCGGCGTCGGTACCGGCGGCACTGTCACTGGCGTCGGCGAAGTGCTGAAAGCCCGGAAGCCCGGCGTGCAGATTGTTGCCGTCGAACCGGACGCCTCGCCGGTGCTCTCCGGCGGCGCCAAGGGGCCGCACCCGATCCAGGGTATCGGCGCCGGCTTCGTGCCCGGCGTGCTGAACACCGCTGTGTACGACGAGGTGATCCGCGTCAGCAACGACGATGCCTTCGCCACCGCCCGCCGCATGGCCACCGAGGAAGGGCTGCTGGTCGGCATCTCGTCCGGTGCCGCCACCTGGGCCGCACTGCAGTTGGCACAACAGCCGGAGAACGCCGGCAAGCTGATCGTCGTCGTCATTCCGTCGTTCGGCGAGCGCTACCTGTCCACCGCCCTGTACCAGCATCTCGAGGTGTGAGCCAGTTCGACACGCCGGTCGAGCGGCGCGGTACCGACTCGATCAAGTGGGGCAAGTACGCCGGCCGCGACATCCTGCCGCTATGGGTGGCCGACATGGATTTCGCCGCCCCGCCGGCGGTGCTCGCCGCACTGCACCGGCGCGTCGAGGCGGGGGTCTTCGGCTATGGCCACCCGTGGCCGGCACTCGAGGAGTCAGTGCTCACTCACCTCTGCAGCGAGTATGGCTGGTCCGTCGAACGTGACTGGATCGTCTGGCTGCCGGGCCTCGTCAGCGGCCTCAACATCGCCTGCCGGGCGATCGACGGCGAGGTGCTGACGGCGACGCCGGTCTATCCGCCCTTCCTGTCGGCGCCGCGCTTTTCCGGTCGGGCGTTGAACCGGGTCGACCTGGCGCAGCGCGACGGCCGCTGGCAATGGGACATGGCCGCACTAGCGACGGCCACCACGCCGGCCACCCGGCTGTTCCTGCTCTGCCATCCGCACAATCCGGTCGGCCGCTGCTGGCAGCGCGAGGAACTGCAGGCCCTGGCCGACTTCGCCGAACAACGCGACCTGATCGTCTGCTCCGACGAAATCCACTGCGGCCTGATTCTCGATGGCGACAAACGCCACATTCCCTTCGCCAGCCTGTCACCGGCAGCCGCCAAGCGCAGCATCACGCTGCTGGCGCCGTCGAAGACCTTCAACATTCCCGGTCTCGGCTGCGCCTTCGCGGTGATTCCCGATGCGGCGCTGCGCCGCCGCTTCCTGCATGCCATGGACGGCATCGTGCCGCATGTGAACGTGCTCGGCCTGGCTGCCTGCGAAGCCGCCTACCGCGACTGTGGCGACTGGCACCATGAGCTGCTCGCCTATCTGGCCGGCAACCGCGACCGCGTCGCGGCGGCGGTCGCCGCCGCCGGCCGGGTGACGATGAGCCGGGTTGAGGCCACCTACCTGGCCTGGATCGACGTGCGACCGCTCGGCCTGGCGCAGCCCGCCGCGCATTTCGAGGCGCACGGCCTAGGCCTGTCGGATGGCAGCGATTTCGGCGCCCCCGGCTGGCTGCGGCTCAACTTCGGCTGTCCGCGGACGACCCTGGACGAGGCGCTGCGCCGTTTCGTCACGGCTTGCCAGGCGGCATGAACGGCTACGAACTCTCGGTCTGGGCACTGCTGCTGGCCCTGGGGGGCCAGGCCTTCGCCGCCGGCCTGGCCATCGAATGCTTTCTGCTGCGCGGCCAGCCGGCCGCCCGCTGGCGCATCTGGCTGGCCCTCGCCTGCGCTTCCATGTTGCTCGCCCTGCAGCACGGCTACGCGCTGGAGTTGGCCCTGCGCACCGGGCTGCACGACCTGCGCCAGGCCTTGCTCGCCGCCGTCGCCGCCAGCTGTTTCGCTTTCGCCACCTACGCCCTCAGGCGACAACAGGCCTGAACGCACCGGCTTCGGTAACGATCCAGTCGAGGCGCTGATCGTGCGCCTCGGGACGGATGCTCGGCAGGCGGTTGATCTCGAAGCCGACGCCGACGGCCAGCGGCCGCGGGGTGAGGGCGGCCAGGGTGCGGTCGAAGTAGCCGCCGCCATAACCCAGACGATAACCAGCGGCATCGAAACCGTTGAGCGGCAGCAGGATCATGTCCGGCACCAGCCATTCGCCGGCCGCCGGCGTCGGAATGCCATAGCGGTCCTCGGTCAGCGGCGTATCGCTGCACCATTCGCGGAAGGCCAGCGGCGCCGCCTCGGCGAGCACCACCGGCAGAACCGCCCGGCAACCGGCCCGACGCCAGTGATCGACGATCGCCCGCACGTCCGGTTCATGCTTGATCGGCCAGCAGAAAGCGAGCACCCGCGGCGGCGCCAACGCCGCCTGCAGATGCCCGACGATACGGGCCGAGGCGGCGGCATGGGCCGCCCCGGCGAGCGCTGCCCGGCGGGCCGTCATCTCGCGCCGCAACGCCCGTTTCTCGGCCGTGCTATCCTCGTTCGCCTTCCCCAACGGTTCACCCATCAGATAAATCTAACATGAAGTTGCCGCACCTCTGCGCCGCGCTGTTCGGCCTGCTCATCGCCTTGCCCGGCGCCACCCAGGAGACACGCGACGAGATTTTCATCGCCGCCCGCGAGGCCTTCCGCATTGGCGACCGCGTCCGCCTGGACAATGCCGCCGCCCGCATCGGCAATCACGAACTCGCCGCCCATGTCGAAAACTACCGCCTGCGCCAGCGCCTGGACGACGGCAACAGCGAGAGCCTGCGCGACTTTCTTGCCCGGCACGAAGGCACTTATGTTGCCGAGCGCCTGCGCGCCGACTGGATCCGCTGGCTCGGCAAGCGTTTCACGTGGAACGAAATCGAACGCGAGTACCCGCTGCTGCAGGCGCCCGAGGCCGACGTCACCTGCCTGCACCAGCAGGCCCGGCTGGCGCGCGGCGAGCGCCGCGTGCTCGACGAAGCCGACCGCCTGTGGCTGTCCATGCTGGAACCGCCGGAAGCCTGTCAGCCGCTGATCGAGGCCCTGGTCCACAGCCAGCGGGTCAGTGTCGACGACATCTGGGCCCGCGCCCGCCGGCAGATCGAACTCAATCGCCCCGGCCAGGCGCGGACGACGCTGAATTTTCTGCCGGACAGCCAGAAGCCGGAAGGCAAGAGCTTCGAGTTGACCATCGCTGGCCCGCAACGCCAGCTGGCGACTCAGTCGACCAGCCGGCCAGCCCGCGAACTAACCGCCATCGCCATCCAGCGCCTGGCCATCAACGATCCGCACCACGCCGCCGAAGAGCTGGAAAAGCGCCAGAAACGCCTGCACGATAGCGAACGCGAATGGGCCTGGGGACAGATTGCCCTGCAGGCGGCCCGTCGCCACCTGCCGGAAGCACTGACCTGGTACGCCCGCGCCGGCCTCTCGCCGCTCTCCGAAGAAGCCGCGCAGTGGAAGGTCAGGGCGGCTTTGCGGGCGCAGGACTGGGGAAGCGTGCGCGACACCATCCAGAGCATGCCGGCGGAGCTGGCGGCACGCCCCGACTGGATCTACTGGCTGGGCCGCGCCCACAAGGCCGGTGGCCTGACTGCCGAGGCCGACGCACTATTTACCCGCATTGCCGGCCAGGCCAGCTTCTACGGCAATCTGGCCGACGAAGAGCTGGGCCGCAGCCTGATGCCGCCGACACGCGCCCGGCCGCTGGCGCCCGAAGAACTGCGCGCGGCCAACGGGCATGCCGGCCTGCAACGCGCCCTGGCCTTTTTCCGCCTCGACATGCGCACCGAGGGCGTGCGCGAATGGAACTGGTCGCTGCGCGGCATGAACGACCGCCAGTTGCTGGCCGCCGCCGAACTGGCCC
Organism: Betaproteobacteria bacterium HGW-Betaproteobacteria-12; assembly: GCA_002842345.1. Lineage (GTDB taxonomy): Bacteria > Pseudomonadota > Gammaproteobacteria > Burkholderiales > Rhodocyclaceae > Azonexus. The sequence goes on along the minus strand of PHCU01000047.1, from coordinate 12,464 downwards.
GCCGCCAGCAGATCTGGGACCGGGCGATCAACACCGCCGAGCGGACCAAGGACGAGCACGACTACTCGCTGCGCTTCCTCGCGCCCTACGACGAACAGGTCCGTCCCGCCGCCCGCAACCAGACGCTCGACGATGCCTGGGTATACGGCCTGATGCGCCAGGAGAGCCGCTTCATCAGCAACGCCAAATCCTCAGCCGGCGCTTCCGGCCTGATGCAGCTGATGCCGGCGACCGCCAAATGGGTGGCGAAGAAGATCGGCCTGCGCGACTACCATCCCGGCCGCGTCACCGACACCGAGACCAACGTCCTGCTCGGCACCAGCTATATGCGCCTGGTCATGGAAAACCTCGACAACCACCCGGTACTCGCCTCGGCCGCCTACAACGCCGGCCCCAGTCGGGCCAAACGCTGGCGCGGCGAACGCCCGCTGGAAGGCGCCATCTACGCCGAGACCATTCCCTTCAGCGAGACCCGCGACTACGTCAAGAAAGTGATGAGCAATGCCGTCTACTACTCGGCCCAGTTCACCGGTAAACCCGATTCGTTGAAGGCACGCCTGGGAACCATCGCACCGGCTGGCGATCAACCGATGAAGGACCGCGACTTGCCGTGAACGGGTGGGCGCGTTTGTCGGTTTGTCGATGACGTGGAGGGCAGCTAGACTTTAGCGCTTGCTGCAGTTCGCACCCGCATGCGGGAGGCGTTTAGCGCACCGGAGATCACCTTGCCATGTCCATCGCCCCTGACCGTTTCGAAGTAGCCCGCGACTGCCGAGCCCGCTACTTGCAGCGCCTCGACCTGTTGCTGCGGTCCGCCGGCCTGCTCAGCGAGATGGCCTGCCGCGCCGTCGTCGACGGCATCGGCAAGCATTACGACGAACTGGTCAGCCGCCCCTCCCGTGGCGGCTTCAGGGAAGAGGCACGCGGTCTGACCTCGTCGCGCATAACCCTGGTCGGCGACGACGAGCTGGAACTGGGCATCCGGCTCGACAACCTGACCGGCCGCCTGTTCGAAGGGGCGGCCACCGATCTCTGGCACACCTACCTGCGTTTCATCACGCTGCTCGCCCGGCCTGAACTGCAGAAGGCCGACAACCCGGTCGGCCCGCGCGGCATCAGCGAAGGCCTGCGCGCCATGTTCAAGGCGGCGGATGCCCACACGCTGGATCAGCAACTGGATCTTGTCGACCGCCTCGAAGATCTGCTGCTGGACGGCCTGCCGGCTATCTACCGGGAGATCAACGACTGCCTCGGCCAGGCCGGCGTCGCGCCCGCCCAGGCAAGCATCGTCGGCAGCCCCGAGGCCCCGACGAAGACGGCGCCGCCTCGCCCGGCCGAGACACGGGATGCGCTCGTCGCCCTGCAGGAAGACCTGCTCGCGCGCACCGGCGACCTTGCCGGGGGAGTGACCATCAGCGGTGGCGACATCGGCGTCGCCCTGCTCAGCCAGGCAGCCATCGACAACCTGCTGTTCCGCCTTGACGATCTCGAACGGACCGTCAGTGGCCAACGCGATTTCCTGACCAGCAGTTCGCCCGATCTCTCTTCCCTGTTGCCGGAGCTGTTTGAAGACACCCGGGCCAAGCCAGCCAAGCCGGCACGCCCTCTAAATTCCAGGGAGTTGGGGATTCCGTCGGCGACGGCAGAAGGTCTGGCCATCGACTCGGTAGCCATGCTCTGCGACGCCATCCTGGCCGACCCGAACCTGCCGGATGCGCTCAAGGCGATGATTTCGAGCCTGCAGATCACCCTCATCAAAGTGGCGATCAAGGATCACAGCCTGTTCACCGACCCGGCGCACCCGTGTCGGCAGGTCATCGACCGCCTGGGGCTGGCGCTGCTTGGCGCGCCGCTCGATATTCCGCCGCAGCATCCACTGTGCACGCAGCTGACCGCCGTCGCCAGTACGCTGCGTACCGCACCGTCCGGCGGCCGGGCGGTTTTCGCGGAAGCCGCGGGCCGGCTCGACGCCATCATCGCCGAGCGCAGCGCCCGCATCGACAGCGAGGCAGCGGCCTACCTATCGCTGTTCGCCCGGCTCGAACAGCGGGATCAGGCGCTCGTCGCGATCGACGGATTGTTCGACCGTCTGGCCATCGACCAGGAACCCCCGGAAATCTTTCACTTCCTCGAAACCGCCTGGCGCAACCTGCTCGAGCAGATCTGGCTGAAGGAAGGCCCAGATAGCATCGCCTGGCAAGACCACGCCGGCGCCGCGCACACCCTGCTGTCAAGTTTCCAGCCCGGCCTCGACAGCGAGGCCCGCAAGGCCTTGGCGAGTCGCTTGCCGCATGCCCTGAAGATCCTGACCGACGGCATGGAACGCAGCAATCTGCCGGCCGCCGAACGCACCCGCCTGCTCGATCTCTTTTTCAGCCGACAGCGTGATGCCCTGCGCCGCAACCCCGTTCCCGCCACCGGCGAAGCCGTTACGCCGGCGAACCGCCGGCCATCCCAGCGAGTCGCTACCGGGACCTTGAAATACGGCAACCTGACACTGCATACGCTCGATTTCACCCAGCCGCATAAACTCCCGCCGAGCCCCGCGCGTTGCGCCCCCGGCGACTGGCTGGAATTGACCGTCGCCGGGCAACGCCAGGTCTTGCGCCTGTGCCGGCAAAGCGCCGACAGCGGGCGCAGCCTGCTGTTCAATCCGGAACTGCCGTTTGCACTGTCCATTCATCCCCACCTGCTCGCCCAACAACTGGGCGCCGGCGAAGCCAGCCGTCTCGGCGTACCGGGACTGTTCGAAACGGCAGCCATGGAAGCCCTGCGCGAAAGCCGGCGCTAAGCGCCTGATCGCCTGTCCGCCAGCCCCTATTTGCCGTAAAATCGCGACTTTACGAAAAACGTTTCCGGGGTTCCAGATGGACATCAAGAAGGTCTTGCTGCTGGGGGGTAGCGGTTTTATCGGTACCTACATCGTCAATCGCCTGTCGCAACGCGGCATCGAGGTGACCGTGCCGACCCGCCGCCGCGAGCGGACCAAGGCCCTGATCATCCAGCCCGGCGTCGACATGCCGGAAGCCGACATCCACTGCGAACAGACACTGACCGAACTGATGCGCGGCCACGATGCGGTAATCAATCTGGTCGGCGTCCTGCACAGCCGCGACGTCAAATTCCCCTACAGCCACGATTTCGCCGAAGCGCACGTCGAACTGCCGAAGAAGATCATCGCCGCCTGCCAGGCCGCCGGCATCCGCCGCCTGGTACACATGAGCGCCCTCAAGGCCGACCCCAAGGCGCCGTCCGAATACCTCGCCTCGAAGGGCGACGGCGAGGCCATCGTGCGGGCCGCCCAGGGTAAACTCGACGTCACCATCTTCCGTCCGTCGGTCGTTTTCGGCCTCGGCGACTCCTTCCTCAGCCTGTTTGCCAAGGCTCTCAAGGCCGCCCCGGTGTTCCCGCTTGGCTTTGGCCAGGCGCGCTTCCAGCCGGTCTGGGCAGCCGATGTCGCCGATGCCTTCGTCGCCAGCCTGGGCGATGTCGACACCTATGGGCAGGCTTACGACCTGGTCGGCCCGAAGATCTATACGCTGCGCGAGCTGGTCGAGTACACCGCCTCGCTGTGCGACAGCAAGGCCCGCATCATCGCCCTCTCCGAAGGCTGGGCCTACCTGCAGGCCGGCCTGATGTGGCTGGCCCCGAAGCCACTGATGTCGCCGGACAACCTGCGTTCGATGCAGGTCGACAGCGTCTGCGAAGGCAACTGCCAGCCACCGGCCGACTGGCGCCCGACGGCGCTGGAAGCAGTCGCCCCGACCTACATCGCGATGCGGACGCCGAAGGGCAAGCTCGACAGCTTCCGCTATCGCGCCGGGCGCTAAGCCCGGCAGTCGGCCGATGCAAATCTACATCGTCGGCGGTGCCATCCGCGACGAATTGCTCGGCCGGCCCAATGCCGACCGCGATCACGTCGTCGTCGGCGCCACGCCGGAAACCCTGCTCGCCCTCGGTTTTCGCCCGGTCGGCAAGGACTTTCCGGTATTCCTCCATCCGCAGACCGGCGAGGAATACGCGCTGGCCCGGACGGAACGCAAGAGCGGCCGCGGCTACCACGGTTTCACCTTCCATACGGCCCCCGAGGTTACGCTGGAAGAGGATCTCGCCCGCCGCGACCTGACCATCAATGCCATGGCCCGCGACGAACTGGGCCGGCTGGTCGATCCGTTCAACGGCCGGGCTGACCTGCAGGCCAAGGTGCTGCGCCATGTCGGCCCAGCCTTTGCCGAAGATCCGGTGCGCCTGCTGCGCATCGCCCGCTTTGCCGCCCGTTTCGCCGACTTCACCATCGCCCCGGAAACGCTGGCTTTGATGCGCCGCATGGTGACCGAGGGCGAGATCGATCATCTGGTCGCCGAACGCGTGTGGCAGGAACTGGGCAAAGGGCTGATGGAAGATCGGCCGGAACGGATGTTTGCGGTGCTGCGCGAGTGTGGAGCCTTGACCCGACTGCTGCCGGAAGTCGAGGCCCTGTTCGGCGTACCGCAGCGGGCCGACTACCATCCGGAAGTCGATACCGGCATCCACACGATGATGGTCATCGAACAGTCGGCCCGCCGCGCTTACCCGTTGCCGGTGCGCTTCGCCGCGCTGACCCACGATCTGGGCAAGGCGTTGACGCCGGCCGACATCCTGCCGCGCCACATCGGTCATGAAGAACGCAGCGTGCGTCTGGTCGAACAGGTCTCGGCACGTCTGCGCGTGCCCGGCGACTGCCGCGATCTGGCCCTGCTGATGGCCCGCCATCACGGCAACATTCATCGCGCCGCCGACCTGCGGGCGGCAACCATCGTCGGCCTGCTGGAAAAGACCGACGCGATGCGCCGGCCGGAGCGCTTCCGGCAATTGCTGGAAACCTGCATCTGCGACTACACCGGCCGCCTCGGCTGGGAGAATCGCCCCTACGCCAGCCCGCAACATCTGCTCGCCGCGCTGGCCGCGGTCAATGCCATCAACGCCGGCGACATCGCCCAAGCCTGCAGCACCCCCGGACAGATTCCCGAGCGCATCCACGCCGCCCGGGTCAAGGCCGTCAGCCTGGCCCTAGGCATTTCCTGAGCCGGTCGCTACAGCACCCGCGACAGCAGCCAGAGCAGCAAGGAAAAGAGCAAGATGGAGACGAAGGGGAAGGCGTAAGTGCGGCCGCGAAAGCGGAAGGCGAAATCGCCGGGCAAGCGGCCGAAACGGATGAAGCGGGCGAGATGCGGGGTCAGGATGCCGAGCAGGAAGATGGCGATGACCAACGTCAATATCCACTTCAACATGGTTTGCCTTGCGTTGCAGGGGGAAAGTCGCATTTAATCACGCCTTCCCCTGACCGACTGCCACGATGACGCGCCACACAATTGAAGGCTTGGAAGTTCTCTCCTGCCTTCCCGACAAGAAATCGGCCCGCCCTCCGCTGCTATTCATTCACGGCGCCTTCGCCGGCGCCTGGATGTGGAGCGAAACCTTCATGCCCTTCCTGGCTGCCGCCGGCTATCCCTGCCACGCGCTGTCCCTGCGCGGCCATGGGGACAGCCACGGGCGCGAGCGCATCGACTGGCACTCGGTCACCGACTATGTTGACGACGTCGGCACAGTGATCGACTGGCTCGGCGAAACACCGGTATTGATCGGCCATTCGATGGGCGGCTTCATCGTCCAGAAGTTCCTCGAGCGCCATACCGTCCCGGGCGCCGCACTGGTCTGCTCGGTGCCGCCGCAGGGCCTGATCGCCTCGCAGTTCCATCTGATGTTCCAGAAACCGCAGCTGTTCGCCGAGATCAACGGGATCATGGCCGGCAATTACACGGATACGGAAACCCTGCGCGAGGCGCTGTTCGCCGGCGACATCGACGAGGCCATGCTGGCCGCCTGGTTGACGCGCATGCAATCGGAGTCGCAGCGGGCGCTGTGGGACATGTCGATGTTCAACCTGCCCAACCTGCACGCCATGCACCGGCCGCCGATGCTGATTCTCGGCGCCGAACAGGATGTGCTGGTGCCGGCTTTCCTGGTCCAGACCACGGCCCACACCTACGGCCTGCCCTGCCATATCTTCCGCGGCATGGGGCATGCGGTGACCCATGAAAAAGAATGGCCGCTGGTGGCGGCCATGTTACGCGACTGGCTGGCGACCCTCAGGCCCTGACGTCGACGCTGTTGCCCAGATTGGCCGGATTGCTGGCCGGCTGCGGCAAAGCCTGGAGCAATTGCAGTGCCGACTGGGCCTGCACGTCCATGGCTTTCTTCATCACCAACACGGCCACGGCATCGCCGGTTCTGGCCTGCGACAGGGCGGTACTCAAACTGCCGATCGATCCAACGTCCATCTTGCGTTCACTCCGGAATGCAACCACTATTAGCCAATAATAGACGCAAATTCCCCAAGATCAATGAGCACTCCGGAAAACAACGATACGTCGTCGATCATTCGCGAGGCCATCCGGGCCAAGCGCGAACACAAGTCCGGTATCGAGGAAGATATCGCCGCACTTGAAGCTTCGCTGCTGGCCGATATCGAGGCCTTCGACCTCGACGCGGCCGAGCGTCGCGCACAGCGCGAACAAAACACCAGTTCGCCGGCGGGCATGAGCGACTCCACACTGGTTTTCCCGGAAATCGTCCCCACCAGTGCGCCGCGCCGACCGGTGGCGAGCAACACGGCGACCCGGCCGGTAGTGGAAGCACCAGTGCCAGCACCACCATCACAGACCAGCACCTTGCTCGACCAGTTGCGTCATCAGGCCGAGACCCGCCAGCGGGAAATGCACACGGCGCTGGCCGAGCGAAATTCGACCAACGAAGCCATCGATCAGGCGCTCAAGCACCTGTTCTTCTACCTGCATGAATTCGTCCAGCAACTGAATATCCTGAAGCCGGCCATTCCCCGGCAATACCCGTTGATCGACAAGCACGTCCTGGCCGAGCTGACCTGGCAGGAAGGCTTCGCCGACTACCGGACGCAGAGCCAGAGTGCCGGCGCCCTTGTCGAACTGGTCAGCTTTTCCTACCGGCTGATCGGCGCCGCCCTGCCGCCCATCGAACGCGACGGCCCGGCGGTTGAGCGCTTCCGGGCGACCCTGTTCGATTTCGGGCTGCCATTTACCTGCAAGGAATACAAGAACGAACGCAGCTACGTCGAACGTGCCGAGTTCCAGATTGGCAGCGAAATCAGCGTCAGCGCCCGCTGGCGCGCCGATTTCGCCAAAGGCGTGCTGATTCTTGAGACGCGCAATCTCGAGCGCCTCGGCAGTGCCGTCTACACGGTCCGGCCGCACGCCGTCGACCAGGCACTGCTGGAAGAATTCGGCCGTCTGGTGCTCAGCCAGCCCAACCACTTCCGCGACCTGGCCCGGCGCTAAGGCAGATCAGAGGCGGCGACGCTGATCGCTGCCGGCAAAGCCACACAACGGCTCGCCCAGACCACGACCAAGGGCGATCACCTTGAACAGTTCGCCCATTTCGTGCGGCAGGAGCAGTTTGTTGACGGCGCCGGCCGCCCGCAGGTAATCCGTGCTATCCGTCGGTATCTCGGCGAGACAGTCAAGGATGCCGCAGTTGAGCAGGAAACGTCCCTGACTGGCATAACCGAGTACCTCGAGACCGGCCGTATCGGCGGCGGCAGCGATCGCCGTGAAATCGACATGCGCGGTAACGTCCTGCAAGCCTGGCAGATAGAAGGGATCGGTGTGGGCGTGGTGACGGTAGTGGCACATCAGCGTGCCGCGACCCCGTTGCTGATGATAGAACTCATGGCGCGGAAAGCCATAATCGATCAGCAGCAGCAGACCGCACTGCAGACGATGCCCCCATTCTGCCGTCCACGCCCGGCTGGCCAAGCCGATCTCGCTTTCGAAGCCGGGCGGCAACTGGCATTGCTCGCCGATCTCGGTTGCGGCAGCGAGCAGGGCGCCGCTCGCCGGACGCTCGCTCCAGGTGAAACATCCGTCGGCGGCCAAGGCGACACCGCGGGCATAGATACCGTCTGCGCGCCAGGCGACGATGTCGACCGGCATGGCATCGAGCAGTTCGTTGGCCACCACGACACCGGCAAACAGTTCGGGGAGTCGATCCAGCCAGACGACGCGCTCGATCAGGTGCGGCACTGTCCGTTCGAGCGTGACACGCTGACGCTGCCGCAGGTCGGCCGACAGCTCGAGGATGGAGTAGCTTTCCGGCAGGGCCTGCAGGCCCTCCAGGGCCTGCAGCAGGTCAGCGGCCAAGCGGCCCGAACCGGCCCCGACCTCGAGCACGCTCGGAGCCGACGCGGCCATTGCCGGAAGCACCTGACGGGCCAATGCCTGGCCGAACAGGCCGGTCATCTCCGGGGCCGTGACGAAATCGCCGGCGGTGCCGAACTTGCGCGCCCCAGCGGCGTAATAGCCGAGACCCGGCGCATAGAGTAGCAGCTCCATGAAGCGGGCGAAGGACAACCAGCCGCCGCTGTCAGCGATCTCGCTGGCCAGCAATTGCTGCAGGCGCTGGCTGTGGGCGAGGGCATCCGGGTCGGGAAGCGGCAGCGTGTTCATAAGACCTCGACAAAAGCGCGATTTTAGCGGCCCGCTCGTTGATTCGGATTGCCACCATGTTTTTTTCGACACTAGCGAACCTTGAGGTCAGGTGCGCAACGGCCACCTGGCAACGATGGCCGCTGAAATGGATGCGCTCGACCGTGAAATACGCACGCCTGCCGGATATCTAAGGCTCGTGGCACCTGCCGACTCAGGGTAGACTTGCGTCTTTATGGGCGATCCGTCCACCCACGACCTGCACGATGCCATCGTGCCTGCTGCCTGATGACTACCTCGAACACCCTGCAGAAACTCCGCCGCTTCCTCGAAAGCCGTACCGGCAAAGCGATCGGCGACTACAACATGATCGAGGACGGCGACACTGTCCTCGTCTGCTGCTCCGGCGGCAAGGATTCCTATACCCTGCTGGCCATGCTGCAAGCGCTGCAGCAGCGCGCGCCCATCCGCTTTCGCCTGGTCGCCATGAATCTCGACCAGAAGCAACCGGGGTTTCCAGCCGACGTGCTGCCGGGCTACTTTGCCTCGATCGGCGTCGACTTCCGCATTGTCGAGGCCGACACCTACTCGGTGGTCAAAGAGAAGATCCCCGAAGGCAAGACGACCTGCTCGCTGTGTTCGCGCCTGCGCCGCGGCATCATCTACCGTACCGCCAAGGAACTCGGCGCCAACAAGATCGCCCTCGGCCACCATCGCGACGACATGGTGCATACACTGTTTCTCAACATGCTGTTCGGCGGCAAGCTGAAAGCCATGCCGCCCAAGTTGGTCACCGACGATGGCGCGCACGTGGTGATCCGGCCACTGGCCTACTGCCCGGAATCCGACATCGCCAAATTCGCCCGCGGCATGGAATTCCCGATCATTCCCTGCAATCTCTGCGGCTCACAGGACAACCTGCAGCGCCAGAAGATCCGCGAGATGATGCAGGACTGGGACAAGCGCTACCCCGGGCGGACCGAGGCGGTGTTCACCGCCATGCAGAATATCGTGCCCTCGCATCTGGCCGACAACGGGCTGTTCGATTTCCGCGGTCTGAACCTCGAAACCCCGGTCGAGGAGGGCGACATCGCCTTCGATACCCCGGAGATGCCGATCGCCGGCACGATCCCGTTAAGCCTTTCGACATAATGCCGTTGCAATGCCCTTCATCATATAATCGCCCCACCCCCACACCGCCGATATGACGACGTCGATGACCGCCACGCAACGCAGAATGATTGTGATGTTTGCCGATGTTTCCGGCAGCGCCGGCCTGTTCGAACGTCTCGGCGACACCGAGGCGATGCATGCGGTCGAGCGTTGCCTGAAGCGCATGAAACGCTCCATCGACGGCTACCGCGGACGCACCATCCAGATCGTCGGCGATGAATTGCTGGCCGTCTACGAGACCGCTGAGGACGCCTGTCAGGCGGCCATCGACATGCAGCAGCGGATTGCCGATCTGCCACCGGTATCCGGGCTCAAGCTGACCATCCGCATCGGCCTACATGCCGGCATGGTCATCGAGGAAGCCGGCAAGATGAGCGGCGAAGTCATCACCAATGCCGCCCGTATCGCCGGCATCGCCCGCCGCGACCAAATCCTGTGCAGTTCGGTACTCGCCGCCGAACTGCCGGAATCAGGCACGGTCAACGTCCGGCCGATGCCGGAACTGGGCACTATTCCGGAGAATGGCGACAGCCTGGCGCTGTTCCATATCCAGTGGACAGTGCACGAGATGGGCGGCTACTCCCCCTCCACCTTCGGGCCACCGACCACCCACCCGCCGGTCGACCGGCTATGCGTGCGCTATCACGGCAAGGCCTTCCTGCTCGACAGCAAAACCCCGGCCCTGACCCTCGGTCGCGATCTCGGCAACAAACTGGTGATCGAGGACCGCAAGGCTTCGCGCCAGCATGCCCGGATCGAAAAGCGCAAGGAAGGCTACTTCCTGGTCGACACCAGCACCAACGGCTGCTTTGTCAGCCTCGCCGGACGCGGCGAAAAACTGGTCCGGCGCAACGAAATCCTGCTTGAGGGTACGGGCCGGATCTGCTTCGGCTGCTCGGGCAACGACCCGGCCGCCGACAGCGCCGAGTTCGAGCACCTGTAAACCGCGTCGGATACGTCACGGCCTGCCGGGGCCATCCGGTAATTCAGGCCTCTTCGTCGATCATCATGCGCTGCTGACGATCCATGAAATCCTGCATGCTGTCGATACCGCGCAACTGGAGAATCGTGTTGCGCACCGCCGCCTCGAGCAGCACCGCCAGATTGCGGCCGGCCGCGACGGGAATCACTACCTTGCGGATCGGCACGCCGAGTACTTCCTGGGTCTGTGCGTCGAGCGGCAGACGTGGCGCATCGGTGATCGAAGCCGTTTTCTGCAGATGAACGATCAGTTTGAGGCGCATTTTCCGGCGCGAGGCAGTTTCGCCGAAAATGGTCCGGATATTCAGCAGGCCGAGTCCGCGCACCTCGAGAAAATCGCGCAGCATGCCGGGACAACGGCCGTCGATGGTCGCCGGCGCGATGCGCGCCATCTCGACGACGTCGTCGGCAACCAGGCCGTGGCCGCGGGAGATCAGTTCCAGGGCCAGTTCCGACTTGCCGACACCGGAATCACCGGTAATCAGGACCCCCATGCCGAGGACGTCCATGAATACCCCATGCATGTTGACGGTATCGGCCAGGCGCGCCGACAGGTAAATGCGCAGCAGGTCGATCACCGCCGAGCAGGGTTTGGGTGAAAGGATCAGCGGCGTTGCCGACTGGGTGCAAGCCTCGCGCACCAGATCGGGCGGCACCAGGCCGTCGGCAACGATCACCGCCGGCGGCTGGGCGGCGAGAAGATCCTGGAACATCTGGCCGAAACGCCGCTCACCGATGCGCTCAGCCCATTCGTACTCGGCCTGGCCGAGCACCTGCAGGCGTTCCGGGTGGATGATGTTGATGTGCCCGACGACATCGGCGCCGTAATTGTTCGACAGCTTGATCTCGATGCGTCGATTGGCCTGCTGGCCAACCATCCAGCTCAGCAGCAGCTTCTCGCGATTGTCCTCATAGAGTTGAATCAGGCTGATGTGGCGCACGGCCGTCGATCAAGCCTGGAACAGCGCCAGAACGGTGGCGGCGTCGGGCGCCGTCTGCAACGCCTCGCGGAAGGAACGGTCGGCAAAGCGCTGGGCCAGCTCGGAGAGAATCTGCAAATGTTCTTCGGTCGCCTGTTCAGGCACCAGCAGGACGAACAGCAAATTAACGGCACGGCCATCGGGCGAATCGAAAGCGACCGGATTGGCCAGCCGGATGAAGGCGCCGGCGGCCTGCTTCAGGCCCTTGATGCGCCCGTGGGGAATGGCGATACCCTGGCCAAGCCCGGTCGAGCCCAGCTTTTCGCGGGCAAAAAGGCTATCAAAGATGAGCGAGCGAGCGAGGCCAAGATGCGCTTCAAAGAGTTGGCCGGCTTGCTCGAATACCCGTTTCTTGCTGCTGGCTTCGAGATCGAGAAGAATCTGCGAAGGTGACAGGATATTGCTGAGAGGGTTCATGGGCGTACTAAAAAACAAAGGCCGCGGGCACAAAGCGCCGCGGCCGGTCGGCCGTTATTCGACGGCGTGGAGGTCCGCCTTGCCACCGCGATGGTGGTCCTGGACCTTCTGCTTGTATTTCAGGACCTGACGATCCAGCTTGTCAAACATCGCATCGATAGCCGCGTAGAGATCGTCACCGGATTCCTCGACGTGCATGTCCTTGCCCGGCACGTGTACGGTCACTTCGGATTTTTGCTTGAGCTTCTCGACGGACAGGACGACGCTGACGCCGGTAACCTTGTCAAAATGGCGAATCACGGGATCCAGCTTGTTTTCCACGTATTCGCGCAATGCCGGCGTAACTTCAATATGGTGACCAGCGATCTGCAGATTCATGTTTTCTCCTCTCTCTACAGGGTCTTGCGTAAATTGA
>PHCU01000046.1 GCA_002842345.1 Betaproteobacteria bacterium HGW-Betaproteobacteria-12 | reverse complement strand
CGTCCAGCGAGAACGCCACGCCGGCCGACTGTTCGCCGTCGCGCAGGGTGGTGTCGTTGATGGTGACGAAAGGCTGTGGGCTCATGGCATTCTCCTCGCAAGCTATCTAGCAAGGGTGGTGCCAGTGTTCAAGTTATTGAAAAATAAGCAGTTTGTCTTTCGTTTGCGGGGGGCTGTCGGGCGAATGTCGAGAAAGCGACAAAGTGTTGGCCATGTTGCACCGTGGCGGGGCAGGCTGTCCGGTATTGGGAATCACCGGGCCACCCTGCCTGTCGAATGGCCATGGATTGCCGTCGGCAGTCCACCTGTCGCCAGTTTGCCAAAGGAGACGAAACCATGGATACGCAGACGCAAGCAAGCGAGCAAGTGCCGATGCTGGCCACCCCGCAAGAGGAACACCAGTGGCTGCAACAACTTGTCGGCGAATGGACCAACGAGGCCCGGATGACGATGTCGTCCGAGCCGGCCGAGACATGCCTGGGCAGCGAGAGCGTGCGCAGCCTGGGCGGCCTGTGGATTCTGGCCGAGGGCCGGGGCGAGATGCCGGGCGGTGGCAGCGCCACGATGGTGATGACGCTTGGCTATGACCCGGCGAAGAAACGCTACGTCGGCACCTGGGTTGGCTCGATGATGACCCACCTGTGGCTGTACGACGGCGAACTCGACGCGAGCGGCACGGTGCTGACGCTCAACTCGCAAGGCCCTGATATGTCGCCCGGGGCGGCGCCCGGGAAACTGGCCAGGTACCGGGACGTGATCGAGATCAAGGGCGCCGACTACCGCACCCTGACCTCCTTCTGCCAGGGCGAGGATGGCAACTGGCAGCAGTTCATGACCGCCCACTACCGGCGCACGAAGTAGCGAATGTTGGCCGGAGGACACTATGGCCGTGCAACTCAATCACCTCATCGTCATGGCCCGCGACCAGGCGGAGTCGGCGAGCTTCTTCACTGAGATTCTCGGGCTCCCTGCCGCCACCCGCTTCGGTCCGTTTCTCGTGGTGCAGACGGCCAACGGCGTCAGCCTCGACGTCGATCAAGCCGAGGCTGACGTGACGCCGATGCACTACGCTTTCCTGGTCAGCGAGGGCGAGTTCGACGAGATCTTCGGCCGCATCCGCGAGCGCTGCCCCGACTACTGGGCCGACCCCGGTCGACTCCGGCCGGGCGAGATCAACCATCACGACGGCGGGCGCGGGGTCTATTTCCCGGATCCGAGCGGGCACCTGCTGGAGATCATTACCCGGCCCTATGGCAGCGGCCCGTAGTTGCCTTGGTCAGTAACGCAGGAAGGGCCGGCGTTCCGCGAGCCAGGCCGCCTCGTCGGTGGCGCTCAGCGCTTCCAGCTCGGCCGGCGTCGCGGCCGGGTCGTCTACCCATTCGCGTAGCAGCGGCGAGCCGTTGATCAGGTCGATGGCCAGGCGGTCGTGCTCGTACTCGTAGGCGAAGTCGCGCCACAGCGGGTAGTCCGGGTAGAGCCGGCGGATCGCCTTGAAGGCCAGGCTCTGCAGGCGCCACGGGCGGAAGGCGGCATGGGCGTAATGCGGCGCTTCGGCGTGGATCTGCAGGCCGTGGCACAGCTGGCCGGCGTGCTTGTGGAAGGTCGGCTCGAACCAGCAGTCGCGCAGCGCGCAGCCGGCCAGCCACTCCGGCGCCAGCGCCTGCATCTCGGCGAGCACGGCGCGGGCGTCGATGTCCGGTGCGCCGAACAGTTCCAGCGGTCGCGTGGTGCCGCGGCCTTCGCTCAAGGTGGTGCCTTCGAGCAGCACGGTGCCGGCATAGGCGCGGGCCATCGCCAGGTTGGGGGCGTTCGGGCTGGGATTGATCCAGGCCCGCTGGCCGAGCGGCCAACCGTGGCCGGGCGCGGCATCCGGCTGCCAGCCTTCCATGGTGACGACGCGGTAATCGACGTCGAGTTTGAGGGTGGCGATGAACCAGTAGCCGAGTTCGCCGAGCGTCAGGCCGTGGCGCATCGGCATCGGGCCGGCGCCGACGAAGCTCTCCCAGCCAGCGCGCAGGCTCAGGCCTTCGACCGGCCGGCCGGCCGGGTTCGGCCGGTCGAGCACCCACACCGACTTGCCGTGTGCGGCGGCGGCTTCCAGGACGTAGCGCAGCGTGGTGATGAAGGTGTAGATGCGGCAGCCGAGATCCTGCAGGTCGACCAGCAGCACGTCGAAGCTGTCCAGCATCGCCGCGGTCGGCCGGCGCACTTCGCCGTACAGGCTGAACACCGGGATACCGTGGCGCGGGTCGCGGAAGTCCGGCGACTCCATCATGTTGTCCTGCTTGTCGCCGCGCAGGCCGTGCTGCGGCCCGAAGGCAGCGCTCACATTGAGGTCGGGCAGGGCGGCCAGCGCGTCGAGGGCATGGTCGAGATTGGCGGTGACCGAAGCCGGATGGGCGAGCAGGGCGACGCGGCGGCCGGCCAGCGGGGCGCGCAGGGCGGGATCGGCGAGCAGGCGGTCGAGGCCGAAGCGAACGGTGGTGGTCATGCGGAATCCAGGGGAATCAGGAAGGTGGCGGGGCGGTGGAAATCCGGGCGGGGGGCGTCGTGGCGCAGTGCCCAGTAGGCGAGCGCGCCATCGGCGTGTTCGATGACGGCGGTCAGACCCAGCGTGCGTGGTGTGCCGGCGGGGAGCAGGGCGGCGGGAATCTCCGCCGTCAGCGTCAAGCCGTCGGCGTCAGTCGTGCTGCGAATGGCTGGGGCGGCCGGGGGCTGGTAGGCGGGGTCGCGCTGGCGGATGGCGGTGAAGCGATAGACGGCCCACGAACCGGCGGGCGAGAAATTGAATTCGTGATACCCGCCGTCGCCGGTGATGAAGGCTTCGCAACAGGTGTGGCGCCAGAGTTCGTCGGCCGGCCCGGTAGTGCCCGGGGCCGGCAGGCGGAGGGCAGCCGGCGTGCCGGCGATGCGGTAAGTCAGGGAGAGGCCGGCCGCCGAGCGGCTGACGGCGACCTCGATCGCTGCACTGCCGCCATCCGGGTTGGCGGGGTGCGGCAGCAGGCGGTAGGTGGCGCGGTCGGGCAAGGGTGGAATCCGGGCGGGGCGGGAGGCCGACAGTGTAGCGGCCCCGCCCGTCCCGGCAAACCACTCCGCCGTCAGGCCCGGCGCCGGCTGGCGGCGAAGGCGAGCAAGGCGCCGACGAGCAGCGCCAGCGTCGCCGGTTCCGGCACCTGGTTGGCGGCGATCAGGGCCAGTGCGGCGTTGCCGGCCAGTTCATGGACCCGGGCCGTCGGATGGAGGAAATCGGCAAACACCGATTCGTCGCAGCTGATGGCGCCGGGCGCGAAGCACGGCGTCGTCGCGTCGAGAAAACCATATTGCCCGCCACCGTTCAGCGTATCGCTGACTACGTCGTTGAGCAGGCCGAACAGGTCGAACTGCATGATCGTCACCTGACGGGCCGTCGCCAGGGCGTCGAGGGCGGTCGCCAGCGCACTGTTGTAGGCGATGGCGAGCGCCGTCGATTCGGCCCGGTGACCTGCAGACTCCGGGACCAGGCCGAGGTCCGGAACATTGGCAACCAGGAAGTTGGTGGCGCCGGCCTCGATCATATAGGACAGCGAGACGAGCAGATTGCCGAGCACCGTGGCGGGATCCGAGTAGGGCGTCGCCGCCGGCAGGTTGCTGCCATCGACATAGCGCAAATCGTTGCTGCCGGCACCGACCACGTAGAGGGCGCCGGGGTCGGCAATACCGGACCACTGGCCGAAGACCTGGGCCTGCAGGCCGGTATTCGGGCCGGCCAGGCCGTCGACGCCGGAAAAGGCACCGGCCCACGCATAGTTTTTGCCACCAGCGAGCAGGGCAGTCGAGTCTCCGGGGAGGCCGAGACCGCTGGCCAGCGTTTCGACCCAGGTCGGCCCGTTGCTCAGGCGCCCCTGGTAGTACGGCGGATCGGGCGGTTCGGTGCCGCCGGAGGCGATGTAGACGTTGCCGGTATCCGACAGGCTGTCGCCGAAGATGTACATATTGCTGTAGGTCGCCTGGGCGGCGAAGCTGGCGCCGAAACTCAGGCAAAGGGCCAGCAGGGCGCGCCGACTGTGGCGCAGGATGTTCAACATGTTAAAACCCCCGAAATTGACAAATTTGTGACGAGATAAGTGCTTGTTGCACCGAGGAAAAGCGGTTCTGGTCGATGAAAGATGAATATGAATCGCGGGTGGATTCTAGCAGCGCGGCGGGTGATGCCGTACGAATAAAGCGCCATGGCGGGCGGATGCCGGCGCCGATGTCGTGCCGTGGCAGCAGCGGGCGTTTTCGGATAACTTACGGCCTTTTCGGCAAGTGCTTCAGGGAGACATAAAACAATGACGCCGCTGCGCATCAATCTGGATCAGGAAGAGATACCGACCCACTGGTACAACGTCGTCGCCGACCTGGCCAATCCGCCGGCGCCGCCGCTCGGCCCGGATGGCCAGCCGGTACCGGCCGAAGCGATGGGGGCGATCTTTCCCGATCCGATCATCGAGCAGGAGATGAGCGCCGAACGCTGGATCGCCATTCCCGAGGAAGTCCGCCAGATCTACGCGCTGTGGCGGCCTGCTCCGTTGTGCCGGGCGCTGCGTCTGGAGCAGATGCTCGGTACGCCGGCGAAAATCTTCTACAAATATGAAGGCGTTTCGCCGGCCGGTTCGCACAAGCCGAACTCCGCCGTGCCGCAGGCCTATTTCAACAAGCTGGCCGGCACCAAGCGGCTGACCACGGAAACCGGCGCCGGCCAGTGGGGCTCGTCGATCGCCTTCGCCGGCCAGATGTTCGGCCTGCCGGTGCGCGTCTTCATGGTCAAGGTCAGCTATCAGCAGAAACCCTTCCGCCGCTCGATGATGCAGACCTGGGGCGCCGAGGTCTTCGCCAGCCCGAGCGACCTGACCAACGCCGGGCGCGCCGCGCTGGCCGCCGATCCGGACAACCAGGGCTCGCTCGGCCTGGCCATCTCGGAAGCCGTCGAGGAAGCCGCCGCCGATCCCGGCACCTGCTACACGCTAGGCTCGGTGCTCAACCATGTGCTGCTGCACCAGACGGTGATCGGCCTGGAAGCCAAGAAGCAATTCGCCAAGATCGGCCTCTACCCCGACGTGATCTTCGGCCCCTGCGGCGGCGGTTCCAGCTTTGGCGGCATCGCCTTCCCCTTCCTCGCCGACCAGGCGGCCGGCGACAAGCGCGCCGCGAACCTGCGCTGCGTAGCCGTCGAGCCGACTTCCTGCCCGACGCTGACCAAGGGCCATTACGCCTACGATTACGGCGACGTCTCCGGTTACACGCCGATCATGAAGATGTACACGCTCGGCCATGACTTCATGCCGCCCGGCATCCACGCCGGCGGTCTGCGCTACCACGGCGATTCGCCGCTGGTCTCGCAACTGCTGCACGAAGGCCGGATCGAGGCGCTGGCCGTGCCGCAGGTCGCCACCTTCGAGGCCGGCGTGCAGTTCGCCCGCGCCGAAGGCATCATTCCGGCGCCGGAATCCTGTCATGCCATCCGCGCCGCCATCGACGAGGCGCTCAAATGCAAGGCGACCGGCGAGGCCAAGACCATCCTGTTCAGCCTGACCGGCCACGGCCATTTCGACATGGCTTCGTACGATAAATTCTTCGCCGGCCAGCTGGAAGATTTCGACTATCCGGCCGAGGCGATCGCCGAGTCGCTGAAGCATCTGCCCAAGGTAGGTTGAATCCGTGAAAACCTTCGTCTTCCTGCTCCTCCTCGCCAATCTGCTGTTCTACGCCTTCAGCGAAGGCTACCTCGGCCAGCCGGACAATCCTGATGCCGTCCGCCTCGACAAGCAGGTGCTGCCCGAGCGCATCCGTATCGTCTCGCATGCCGAGGAGCCGGCCTTGCCGACGCGCAACGGTCGGCCGGAGGCAGTCGTCGATGCCCCGGCGGCACCGGTGGCGGTCAATGACGAGGTAGCAGCCAACGGCAGCGCGAAGATCTGCCTGGCCTGGGATAACCTCCCGGCGGTCGACGCCGATCGCGTCAACTCCCTGGTCGGCAGCCGCTTCCCGGCCTTCACCATCAACCGCCGCCTGGACAGCGGCGAAAGCGGCGGTTGGTGGATCTACATTCCACCGCAGGCGACCAAGGCCGAAGCCGACAAGAAGGCCGGCGAGTTGCGCCAGCTCGGCGTCAGCGACTACTTCGTCATTCAGGAGGGACCCAACCGCTTCGCCATCTCGCTCGGCGTCTTCTCCGGCGAGAAGGGCGGGCAGGATCGCCTGGCCGAGCTGAAAGCCAAGGGCGTGCGTTCGGCCCGGCTGATGCCGCGGCCCGGCAAGGACGGTACGATCAGCCTGCAGGCCGAGGGGCCGGCAGCCGGCCAGGCGGCCCTGATCGCCGCGTTGAACGGCGACCTGGCCAGGCCGGCGGTGCGGGACTGCCCGTGAGCGACTACGTCGTCGGCCTGACCGGCGGCATCGGCAGCGGCAAGAGCCGGGTCGCCGAGCTGTTCGTCGAACGCGGGGCGGCGCTGGTCGATACCGACGCCATCGCCCACGAATTGACTGGCCCGGGGGGCGGGGCGATGCCGGCGCTGCAGGCAGAATTCGGCGCGACGGTCGTCGATGCGCAGGGCGGGCTCGACCGGGCGGCGATGCGCCAGCTGGTCTTTGCCGATCCGGCCCGGCGTCGCCGCCTGGAAGCCATCCTGCATCCGCTGATCCGCCAGCTGGCCGGCGAACGCTGCCGGGCCGCGGCGGCACCCTACGTCATCCTTGCCGTGCCGCTGCTGGTCGAATCGGGCAGCTATCGCCAACGCTGCCAGCGCATCCTGGTCGTCGATTGCCCGGAAGAACTGCAGATCGCCCGCGTCCTGGCGCGCAACGGCCTGACGGCAGACCAGGTGCGGGCCATCATGGCCGCCCAGGCCAGTCGCGAGCAGCGTCTGGCTGCGGCCGACGATGTAATCGTCAACGATGCCGATTTCGCCAGCCTCGCCGAACGGGTCGAGGAACTGCACCAAAAATATCTACGCCTTTTAGCCGAGATACCTAAAGCAAGCTGTTGAGATTTGCATGCAAATGCCTCAAAATTCGGAAAATTTTCCGTTTTCTCGGACACCATCGCGTGATTACCTACGAGTACCCGTTTAACGAACGCATCCGAACGCTGCTGCGTCTGGAGGATCTGTTCGAAAAAACGGTGTACTTCGCGCAATGCGATGGCCATCTCGAGCACCACACGGCGCTCGTCACCCTGTTCGAAATCCTCGAGGTCGCCGGTCGCGCCGACCTCAAGATGGACCTGATCCAGGAACTGGAACGGCAGCGCCAGACGCTGCTGGCCTACCGCAACAATCCCGACATTTCCGAAGAGGCGCTGTCCGGTGCCTTGTACGAAATCGAACAATCCTCCGCCGCGCTGCTGGCGATGACCGGCAAGATGGGCCAATACCTGCGCGACAACGACTGGCTGATGGGCATCAAGAGCCGGGCGGCGATTCCCGGCGGCGTCTGCGAATTCGACTTGCCGTCCTACCACTGGTGGCTGCACCGTGACCCCGAGGTTCGGCGTGAAGCCCTGAATGGCTGGACTAGGCCGATGACCGCGATGCGCGACGCTGCGGCCATCGTCCTGCGCCTGCTGCGTTCGAGCGGCCGGCCGAAGAGCTACACGGCGACGGCGGCCCAGTTCCAGCTCAATCTCGGCGGTACCGCCGCCCAGATGGTGCGCGTCTCGGTCGCCGACGAGCAGCCGGCGATTCCGGAAGTCAGCGCCAACAAGTACTTCCTCAACATCCGCTTCACCAAGCCGCCGCGCGGTGAAGTCAAGGCGCGCAACTGCGAAGGCGACATCGCCTTCGACCTGACTTTCTGCAATCTCTGATGGCCAGCGTGCGCAAAGTGCGCTGCCCGCAGTGCGGTGGCGAAGCGTTGTGGGCGCCGGAAAACAAGTGGCGCCCGTTCTGCTCGGAGCGCTGCAAACAGATCGATCTCGGCGCCTGGGCCAGCGATTCCTATCGCGTCCCGGTGGTGGCCGAACCCTCCGAGTTCGACGGCGAACTGCCCGACCAGCCGTCTTCCTGATTTACCAGCCGCGCATCAGCGCGATGCCGTGGGCGCCGCCTTCCTGCGCCGCGGCCAGCATTTCTCCCCGCATCCCCCCCAGCGCGAACACCGGCAGCGTGTTGCCGGCGAGCTGCGCGCTGAATTCCGCCCAGCCGAGGCCGGGGTTTTCCGGATGCGTCGGCGTCGGCAGCACCGGGCCGAGCAGGGCGTAGTCAAGTTCCAGTTCGCCGGCGCGGGCGATCTCGCTGGCCGTGTGGCAGGAGGCGCCGACCCAGGCGAAGTCCGGCCGGGCGCCGCAGGCGGCCAGCGCTGCGGCCGACAGGTGTAACCCGTCCGCACCGACGCGACCGGCGAGCTCGGCATCGTCGTTGATGACGACCAGGGCGCCGACATCATGAGCCAGACGCACCACGGCCTCGGCGAACCACAGGCGCTGCGCTGGCGGCAGGCCCTTGTCGCGCAGCTGGATCAGGCGCAGGCCGCCGGCCAGGGCTGCTTCCAGGCGCTCCAGCTGGCGCTCGACACCTTCGATCTCGGCCATGGTGATGGCCATCGTCGTCGGCAGGCTCAAGGCTTTCAGGATCGGCGCATTGGCCGGCAGGATCGGTTCGACGTGCGGCGCATTGCCACAGGCCAGCCAGTCCACGGCCGAATGTTCGAGCGGCGCGGTGATGCCGATTTCGCCGTCCCAGGCGGTGACGCGCCAGAAATTCAGGCGCACCGTCGCATGCGGGTAGGTGAATTGCCGGGTCAGCCAGGGCGAGCAGGCGGTGACGGTGATGCCGAGTTCTTCCTGCAGTTCGCGCACCAGTGCCTGGCGAATGCTTTCGCCGGCTTCGACCTTGCCGCCGGGGAATTCCCAGTAGCCTTCATAGACCTTGCCCGGCGGGCGCTGGGCGAGCAGGAACTCGCGTCCGTCGGCGCGCAGCATGACGGCGGCGGCGACTTCGACGATGGCGCTCACGACTTCTTCTTTGCCGCGGGTTTCTTCCGCCGTCCGGCCAGGTCGCGGGCGAACTGCCAGGCTACCCGGCCCGAGCGCGAGCCGCGGCTGAGCGCCCAGTTCAGCGCCTCGCGCTCGCTGGCGGCGATGGTCGCTTCGTTGACGCGGAAATGGCGCAGCCAGTGGCGGACGATGTCGAGGTAGTCGTCCTGGCTGAAGGGGTAGAAGGAAATCCACAGGCCGAAACGCTCCGACAGCGAGATTTTCTCCTCGGTCGTTTCGCCCGGGTGGATCTCGTCATCGACGCGCTTGGTCTCCAGATTCTCCGAGAAATACTCGGGCATCAGGTGGCGGCGGTTGGAGGTGGCGTAGATCAGCACGTTGTCGGGCGGTGCCGCGACCGAGCCGTCGAGCACCGACTTCAGCGCCTTGTAGGCCGTTTCGCCGGCCTCGAAGGAGAGGTCGTCGCAGAAGATGATGAAGCGTTCCGGCCGGCCATCGACGAGATCGACGATATCGGCCAGATCGATCAGGTCTTCCTTGTCCACCTCGATCAGCCGCAGGCCCTGATCGGCATACTCGTTGAGCACCGCCTTGACCAGCGACGACTTGCCGCAACCGCGGGCGCCGGTCAGCAGCACGTTGTTGGCCGGCAGGCCGGCGACGAACTGGCGCGTATTGACGGTGATGCGCGCCTTCTGGTCGTCGATGTTCTCCAGATCGGCCAGGCGGATCGGGTGCGGCTGGCGCACCGCCTGCAGCCAGCCGCGGCCCTGGCTCTTGCGCCAGCGGAAGGCGATGGACGATTGCCAGTCGGGCGGCGCGGGGAGGGGCGGCAGGCTCGCCTCGAGCCGGCCGAGGACGGCTTCGGCGCGGGCGAGCAGGCTTTCGAGCGGGTGGGTGTCGGACATCGGGCAGGTATACTCGGGGCGAAGCTACGAACTCTAACGAAAGCCATGACCCCAATACAAGCCATTCTCGCCATTTCCACCCTGTTACTCGGCGGCTGCTCGACCCTGGGTTTCGGCCCGGACGAAGCCCCGGCCAGCTGCCCGCCGTGCGCCGCCTGTCCGGATTGTCCGCCGCCGGCCGCGGCGACGCCGGCGCCGACTACGCCAGCGGCGTTTTCGCGCACGCTGCAACCGGCTGAATGGAGCGACCTGCCGGGCTGGAGCGACGACGATGTGGCCGCTGCTTGGCCGGCCTTCCTGCTCTCCTGCCGCGGCATGGCCGGACGGCCCTACGGCGGCGAATGGAAACGCGTCTGCGACCTGGCCCGCGAGGCTGATGGCAAGGATGCCCGCGCCTTCTTCCAGGCCAACCTGCGGCCGCATCTGGTAATCGCTGCCGACGGCAGCAGCAGCGGCATGGTTACCGGCTATTACGAACCTTTGCTGCGTGGCAGCCGCCAGCGTGCCAAGGGCATCGCACAGCCAGTGCTTGGAGTGCCCGACGACCTGCTGACCATCGATCTCTCCGCCGTCTTCCCCGAATTGAAGGACAAGCGCCTGCGTGGCCGTATCGAGGGCAAGCGCGTTGTGCCCTACTGGACACGCGCCGAAATTGCCAGCCGCGGCGAGGCGCTGCCCGCCCGCACGCTGCTCTATGTAGACGATGCCGTCGAACTGTTCTTCCTGCAGGTGCAAGGTTCCGGCCGTGTGCGCCTGACCGACGGCAGCACCGTGCGCCTCAATTACGCCGACCAGAACGGCCATTCCTACCAGTCGATCGGCCGGCTGCTCGTCGCCCGCGGCGAACTGAAGCTGGAAGAAGCCTCGATGCAGGGCATCCAGGCCTGGGCGCGGGCCAATCCGGCGCGCCTCGACGAACTGCTCAATGCCAACCCGAGCTACGTCTTCTTCCGCGAAATGCCGGACAGCAAGGACGGCCCGATCGGCGCCCTCGGCGTGCCGCTGCTCGCCGAACGCACCATTGCCGTCGACCCGCGCTCGGTGCCGCTGGGCGCACCGGTCTTCCTGGCCACCACCCGCCCCAATTCGGGGCAGCCGCTGAACCGCCTGGTCATGGCCCAGGACACCGGCGGCGCTATCAAGGGGGCGGTGCGGGCCGATTTCTTCTGGGGCTTCGGCAAGGCCGCCGGCGAACAGGCTGGGCGGATGAAGCAGAGCGGCAAGATGTGGGTGCTGCTGCCAGCAGAAGCTGCCCCGAAATGAGGAATCGGCGCACCGTCATCGAGCGTGAATGGCATAAACGCACTTTATCAGTGCGTAATTCGTTGGCGATAAAATCCTAATGCACTGATTTGTAACGCGATTGATGCACTGGAATGGTGCTTGCTTTCCAAACCGGATTCTTTGTCCGGGGGTAACATGGAAACGTATCAGTCCAGTAGCAACGTGCTCTTCATCCTGCTCGGCGCCATCATGGTGCTGGCCATGCATGCGGGCTTCGCCTTTCTCGAGGTCGGCACGGTCCGCAAAAAGAACCAGGTCAACGCCCTGGTCAAGATCCTGACCGACTTCGGCGTTTCGACCATCGCCTATTTCTTCATCGGCTACACCATCGCCTACGGTGTCAATTTCTTTTCCGGCGTCGAGACCCTGGTCGCCAAGAACGGCTACGAGCTGACCAAGTTCTTCTTCCTGCTCACCTTTGCCGCCGCCATTCCGGCCATCGTCTCCGGCGGCATCGCCGAACGCGCCCGCTTCAATCCGCAACTGATCGCCACCTTCCTGATTGTCGGCTTCGTCTACCCGTTCTTCGAAGGCATCGCCTGGAACAAGGCCTTCGGTATTCAGGCCTGGCTGCTCGCCACCTTCGGCGCCGAATTCCACGACTTCGCCGGTTCCGTCGTCGTCCATGCCATGGGCGGTTGGATCGCGCTGCCCGCCGTGCTCCTGCTCGGCGCCCGCTACGGCCGCTACACCAAGGACGGCCGCATCTCCGCCCACCCGCCGTCATCGATCCCCTTCCTCGCCCTCGGCGCCTGGATCCTGACCGTCGGCTGGTTCGGCTTCAACGTGATGAGCGCCCAGACCCTGGAAAACATCTCCGGCCTAGTCGCCATCAACTCGCTGATGGCCATGGTCGGCGGCACGCTGGCCGCGCTGGTCTTCGGCAAGAACGACCCGGGCTTCGTGCATAACGGCCCGCTCGCCGGCCTGGTCGCCGTCTGTGCCGGGTCCGATCTGATGCACCCGATGGGTGCGCTGGTCGTCGGTGCCGTCGCCGGCGGCCTGTTCGTCTTCATGTTTACGCTGACCCAGAACCGCTGGAAGATCGACGACGTGCTCGGCGTCTGGCCGCTGCACGGCCTGTGCGGCGCCTGGGGGGGCATCGCCGCCGGCATCTTCGGCAGCAAGGCCCTAGGCGGCGCTGGCGGCATCGCCTTCATGCCGCAACTGATCATGACCTGCCTGGCCATCGTCGTCGCCCTGCTCGGCAGCCTGCTCGTCTATGGCGTGCTGAAAGCCACTCTCGGCCTGCGCCTGGACCAGGAAGAGGAATACCAGGGCGCCGACCTGAGCATCCACAAGATCACCTCGACGCCGGAGCGCGAAGCGAACTGGTAAGACTGATTGCAAGGAACAGTCTCTGGCGGACGAGAGTGAGGTTCGTCAGACTGTGGAGGAACGAAGCCCGGCGATTGCCGGGCTTCGTGTTTGTGGGGGCTGCTGTTCGGCCTCACCGATCATTGGAGGAGAGCCGATTGAGCGGCGGCTCAGCTTAGGTTTGCCGCCGGTCAAGTACGCCCAGCGGGAAAATTCAGGACTGACGAATCTGAGCGGCAGCTTGTCGATTATGGCTACTCACACTTTTTGCCCATAGCGGAAGTAGCGATCCTTGGAAAGCTGACGCTCAGGAACGTTTGAATTCTAGGGCGCGGCGCCGCCCCTAGAATGGTGAGTTAGCCGATTTTTGCGGCAAGCGGTTGAAGAAACATGGTTTCGAACTGTTCGTGCTGCGGGGTGCTTGGTTCCAGCAACGTCACTACTTTCTCAACGAGCTCGTTCTTGGTATATGCGATACCGTTTCGCGATATTCGATCACCATTGATTTCGATGCTACCGCTCATACCGAAGATCTTCTCCAACAGCGTTGGCGGGTAGTAGTACTCGATCCCGTTCTGTGGCCATTTGATAATGTTTTCCGCCTGCAGCCCCATGGACACAAGTTGCTCCGGCAAACCTGCGGTATGTACGGCGTCGAGGACTACGAAAATTCGATCACGGTAGGGGCTACGTTGAATATCAGAAAACAATCCGCGTGCGATTGTAAGCACCTCCTTGATGCGGCTGTCTGAGTTCGCGGCAATGATGCTTAGCTGAGCATTCTGAAAGCGCAACGCTGTGACGCGATCAATAAAGCGATGGTCGCATTTTCCTTCAACCAAAACGATTGCAGATGGTAGGTACAGGGTTTCAAAGCGATTCCCCAATAGAAAGAAATGAACTTGGTTTAGGTCGCTTTGTGTCGCTACTTGTCGGAGTGAAATCTCATCTCCAGATTTATTGACCACGTAGTTGTTAGAGATGTGTTGCCGATCTAGAAAAACCGTTGAGTGAGTTGCGAATACGACAGTGCGGATATGAGGAAAATACTTCTGTCGATGAGCTCGATCAAACAGAAAATCCGCAAGAACTCCTTGGGCCTCGGGACTAATACCAAGCTCTGGTTCGTCAATGAGAAAGGTGTCGTAGTCTGTATCGAGAAGGCTAGTGACAAGCGTGGCTATTAGTCGGAAGCCTGAGCTTGTGTATGAAATGTTGTGTCCGCCACACTCGATGTATTTTTGCGACATCGAATTGCCTTCGACGGTATGTCGAATTTCTAGTTTGACCCCAAGCAGCAAATCGATAATTTCAACGAGATTTTCGCGCTGGCTGTCAGACAATTCTGCTATAGCCTGCTGGAGATTTACGGGAGAGTTGTCAATATTCTGCTGCTGTTGGTTCCACTGCTGCATGAACTGGTTCCACCGTTCGCCTCGGCGGTTCCGATTTGGCGTGTAGTAACCCAAGAGATTGAAGTTTTGATACCTAGCAGGGCCAAGGTACGAGGCGTTCTGCCCCCAGTGCTGCGTCATCGTCTTGAGCAAATATGACTTGCCGCAATTGTTTCTGCCAACCAGTACCGCGTACTCCGATTCCCGAATACGCTGTAGGAGAGTCGCAGATTCATCTGAAAAACGCGTACTCGGACGTTGATCGTATTGGTACATAAGTGAGCTCGCTCCAGTCGGCTAACAGTTATTCAACGGACCCAGCGGGCTGTCCGCATATGCAATGATAGTACGGACCGACGAGTACTTGGTATGCCGACAGCAAGAGCATTTTGGCGAATGGCCGCTGTAGAGGAAAAACTTGGACGGCCGATTGTGGCCGACTGCCGCAACTCACCCAAAATCACGACCACGAACCACCTGCCAAATCAGACAGCGGTTGTTTGACGGCATGGCCCGATCCTCAAGCAGTTCCAGTCCGGCTCCCTGCGCGAGGGCGTGCACCTTTTCGAAATCCCGTATTCCTTGGTGCGGCGCTTTTTCCTTGAGCCAGCGGTCGAAACTGGCGTTGCTGTCGCTGGTGAATTGGCCGCCGTAGTTGAAGGGGCCGTAGATGGCCAGTTTGGCGTCGCGAGTCATAATGCCGGTCAGGCTGGCAAACAGCGACTCGACGGCGGCCCAGGGCATGATGTGCAGGGTATTGGCCGAGAAAAGCGCATCGTGGCGCAGGGCCGGCCAGGTTTCCTGCACATCGAGTCGCAGGGGTGGCGGGGTGTTGGGCAGGGCGGCTTCGTCCAGCCAGGCAGTGATGCCGGGCAGGTTTTCCGCGCGATCCGAAGTTTGCCAGGTCAGGTGCGGCAAGTGTTCGGCAAAGAAAATGGCGTGCTGGCCGGTACCGCTGCCGATTTCCAGCACCTGGTGGCGATCGGCGAAGTGCTGGCGCAGCACGTCAAGAATCGGTTCCCGGTTCTTTTCGCAGGAAGGGGCATTGGGCTTTTCCATGGCGGCCTCGAATCGATCAGCCGCCATGATCGGCGAAGCTGACACAGCCTGCAAATCCAGCCCGGCAAATGGGTGCTCGCCCTGGTCTTGGCAGACGACATCTCAGTGGCCGCCAAGACCAAACTGATTTCCGGCAACTCCACCTCAGCACGGCACCGCAATTGTTGCGCTGCAACAAAATGAATGCCATAGTTAAAGCGCCCGGTGATCGGGCGCAGCGGAATTGAATCAGCCATCCGTCCAGCAAGTATGAAGTATCCGTAGAAGGGGTGTCCGCTAGATGGGTTTCTTTCGCAATTACTTCTCGACCGATCTGGCCATCGACCTCGGCACGGCCAACACGCTGATCTATGTCCGCGGAAAAGGCATAGTCCTGGACGAACCTTCCGTGGTGGCGGTGCGCACCGAGGGCGGATATGGCAACAAAAAATCCGTACTGGCGGTGGGCAGCGCCGCCAAACAGATGCTTGGCCGGACGCCCGGCAATATCTCCGCGATCCGGCCGATGAAAGACGGCGTTATTGCCGATTTCACGGTGACCGAGCAAATGTTGAAGCATTTCATCAAGAAGGCACATGCTTCGACGCTGTTTACCCCCAATCCCCGGATCATCATTTGCGTTCCGGGCGGGGCCACCCAGGTCGAGCGCCGTGCCATCCGGGAGTCGGCGCTGGGCGCCGGTGCCAGCCAAGTGTATTTGATCGACGAACCCCTTGCGGCGGCGATCGGGGCTGGCCTGCCAGTGTCCAAGGCCACCGGTTCGATGGTGGTGGACATTGGCGGCGGCACCACTGACGTAGCTGTTATTGCCCTGGGGGGCATGGTCTATGCCGGGTCGGTCCGGGTTGGTGGCGACAAGTTCGATGAAGCCATCCTGAATTACATCAGCCGCAACTACGGCATGCTGATCGGCGAGAACACGGCTGAAAAGATCAAAAAGAGCATTGGTTCGGCATTTCCCGGTATCGAGGTGCGGGAGATGGAAGTTTCCGGAATCAACAAGTCCGAGGGAGTGCCACGCAGCTTCACCATTTCAAGCAATGAAATCCTGGAAGCCCTGGCGGAACCGGTGAATCAAATTGTCAGCGCGGTCAAAGTTGCCCTTGAGAGAACGCCGCCGGAACTCGGCGCCGACATCGCCGAACGCGGCCTCGTGCTCACCGGTGGCGGGGCTCTCTTGCGCGACCTGGATCGCTTGCTGATGGAAGAAACCGGCTTGCCGGTCATTGTCGCCGATGATCCATTGACCTGTGTCGTCCGCGGCACCGGAATGGCTCTGGAGAGAATCGATAGATTAGGTAGCCTATTTGCCAATGAGTGATGACTGCCGCATTCATCAGCAGCATCAACCGGCGGAGGTGCGGGGGCCGTGAGTTAGAAGTTCCTGGCTACCCGTTTCGGCCTCATTGCCTCCATTCCGGATGTACAACCCCGACTAGCCTGCTAGCGTTCTGTATCCAGCGCCTGCCGCCACTCTCGCGGCGTCATGCCGCATTGTGCCTTGAATGCCCTGGACAACGCCGCTTCGCTGCCATAGCCGACCTCGACGGCAATCATCTTCAACTGGCGGCCCTGGCGTAAGGCCAACTGCGCCAGCCTGACGCGCCACCCCTGCAGGTACTCCCCAGGCGTACTACCGACCGTGCTGCGAAAGCTGTTGGCAAAGACGCTGCGGGACATCCCCGCGACCTCGGCCAAACCTTCCAGCGACCATTCTCGCGCCGGTTGCTCGTGGATTGCCACCAGGGTCTTGCGCAGCTTGGGATGGGACATGCCGGCCAACATCCCTCCGCGGACTTGGTTCGTTTCCATAAGGTGTCGCAGGACTTGGATCAGCACAACCTCGAAGAGGCGGTCAACCAAGGCACTACGCCCGCAGTTGTTGCCAAAGGCTTCATCGAAAAGCAGCGCCAGCGTGCCATCGGCACCTTTGAGGCTGGCCAGTGGCAGGCAGACGAGGTCGGGCAGCGCCGCCGCAATCGGATTTCCCGAACCGCCGGCGAAGCGCAGGTTCGCGCACGCCAGATCGGCTCCGCCCTGGGCAGCGGTGACAAAACGCCGGGCTTGGGGTCGCGGATAGAGCAACAGGCTGGGCTCGGTCACCTGCTGCTTGGGCAGCCCCTGGTGGATGACATCAAGCGACCCCGCCCTGACGAGGTGCAGTTGACCGCTGTCGTCCTGGGCGGAGAAGTCGGTGATACCGCACAAGGCTCCCGAATGGAACATCTGCGCGCGTACCGGAAAGTGAGCCAGCAGTGCATCGAGACGATCAGTACAAGCCTCAGTCACAAAAGTACTCCTTATCAAGTTATCGATACTTTAGACAACTTATCGTATTTTCACAAACGTAAGATTCGTTCTGCCAAACGGCACTTCGTCCAACTTACCAAGGAGCACATCATGTCTATCGAGAAAGTTCTGTATCGCGCCCAAGCCACCGCAACCGGGGGCCGTGAAGGAAGCGCCGCGTCGTCCGACGGCGTGTTGAAGGTCCAACTGTCTACGCCCCGGGAACTGGGCGGTGCCGGCGGTCCCGGCACGAACCCGGAACAACTGTTTGCTGCCGGCTACTCGGCCTGCTTCCTCGGCGCCCTCAAGTTTGTGGCCGCCCGGGAGAAGGTCGCGCTGTCCGAGACCACCCGTGTCACCGGCACGGTCGGAATCGGTGCCATCCCCACCGGGTTCGGCATCGAGGTCGAGCTTCAGATTGCCATACCTGACCTGCCCCGTGACAAAGCGCAGGCTCTGGTCGACAAGGCCCATATCGTCTGCCCGTACTCGAACGCCACCCGCAACAACATCGATGTGCGCTTGATCCTCGTCTGAAAAAACGCTCAGAAACCCAATTTGAAGGAACCAACATGAAACTCAAAGCGAAAATCGTCGCGGCATCAATCGCCGCTCTCGTTTCCGGTGCTGCGCTTGCCGCCGGCAGCCCTGGCGTCGAACGCAACACACAAGCCTTCCTCGAAGCGCTGGCCAAGGGCGGCGGCCAGCCGCTTGAAACGCTGTCGCCGGCCGCCGCACGCCAGGTGCTGGTCGGTGCGCAAAAGGGGGCCAAGCTGCCGCCGGCCGAGGTGAGCGAGAAGACCATCACCGTCGACGGCAAGCCGATCGTGCTCAACATCGTGCGACCGGCAGGCGTCAAGGGCGTGCTGCCTGCCTTCATCTTCGTGCACGGTGGCGGCTGGATCCTCGGCGACTTCCCAACCCACGAGCGCTTCGTGCGCGACTTGGTAGTCGATTCCGGCGCGGTCGGCGTCTTCGTGAATTACACGCCTTCGCCCGAGGCGCGCTACCCGGTGGCCATCAACGAGATCTACGCCGCTACCAAATGGGTCGCCGAGAACGGGGCTCAGATCAATGTGGACGGCAAGCGGCTGGCCATCGCAGGCAACAGCGTGGGCGGCAACATGGCCACGGTGGTGGCGCTGATGGCCAAGGCCAAGGGCACACCGGCGCTGCGTTCGCAGGTGCTGTTCTGGCCGGTCACCCACGCCAACCTCGAGAACGCGTCGTACAACGAATTCGCCAACGATCACTTCCTGACCAAGGGCATGATGAAGTGGTTCTGGGACGCCTACACCACCGACCCCAAGCAGCGCCAGGAGATCTACACCTCGCCGCTGCTGGCCACGCCGGAGCAACTCAAAGGCCTGCCCCCCACTCTGGTGCAAACCGCGGAAAAGGACGTGCTGCGCGACGAGGGTGAAGCCTATGCACGCAAGCTGGACGCTGCCGGTGTAAACGTCGTCGCTACCCGCTACAACGGCATGATCCACGACTTCGGTCTGCTCAACGTGCTGGCCGATCTGCCGACTACGCGTGCCGCGCTGCACCAGGCGAGCGAAGAGCTGAAGGCTCGCCTGCACTAACCTAGGCCAAGCTGGACGTTGGTCGACTACGACCACGTCCGGCCGAATTGGCCGACGAGCAGCTACCCAGAGCAAACGCCCATCCGTTCGCCCCTTGTAACTTCATCGACCCCCGCTAGGCCCTCTCCTGAGACAGTGTGAACCGGTCTCGATCCGCATCAGGTGGACGATTTCGCCTAGGGCTACCGCAGCCGAGAGGCGTATGCTCGTGGCAGCCGCTGGGACGGCGCCGCACTCGCGGTAACAAGGCCTGAGGGAAAGGATGCCTGATGAGTAATGCTGCAAAAACCGATGCGCTTTTCGATCTGCTGCGGGCGGCCTGCGCCCGGCAGTTCCGCTTCAATCCTCGGCGGATTACCGAGAGCATTCGCTATGTCGGCAAGGAGGGGCATGGCAAGGATCTGGTTCATGTCTTTCGCGATGCCAAAACGCATTCGCAGATCGTCCTCGAGGGGACTTACGCCACCTTGCGCATCACGCACGGCGACAAAGCGCACTGGAGCGAGGCCGAGCAAGAGCTTTACCGGGAAAGCGACGCCGCGATGGATGCCCGGATTGCCGCCCGGCAAGCCGAGATCGAGTTCACGCACAGCAGCCCGCTTTATCTGGCGCATCGCGCCGAACTCCTGACGCACTACAAGAACAGTCCGACCTACGTCGAGGGCGCTGCCAGTCCGCGCGAAGCGGCCAGGGCGCTGATCGACCGCCTGCTGGCGGCCGACGATGCGCTGCTGGCAGCCTTTGCCGAACACCTGCAATCGGCTGATCCGGAACATCTGGCGCATCTGTTGCTGGCGCCCTGCCAGCTGGACCTTGAGGCCATGCGGGAAACCAGCAGCGACCAACCCGGTTTGCCGGGGCAGTGAATATTGCGGCAATCGCCGAGCAACTGACGCGGGTCGGCTACGTCGTTGTTGACGAGCCACTGGACCCGGCATTGTCCGCGGCGTTGTACCGGCGCTGTCAGGATGATGGCTCCAGCCGTTTTCAGGCGGCGCAGATCGGCCGAGGGGCGGCGCGGCAACAGCTGGGTCGCTTGCGCGGCGATGTGATCAGCTGGCTGGACGCGAGCAACGGCACCGATCACGCGTATCTGCTGTGGATGGAGGCGCTGCGCCTCGGCCTGAACTCGGCGCTGTTCCTCGGCTTGTTCGACTTTGAATGTCATTACGCCATCTATGGGGCCGGCACGGGCTACGCCAGGCATACGGATGTCTTGCACGGGACCAGGAACCGGGTTCTGTCGACGGTTTTCTACCTGAACGACGAGTGGCAAACCGGCGACGGCGGCGAACTGCGCCTGTTCGCGCCGGACGGGGACGGGGTTATCGCCACGGTGCGCCCGCAATTCGGCACCTTGCTCATTTTTCTCAGCGAATCGTTTCCCCACGAAGTGCTCATGGCACACCGCCATCGGCGCAGCATTGCCGGCTGGTTTCGCGTCCGGGCGGACTGAGCGGCAACTGCCACTGCCCGGCCTTTCTGGCCATTCGGTGACGCTGCCGGTGAACGGCTGTCACCCGGCTGAAATAATTTGCCCGGTTTATGGGCAGCGTGTCAGCGATCTTACGTTTGCGTGACGTATTGACGACTATCCACAGGGTCATGCACAGGCTTATCCACAGGATCTGTGGAGCGTTTTGCCGAAGTCGCGCCGGCGATGATCGCCACGCTCGTCAGCGGCCGGGGCGGCGGTGGCGGTTCAGCGCCACCAGTTCGATCAGCCCCCAGAGGACGGTGCTGCCCAGGGCCAGCAGGGGGTGGTTCAGGGTTTTGCGCAGCAGGCTGGGCATGATCGGCCTCCGGTGAGAATTGGGTAGCAGGGAGCGCCGGTTGTCATGAAAATTTCATGTTCCGCCGGGCGCGATGGCCTCTACCATAGCCGCCAATTGTTATGCGCTTGTTGCAACCCGCCGGACCCCGGCGCCGCTTGCTCGGGCATTGCGGGGCGATTCGAATTGCACGGCATGGGGCATCCTGATTTCACCGAATTGCACGAGCTGGAAGCCCTCATCGCCGATGGCGGCCACTGGCTCGAGACGCAGGTGGCCTGCGAGGTCGCCGTCGGCGAACGACGTTTTCCGGTGTACGCGCTGGCGCTCGGCAATCCGGATCCGGCGCTGCCGGTGGTCGGCTTCTTCGGCGGCTTTCACGGCCTCGAGCGGATCGGTACGGCCGTCGTCCTGGCCTATCTGCGCACCCTGGTGCGCCGCCTGCCGTGGGACAGCATCCTGCAGCGCCAGCTCGAAGCGGTCCGCCTGGTCTTCATGCCCATCGTCAATCCCGGTGGCATGTGGCGCGGCACGCGGGCCAATCCGAATGGTGTCGACCTGATGCGCAACGCGCCCGTGGAAGCGCAGGAAAAGCCGCCTTTCCTGCTCGGCGGCCAGCGCCTCAGCGCCCGTCTGCCCTGGTACCGGGGGCCGCAGGGGGCGGCCATGGAAGCGGAGAACCTGGCCGTCTGCCGGCTGGTCGAGCGCGAGTTCCTCTCCCGCGACTTCGGCATTGCCATCGACTGCCACTCGGGCTTCGGCATCAGCGACCGCATCTGGTTTCCCTATGCCCATACCGCCACGCCCATCGCCCACCTGCCCGAAGTGCTCGCGCTGAAGGAAATCTACGACCAGGCGCATCCCAATCATCGCTATGTGTTCGAGCCGCAGAGCCGCCAGTACCTGGCCCACGGCGATCTCTGGGACTACCTGTACCAGCGCGCCAGCGCGGCGCCTGAACGGATCTTCCTGCCGCTGACGCTGGAGATGGGCTCCTGGCTGTGGGTCAAGAAGAATCCGCGCCAGCTGTTTTCGCGCCACGGCATGTTCAATCCGCAGATCGAACACCGCCAGCAGCGCGTCCTGCGCCGGCATG
This sequence comes from Betaproteobacteria bacterium HGW-Betaproteobacteria-12, assembly GCA_002842345.1. GTDB lineage: Bacteria > Pseudomonadota > Gammaproteobacteria > Burkholderiales > Rhodocyclaceae > Azonexus. Next base: position 5,299 of record PHCU01000046.1, on the reverse strand, counting down.
TCGCCTGGCTGGATTTCCTCGCCCGGGCGGCCTGCGGTTACCGGCTGTGGCTGCCCGATGCAGCGACGCGCGAGCGCTACCGCGAGCGGGCGCTGCGCCACTGGTACTGGCGGGCGAAAGCATGAGCAGCTGGGTGCTGTTGCGCGGCCTGAGCCGGGAAAGCCGGCATTGGGACGGCTTTCCCGAGCGCTTGGGCGAAGTCTGTGGCGCGGCGCCGATCGTCGCCATCGACCTGCCGGGCAACGGTCGCCTGAACCATCAGCAGAGTCCGCTCGCCGTCGCGCCGATGGTCGACAGTTGCCGCCGGCAATTGGCCGCGGCGGGCGCGGCGCCGCCGTATGTCGTGCTGGCCATGTCGCTCGGCGCCGTGGTCGCCGTGGCCTGGGCCGAGCGCCACCCGGAGGAGCTGGCCGGCGGCGTCCTGATCAATACCAGCCTGCGCCCGTTCAGCCCCTGGTATCACCGACTCCGGCCGACCAATTACCTCGATTTGCTCGGCCTGCTGTGGGCCGGCGATGCCGGACAGCGCGAACGGACCATCCTGCGCCTGACCAGCAACCGGCCGCCTAGTCCGCAGACCCTGGCCGAATGGACCGACTATGCCCGGCAGAATCCGGTGTCGCCGGCCAACGTCCTGCGCCAGCTGCTGGCCGCCGCGCGCTTCACGGCGCCGGCCGCCGCGCCGCCGGTGCCGTTGCTGGTCCTTGCCAGTAGCCGCGACCGGCTGGTCGATCCGCGCTGCTCGCGCCAAATGGCCTGGCGCTGGCAGACGGCCTTTGCCGAACATCCTGCGGCCGGACACGACCTGCCGCTCGACGACGGCGCATGGGTGGCCCGCCAGGTCGGCTACTGGTTGCCCAGCCTTGGCGGGCCAGCCATGCCCTAAGTGCGCGGCTCAGCCCAGGCCGAGCGCGTGCAGGTAGAGCAGGGTGCCGGTGACGATCAACAGGCCGGCCAGGCTGGCGAGCACCAGTTTGAGTTTGTCCTCGGTCGCCTTGTCGATCAGGTCAAATTCGGCATTGAACAGATTCATGACTATCTCCTGTCAGCGTGGTCCGGCATGCGGCCGGGACCGGTGGGTGGTGAGTGGTGGTGCGAGCCAAAGCTTAGGGGCGGCGGATTGCAGTCCGGTGATCGTCTGGTTACAGCGTCAGGTCAGCGGCGCTTAGAAACGCCGGAGCAACAGTTGGCGGCCGGCGAGCAGGCTCTTCGCCACCGGCCGGAAGCCGAGTTCGCGGAAGCGCCGGTGCTTGGCGCTCGAGACGAGGATCCGGCCGTGCCCGAAGTGGCTGAGCAGCCAGTCGAGGCGGGCCTCGACCAGGCGGCGGCCGATGCCTTGCCGGCGATGTCCGGGGGCGACGGCGGACAGATAGAGCAAATGCGTGTCGGACGCCCAGTCGGCCGCCTTGATGCCGCCGACGCCGACGATTTCGCCGGCGATGCTGGCAATGAAGAACTGGCGATAGAAGGGCGGCGGCAGGTTGCGCAACTCCTCGTGCAGGCGCTGCGTGCCATACAGCTCCGGACTGGCGAAGGCGTTGAACAGCAGGGTGACGCAGGATTCGACGAGGGGCGGGCTGCTGGTATCGAGCGTGTCAATGCGCACTTGGTTCATGCTCGCCGAGCCACTGCTGGCGCTGCTGTTCGACTGGCGGCGGCTGGCGGTTGGCCAGGCGCCGGGCCAGCTCGCGGTTGATCTCGCTCTGGCGCCGGCCGAAGGCGTCGCGCTCGCTGACGCTCGACTGGGCGGCGAGGATGCTGCGCCGGCAGCGCCAGCGTTGGCCGCGCGGCGTGTCGATGGCCTGCATGTCGGCGCGGGCATGATGGACCCGGCAGCAGGAGCAGAATACGAAGTCGGTCATGGCGAACTCGCTGAAGTGGCGGAAGGTGACGCGCAGCTTGGCGGCAAAAGTTTGCAGCACGATGACGCTGGCGTCGGCCGGCCGGGGTCGGGGGCGATTTGCCCGGGCGAATGACGGAACCTTGCGAATCGCTGCTCCGTCTACGCAGAGCCGAAACGAAATGCCGCGCCGCCCCGAGGTCTGCCGGGGCTTGTCGATGTGCCTGTCATGAGCAAGGAGTTGTGATGATCAAGTTCTACTATCACCCGTCGCCCAATCCGGCCAAGGTCGCCCTGTTTCTCGAGGAGAGCGGGCTGCCCTACGAAGTCGTTCCCATCGATACGCGCAAAGGCGAGCAGCACACGCCGGCCTACCGGGCGATCAATCCGAACTGCAAGACGCCGGCCCTGACGGATGGGGACACGGTCGTTTTCGACAGCAATGCGATCCTCCTCTACCTGGCCGAGAAGACCGGCCAGTTCCTGCCGGCCGACACGCTGGCGGCGCGCGGCGAGATGTATTCCTGGCTGATGTTCGTCGCCAGCGGCATCGGTCCTTACTCCGGCCAGGCCGTCCATTTCAAGCACTACGCGCCGGAGCCGGTGCCGTATGCGGTCAACCGCTACGACTTCGAGGCCTGGCGCCACTGGTCGATACTCGACGAGCGGCTGGCGCAACATCCTTACATGCTCGGCGCCACCTATACCCTGGTGGACATGGCGGTCTGGGGCTGGGCGCGGGCGGTGCCTTTCGTCCTTGGGCCGGAAGCCTGGGAGCGGCTGCCGCACGTCAAACGCCTGCTCGACGAGATCAATGCCCGGCCGGCGGCGCAGCGCGCCGAGGCCCTGAAAAGCCGCTTCGCCTTCAAGGCGGAAGTGGATGACGAGGCGCGCCGGGCCCTGTTCCCGCAGAACGAGCGCCTGGCGCGCTGAGCCCCGTGGAGCCGCCACCGATGATCGACCTCTATTACTGGACGACGCCCAACGGCCACAAGATCACCCTGTTCCTCGAGGAGGCCGGACTGCCCTACCGGATCCTGCCGGTGAATATCGGCCGGGGCGAACAGTTCGCTCCCGAGTTCCTGCGCATTTCCCCGAACAATCGCATTCCCGCCATCGTCGACCAGGCCCCGGCCGATGGCGGCGAGCCGCTGGCGCTGTTCGAGTCGGGGGCCATCCTGCTCTACCTCGCCGACAAGATCAGGCGCTTCATTCCCGCCGATCTGCGCGGCCGCAACCTGGTGCTGCAATGGCTGTTCTGGCAGATGGGCGGCCTCGGGCCGATGGCCGGGCAGAATCACCATTTCGCCCAGTACGCGCCGGAGAAGATTCCCTACGCGATCGATCGCTACGTCAAGGAAACCGCGCGCCTGTACGCTGTCCTCAACAAGCAGCTGGCCGATGGCCGCGACTACATCGCCGGCGCCTACTCGATCGCCGACATGGCCTGTTACCCATGGATCGTGCCGCACGAGCGGCAGCTGCAGTCGCTCGCCGACTTCCCCCATCTCGCCGGCTGGTTCGCCCGCATCGGCGAGCGGCCGGCGACGCTGCGGGCTTACGCGCTGGCGGCAGAGATCAATACCGCGCCGGTCATCGACGAAGCGTCCCGGCGGGTGTTGTTCGGTCAGGACGCGGCGTCGGTCTGCTGAGGCGCTGGTCGCCCGGCCTGTTGGCGGCGGCGATAGCGGTCTTCCAGCGCGGCGGAAAGTCGTGGGAATGCAGTTCGGCATTTCATTTACGGTTGCCGATCTATACACTGGCCCCCGTTTATCACGCGACAATCTGGAGAAGGAACATGCAAGGATCGTTTGAGTACAAGCTCGCCGCCAGCGGCGACGCCATTGCCCTGGGTATCGATCTGGATTCGGTCAGCGCCAAGGCCCTGGTCCGCCTCGATCGCTACATCAACTGGGCCGACGTCCTGAAACTGACGGAAAACGATCCGGAAGCAGCCCGTGCGGCGGAGCGCCTGCACACCGTTCTGCAGCACCTGGGGCAGTAAAACATGGACGGGACTGCCGGGCAGCAGCTCGGTACTCCCGCTCGATTAAGCGCCATCCCCGCTCCGGCGGGGTTTTTGCTGCTGGCTCCGATAGGCCGATATCTTATGTGCGCTGGCAGACAGACAGCGGACAATTGACCGGCCAGTCTAAGAAGCATGCCGTCAACCGCCGGTTGGCCGGTATCGAACTTCGAGGAGCAGCATCATGGGCAAGGAAACACATGGAACCCGGGAAAGCAAGAAGCAGGCGGTTCTGACGCCGAAGGAAAAAAAGACCGCCAAGCACGCGAAGAAGCAGGAGAAGTCGGCCATCCATACGCTGATTCCCCCGCGCTGAACGGTCTGCCGAAGATGCCGACCGGGCGGGAATCACCGACGCCCTGAACAGCGCATTGCACGCTCAGCACTAGCCGGCGTGCGCTTGGCGCGATCCGTCCTATGATGGAAGTGTCGAAGCGCAAGGAGTGGTGATGAGCGATTCTGTCGTTTCAGCGGGTGCGACGCGTAGCGAGCGCGATTCCTTCGGCCTGATCGAGGTGCCGGCCGGGCACCTGTGGGGAGCGCAGACGCAGCGTTCGCTGCAGCATTTCGCGATTTCCACGGAACGCCTGCCGAGCGAACTGATCCACGCGCTGACAGCGGTCAAGCAGGCCGCTGCCGAAGTCAATGGCCAACTCGGCCTGCTCCCGGCCGACAAGGCGGCCGCGATTGGCGCCGCCGCCGGCGAGGTGCTGGCCGGCCAGCACCCGGACGAATTCCCGCTGGCCGTCTGGCAGACCGGCTCGGGTACCCAGAGCAACATGAACGTCAACGAGGTGCTGGCCAACCGCGCCTCCGAACTGCTCGGCGGCGAACGCGGCCTGCAGCGGCTCGTCCATGCCAACGACGAGGTCAATCTCGGCCAGTCGTCCAATGACGTGTTTCCCACCGCCATGCATGTCGCCGCGGCGCTCGGTCTGCGTCGCCACTTGCTGCCGGCGCTCGCCCGCCTGCAGGCGACGTTGGCCGACAAGGCGGCCGACTTCGCCGGCATCGTCAAGATCGGCCGCACCCACCTGCAGGACGCGACGCCGCTGACGCTCGGCCAGGAATTTTCCGGCTACGTCGCCCAGCTCGGCCAGGCGCGAACGGTGATCGAGGCCATGCTGCCGTTGCTCTATCCGCTGGCCATCGGCGGCACCGCGGTCGGCACCGGGCTCAACACCCATGCGGAATTCGGCACGCGCGTCGCGGCGGCGCTGGCGCACGCGCTGCAGCTACCGTTCTGCAGCGCCGACAACAAGTTCGCCGCCCTGGCCGCACACGACGGCCCGGTGGCCGTGCACGGGGCGCTGAAGACGCTGGCCGTGGCCTTGAACAAGATCGCCAACGACGTCCGCTGGCTGGCTTCCGGGCCGCGCTCCGGGCTCGGCGAGATCAGCATTCCGGAAAACGAGCCGGGCAGCTCGATCATG
>PHCU01000204.1 GCA_002842345.1 Betaproteobacteria bacterium HGW-Betaproteobacteria-12 | reverse complement strand
CTCGACGGCGGCGTCGATGAAGCCGCAGGTATTGACGATGACCAGATCGGAATTGTCGTAGCTGGGCGAAATCTCGTAGCCCTCGGCGCGCAGCCGGGTCAGGATCAGTTCGGCATCGCTGCCGGCCTTCGGGCAACCGAGGGAAACGAAGCCGACGGTCGGCACTTTGGTGATGGTGTTCATGCGATGGAAGCCTTGCCCGGCACTGCCGGAAAATCGGGAAAAGCGTATTTTACGGGGGAATCAGCCCGGCAGTCGGTCAAGCGCCTGCTTGAGGGCGGCGAAACAGCGCTCGTCGATCGCCGTGCCGAGGTTCTCGGCCATCATCGCCAGCGTCTGCGGGATCGGGATCGCGCCGCGGTAGGGGCGTTCGGCGGTGATCGCGTCGAAGATGTCGGCGGTGGTGATGATGCGGGTCTCGAGACAGATTTCCTCGGCCGTCAGGCCACGCGGATAGCCCTTGCCGTCGAGGCGTTCATGATGTGCCGCCGACACCCGCGCCAGTTCGGCGAAGGCGCCAATGCGCGAGAGGATGGCCTCGGTATACGCGGCATGCGCCTGCACGGCAGCCCATTCGTCGGCATCGAGCTTGCCCGGCTTGTCGAGCACGCTGTTGCTGACGCCGAGTTTGCCGACGTCGTGCAGCAGCGCGCCGCGCTTCAGCCAGCGGCGGCGTTCCGGCGAGATGCCCAGGCTCTCGGCGATCATGTCGGTGTACAGCGCGACGCGGGCGCTGTGGCCGCTGGTGTAGGGACTCTTCGAGTCGACCACCTGACCGAAGGCGGCGGCGATGTCGTCGAGGTAGTCGTCGTCCAGGTCGACAACATGCGAAGCCGGTTCCAGCGCCAGGATGGCGGCATCGACTTCCGGCGAGGCCAATGTCGCCCAGAAGGCATCGCCCTGCGCCACCTGCTCGAAGGCCGCGACCAGGCGCGGGTCGAACCAGCCACCGGCACGCTGGCGGACTTCGGCCAGCGCCGCCGTCGCCCCGCCGGCGGTGTGGAAGACATCGATGACCTGGGCGAGCAGCGCGATCCGCGCCGCCAGCGGAATGGCTTCGCCGGCCAGCCCGTCCGGCTTGCCCTGGCCGTTGAAATGCTCGTCCAGGCTGTAGATGCCGGCCGCGACGCGCTCCGGGAAGCGCAGCAGGCGGGCGATCTCGGCGCCTCGCTGGCAGCGGGTGGCGATCAGTTCATGGGCGATCTCGCTGCCGTCGCGCATGATCGTCAGCACGCTACGGAAGCGCTCGGCCAGCCCGGCCTTCAGCCCGGTGTGGGACAGCACGAAATTGAGCACCTGCGGCAGGCTGTCGCCGACCGTCTTGTAGTCGCGCTTGAAACTGAGGTCGTCGGTCAGGTACAGCTCGCAGATGCGGGCGGCGTTACTGCTGCAGCCGAGATCCTTGAGCAGCAGGGTGTAGTAGAGATCCCACAGTTGGTCGTCATCGAGGCCGATCGTCCGGCCGATGTGCATGCCGATCCAGCAGCAGCGCACGCAATGCCCTGGCGGCTGGCCTTCGGTGATGTCCAGCGCGTGACTGAGCGCCGAAATCAGTTCGGCCAGCTGCAGCCCCTCCGCCGGCAACGACGTGCTTGCCGGAAACAGCCGGCTCATCGGCATGCCGCGGCCTCCGGCTCAGCGATTGACATCGACCACGACGCGGCCGCGCACCTTGCCCTGCAGCAGGTCGCCGGCGGTGGCGATGGCTTCGCCGAGGCCGATTTCGTGGGTGATTGCTTCCAGCAGCGCCGGATCGAGGTCGCGGGCCAGGCGTTCCCAGGCCTGGCGACGCACCGGCTGCGGCGCCATGACGCTATCGATGCCGTAGAGCGTGACGCCGCGCAGGATGAAGGGGGCGACGCTGGCCGGGAAATCCATGCCCTGGGCCAGGCCGCAGGCGGCGACGGCGCCTCGGTACTGCGTGCCGGCGCAGGCGTTGGCCAGCGTGTGGCTGCCGACGGTATCGACGACGCCGGCCCAGCGCTCCTTGGCGAGCGGCTTGCCGGGGGCCGACAGTTCGCCGCGCTCGATGATCGTACTCGCCCCCAGTTCCTTCAGATAAGCCGCTTCTTCGGGACGCCCGGTAGAGGCAACGACGGTGTAGCCGAGTCGGGCCAGCAAGGCGATGGCGACGCTGCCGACACCGCCGTTGGCGCCGGTGACGAGGATGTCGCCGCTGCCCGGGACCAGGCCGTGGCGTTCCAGCGCCAGCACGCAGAGCATGGCCGTGTAGCCGGCGGTGCCGATGGACATCGCCTGGCGGGCGGTGAAGGCCGCCGGCAGCGGCACCAGCCAGTCGCCGCGGACGCGGGCCATCTGCGCCAGGCCACCCCAGTGCGTCTCGCCGACGCCCCAGCCGTTCAACACGACCCGGTCGCCCACCTGCCAGTCGGGATGGCGGCTGCTGCTGACGGTGCCGGCGAAATCGATGCCCGGTACCATCGGGAAGCGACGGACGACCGGCCCCTGGCCGGTGATTGCCAGCCCGTCCTTGTAATTGAGCGTGGACCAGTCGATGCGCACAGTGACATCGCCCTCGGGCAGCAGCGCCTGGTCGATCGACTCGATCGCCGCGCGATAACCAGCCTCGTCCTTGTTGATCAGAATGCCTGTGAACATGCTCGCTCCATCGATGGGTTGCAGACTGCGACTATAAAGCAGAGTTCCGCGCCGCGTGGCTCGCACAGCCGCTTCCGCCGCAGCCAGCGCGCACTGGCACCGGCGCCTCAAGCACAGCGCAGTTGCGGTGCCGGCCGGCCGATGTGGTAGCCCTGGGCGTAGTCGATGCCGAATTCCAGCACGGCATCGAGAATGGCCTGGTCCTCGACATATTCGGCGATGGTCCGGATATTCAGCTCCTGGGCCAGGGTGACGATACTCTTGGTGAAGGCCTTGTATTCGCCATCGACCAGCACGTTGCGGATGAATTCGCCTTCGATCTTGATGTAATCGACCGGGAAGCGCTTGATGTACTGGAAGGACGAATAACCCGAGCCGAAGTCGTCGATGGCGAAACTGAAGCCGGCCGTCTTCAGATCGAAGACGAATTTTTCCAGCAGGCTGAGATTGCTGACCGTTTCGCGCTCGGTTATTTCGAAGACGATCCGGTTCGGCTCGATCTCATGTTCTCGTGCCAGGCGGGTGATCCGCGAAATGAACTCGCCGACGATCAGCGCCTTGGGCGACAGGTTGACGAACAGGATGCCGCGATAGCCCTGCTGGCGAATCTGCTGGAAGGCCTTCTCGATCAACTGGTAGTCCATCTTGTGGGCGAGGCCCATCGCTTCGGCTTCCTCGATGAACTCCTGGGCGGTGACAATGCGCTCGCCGACCTGGATGCGCATCAGCAGTTCGTGAATCTGCACCTCACCGGTCAGGGTGTGGACGATGGGCTGGAAGTACGGAACGATGCGATTCTCGTCGAGCGCGCTGCGGATCATCTGGCTCTTGTCGCTGGCCTGCTTGAAGACCTCGACCATTTCCTCGTCGCTAGGGAAGCCGATGCCGTTCTTGCCGGCCCGTTTGGCCTTGTACATCATGTTGTCGGCGATCAGGAACAGTTCGCGGCTGTCCTTGCCGTGGGTCGGGTGGATGGCGATGCCGATCGAAGTCGTCGCCTTGATCTTGACCGAGCTGCCGGGGGCGTCCAGGGAAAAATTCTCGAGCATCTCGGCGATCCGCTGGGCCACCATATGCGCCTGCGACTCGCCGGCTTCGGGCAGGACGATGGCGAACTCGTCGCCGCCGTAGCGGGTGACCAGATCCCCCTGGCGCACCGCTTCGTGGAGAATCTTGGCGAAGGCCTGCAGGAAGGCATCGCCGAACTGATGGCCGTAGGCGTCGTTGATCGCCTTGAAATTGTCCATGTCGAGCATCATCACGGCGAACTCGTAGCCATGGCGTTGCGAACGGCCGATCTCATAGCCCAGCAGTTCCCAGAACATGCGCTGGTTGTACAGATCGGTCAGCGGATCGCGGGTTGCGTAATGCTCCAGTTCCTTGGTGTATTTGTAGATCGCCTTGACTGAGCCGACTAGGTTGAGCAGCGCGGTCAGGATGCTGCCGATGACGATATGGCGGATCGGATCCTGGGCCAGCGTCGAATGCACGCCAATGCCGACGATGCCGCCGATTTTCGGCGAATCGAGCAGCAACGACTTGGTCTGCAGCTCGATGTCGCGCCGCGACAACTCCGGCAGGTTGCTGCCCGGGTCGGCGATGTGGTGCTTGATCTGCAGCACGGTGGTACCGAAGAAATTCGGCGTCGCCTCGAGCTGGGCCCGGACGATCTGCTCGAACAGCGCGACGGTCTGCGCCGACGGTTTCTGACGCCAGAAGACCTCCCATTCGTAGCCTTGGTCATCGATGCGGAAGATGGTCAGCAAGGCGTAGGCATCGATGATCGAGTTGATCTCCAGCAACAGGTCGTTGATGAACTGGCGCCAGTCGCGGACGACGTTCGAGGTGATGATCAGTTTCTCCAGCAGCTTGACCTCGAATTCGAGAATCCCCTTGTCGACCGCGACATCCTTCATCCGGTCGACCAGCTGGCTGACATGACGGAAGGTTTTGTTGAGATCCTCGAAGCCGAGATGCACCTCGCTGACATCGAGCTGGTTCAGATCCTTGATGCTGTTGACCGCCTCGACCTTGCTGCCGAAGCTGTCCATTGCCCGGCGGACACGGCGCGTCGCCAGGGCCGAAACTGCGGCCGCGAGGAGCAGCACGCTGGCACCGAGGATGACGAACAGGCTGATGAAATAGATGCGGACCCGCGGCGCGATCGGTTGCAGGGTGTAATCGATGGCGACCACGCCCAGCACCTTGTCGGCCTGCGTGATGCCATGGCAAACCAGGCATTCGGCCCGCACCGCAATGGGAAACAGATAGCGCAATTGCTCGCCGTTCTGCACCACGCTGGTCTGGCCACCGGCCAGCAATTGGCGGACGTCCTCCGGGTAGCTGCCCGCCGCTGTCGCCTTGAAGACATCCGGCGCCGGATAGAGCGCCACCCGATGGGGCGCGCTGGCAAACGCCGAGATGCTGTTGGCGATCGCCTCGTCCA
>PHCU01000045.1 GCA_002842345.1 Betaproteobacteria bacterium HGW-Betaproteobacteria-12 | reverse complement strand
AGGCGGGGCGGCCGGGTCGGCGCGCAGGCTTTCCAGGGGTGCCGCGGCCGCCGCCACGGGCGCCGTCGCGGCCGGGCGGGCTACCGGGGCGACGGCGGCGGTCTCTTCGTCCGGCCAGAACTCGGGAATGGCGGCGAGCACCAGACTCCCCCCGAGGAACAGGGTCCAGAACAGGCGGCGCTTGTCCATCACGGATTCACCAGGTAGAGGGACAGGCGGATGCGGGCATCGACCTGGGCTTCACCGATCTCCTGGCGTTGCAGGCTGAGTTCGTCGAGGTGCAGCTTGGGCACGGCGGCCTGGGCGGCGCTGATGAAACGGCGCAGCTGGCCGTAGTCGGCGCGGACCGGCAGGGTGATCTGGTAGCGCTGCAGGCGGGTGTCGTTGACCGTGCTCATCACATACTCGCCGTGCGCCAGCGACAGCTGTTCGGCGGCGGCAGCGGCGTAGATGCGCTCGATCCAGTGGGTGACTTCGGTCGGCTGCGGGAAGTCGCGGTAGAAGGCAGTGCGCTGGCCTTCCGCCGTCTGCGGGGCGAGTTGCTCGCCACTCGCCGCCCGGGCTTCCAGGGCGCTGGCGCGGGCGGCGCGCTGGCGGCTCTGTTCGAGTTCCTGGCTGGCCGGCAGGGTGGCCGCCAGGCTAAAGGCCAGGCCGGTCAGCAGCAGGGCGGCGCCGATCAGACCTGGCCTGCCGAGCGCCCGGATGTTTTCGAGAAGAATCAGTTTATGGACCGCCACGTCTGCCTCCCCAGTTGGCAACGATATGGAAGCGGACCGGTGCTTCCGTCGCTTCCTTTTCCAGATCATGGGCCTGCAGCACCACTTGGCGCAAGGCGCCGCCTTCTTCGAGGCGGCGCTGGTAGGCCAGCATGGCACCCAGGTTGCGCGCCTCGGCATGGATTTTCAGCACGCCGCGGCCGGGTTCCGGGTCGAGCGTCAGGACGGCGACATCCTTGTTGTCGGCCGCTTCCAGGGAGGCGAACAGTTCCGGCCAGGGTTGCTGCTGTTGTTCGGCGACGCGCCGGGCGGCGGCGAGGGTGGCGTCGTCGGCCGGCGCGGCAGCGGTCAGCGAGGCGCCGGGCAGGCGGGCTTCGATGCGCGCGATGGTGGCGCGGTGCCGGCTGGCCTCGTCGCTGATCTGGCGATGTGCCAGCAGCAGGACGATGACGCCGATCAGGCCGGCGAGCAGCAGCGCCCAGCCCCAGGGCGAGGGGCGCGGCGCGCGGTGGAAGTCGAGTTCGAGGCGGCGCATCTCAGGTCGCCGCCATGGCCATGGTCAGCAGGTGGTCGGCGGCGCCGGCCAGGGTGGCCGGAATCAGCAGGCTGAGCGTCGTCGGCTTGACCCCGTTGCAGGCCGGCAGGTCGAGGCGGGCCTGCCGCGGCGCATGGATATAGACCGGCGGCATGGCATCGGCTTCGAGGCCGAGCAGCTGGGCTTCGCGGTCGATCAGGTCGATCAGCGCCTGCGGCTGGTCGAGGCTGGCGCTGGCCTGGACGCGGCTCCAGCGGCCGTCGATGGCGGCCAGCAGGCAGCAGCGTTCGGGCTCGGCGACGAGAAAGAAGAAGCTGTTGCCGCAGGTTTCGCTGGCCAGCCGGTTGAAGGCGGCGGCCAGGTAGGGCTGCAGGGAGATCAGGTTGAGGCGCGACTTGGCGACCAGCAGGTCGAGCGCCCCGGCAAAGGGGGTTTCCAGCACGGCGGCCAGGCGCGGGCTGTCGGCCCGTTCGCGCGAGATGCGCAGGATGCGGCCGACGCTGCCGCTGTCGATGCCGTAGATCTGTTCGCAGCAGATGCGGGCGAAGGTCTCGAACTCCTGCGGGCTGGCGATCTCTTCACGCCAGGGCACGAGCAGGTAGCGGACGAAGTGGTTGGACAGCAGGATGGTCAGGTCGCCGCTACCGACTTCCGGCCCGCTCAGCAGTTTGCCCAGCGTGGCGACGGCGGCCTCGGCCGGAGTGTCGTCGTAGGCCGCCTCGGTCTTCAGGTCGAAGGCGCCGTTCCAGCCGCGGCGCTGGCGGACCAGCACGGCCTTGTCCGGGCCGAGCACGGCGACGTAGTGATCACGCAACAAAAGTGACACGGTTGATCTCCTGCAGGGTGGTCTTGCCGGCGGCCACCAGGGCCAGGGCCGATTCGCGGAGGAAGTGCAGGCCGCGCTTGCGGGCCGCTTCCTTGACCCGGCCGATGGCCTGGCGGTCGATGATCAACTGGCGGATTTCGTCGTCGAGCAGCAGGATCTCGGCAATCGCCGTGCGCCCCTTGTAGCCGGTGCCGCGGCAGCGGCCGCAGCCCTGACCGGCGACGAAGCGATAGTGGCCGACGCTGGCCGGGTCGAGGCCGGATTCGAGCAGTTCCTCGTCGCTCGGCTTGACCGCCGTGGCGCAGTGCGGACAGGCCAGGCGGATCAGGCGCTGGGCGATGATGCCGTTGAGGGCCGAAACGAAGCTGTAGGGATCGACGTTCATCTGCGTAAAGCGGCCGATGACGTCGAAGACGTTGTTGGCATGGATGGTGGTGAACACGAGGTGGCCGGTCAGCGCCGACTGTACCGCAATCTGCGCCGTTTCCGGATCGCGGATTTCGCCGACCATCACCTTGTCCGGGTCGTGGCGCAGGATCGAGCGCAGGCCGCGGGCGAAGGTCAGGCCCTTCTTCTCGTTGACCGGGATCTGCAGCACGCCGGGCAACTGGTATTCAACCGGATCTTCGATGGTGACGATCTTGTCCTGGCCGTGATTGATCTCGGTGATCATCGCGTACAGCGTCGTCGTCTTGCCGGAACCGGTCGGCCCGGTGACCAGCACCATGCCGTACGGTTCGCGCGCCAGGCGGCGCATGACGCGGATGTCCTCGGCCTCGAAGCCGAGCGAGGACAGGCGCACGCCATTGACGCTGTCGGCCAGATCCTGCTTGTCGAGGATGCGCAGCACCGCGTCCTCGCCGAAGATGCTGGGCATGATCGAGACGCGGAAGTCGATCTGCCGGCCCTTGATCGCCACCTTGAAGCGGCCGTCCTGCGGCACGCGGCGTTCGGCGATGTCGAGCTCGGCCATCACCTTGATGCGCGAGATCACCTGTTCGGCCATCTCCTGGCCGGAGGCGCGGCTGATCGCCGTCAGCACGCCATCGACCCGGTACTTGATGACCAGACCGTTGTCGTTGGTTTCCAGGTGGATGTCGCTGGCGCGGGCCTTGAGCGCGTCGTAGAGCGTCGAGTTGACCAGCTTGACGACGACGCTGGAATCTTCGCTGATGCGGATCAGCGACAGGATCTCGATCGCCTCGGCGCTGGCGCTTTCGCTGTCGCTACCGGTGCTGACATTGTCCACCGCATGGAAATCCTCCTCATGGCGGGCCAGATAGGCGGCCAGTTCGGCGGCATGGGTCAGGTACAGCGGCGCCCCGTCGAGCCGGGCATCGAGCCAGGCGATCAGGGCGGAATTGAAGGGGTCGGCGAAAACGCCGGCGGTGCTGCCGTCGGCCAGGGTGACCATGACGCATTCGCGGCCTAGGGCATCGGCCAGCGGCAGGCGGCGGAAGTCGGGCTGGCTGGCGAACAGCGCGGCGCTGTCGAGCGCCGGGTAGTGCAGGCTGGTGCCCAGCGCAGAGATGAAATCGGCCGGTTGATGGCCGGCCAGTTCCTCGAGTTCGGTGATGACGCGGCGACCGGAGGCGGCCGCCAGTTCGCGGGCGGCCTTGAGCAGACCGGGAGCCAGTGCGCCGGAGGCCGGCAGGGTATTGAGAAATGGCGAGCCCATGATCTTCAGCCTTTCTTGGCGATGCGATGACGGATGCCCGGTGCCGCCGCCTGCCGTTGCCGCGGGAAGCTGCGGCAGAAGATGCTGCTGCGCGGGCTGGGCGCGATCGGCCGCTGGCGGTGGCCAGCAGCCGGGGGGCTGGGTGTTTCCTGGCGGCGGGGCTTGTTCATGATCGTTTCTCCTTGACTGGGGGCGGCGCGGCACCGGGCCGCGGCCGCCCTGGTTACTGCTTACCGGACACGCAGGGCGCCGACGCCCCGACCGCCGAGCGGCGAGGTGGCTTCGACCTGGTTGAAGCCGGTAGCGGTCACCGACGACCCCGTGGTATCGAGCGACCAGGCACCGGCTGCGCCGACCACTGCCGTGCCGATCACGCCGCCGACTGCGCCGGTCGTCGAATTGCGCGGCCGGATGGTGATGGTCTGATCGACGTCGATCGAGGTCGTGCCGCTGACCTTCCAGCGACCCTTGTCGGCACGGTATTCGGCACCGGTGACGGCGATGTTCTCGATGCCCTGGACCTGCACCGTGACCTGGGCCGTGGCCGTGGCCGGGGGAGTGGCGAAATCGGAGACCTGGTAGGTGAAGGTGTAGGTCCCGGTCGCCGCCGGGGTGTAGGTGGCGACGCCGTTGTTGAGGGAAACGCTACCGGCGGCCGGCGGCACGGTGATCTGGACCGAGGCCGGGTCGATGCCGGTGGTCGGATCGGGATCGACGTCGTTGGCCAGCAGGTTGATGGCGAGCGGCACGCCCATGGTCGTCGCGCCGCTGTCCGGATTGGCGACCGGCAGGTCGTTGATGCCATTGACCGTGATGGCCACGGTGGCGACGTTGGAGTCGTTGCCGTTGCTGTCGGCGACCATGTAGGTGAAGCTGTCGGCGCCTTCGAAGTTGGCGGCCGGCATGTAGGTGGCGTTGCCGTCGGCATCGACATTGACGACGCCATTGGCACCCTGCGACAGGATGCGGAAGCTGCCCGCCGTGAAGCCGCCAACCGGGGCAAGGTTGATGCCGATGATCTGATCCTCGTCGCCGCTGGCCGAGAGGTCGGGCAGGTTGAGGACGATTGCCGCCGCCTGGCGGGTGGTCACCGGGGCAGCGCTCGAGCCGCCGCGCGAGGACTGGACGACGACGCTCTTCGGCGGTACCGCCAGATCGCTGATGAGGGCGCCAGCGGTGTCGTTGGTGCCGACGCCGCCGAATTCGGGCAGGAACAGGCTCGGCGCATCGGGGCCGGTGTCGCTGGTGCGGGCCTTGACGCTCAGGGTCCTGGCGACCGGGTCGTAGAGGGCTTCGGTGACGGTGATCAGGTCATGGACGGCGACCTCGATCGTCGTCGGCGGCACGTCGGCGCTATTGGTCAGCAGTACCTGCGACGGTGCCGTGGCGGCGGTGGCGTTGGTCTGGCCCCAGAAGGCGCCGTTGCTGCCCGGGCTCATCACCTTGGGCACGACGCCGGCGCCGGAAACGGCCAGGGTCGGCAGCGGCTTGCCGATGCCCGGTGTGGCGTGGGCGAAGACGTCGATCCAGGTGCCGTTGGCGTCGCGGGTGTAGCCGGCGCGCTCGACCTTCATCGGGCTGGGGATCGGGTCGGTAAAGACGCGGCCCATGATGGTGAAGATCTCGGTCTCGACGAAGTCGATACCGGGACCGCCGATGTCCGGACCTTCGATGCGGAATTTATTGCTGTACGGGCCGCCGGTGACGAAAGTCTCGGCCACCGGGTCGGCGATCATGGTCGAGCCGTTGATGGTGACGAAGGGGTGAGCCGGGCCGCCCGGGACGTCGGCAGGACGCAGGTAGGGGCCGAGGCCGGTCTTCAGGGCGCAGGAGAAGTCGCCCGCGGCGCAGGCAATGCCAACGTCGTCGGTGTAGAAGATGCGGCTGCCGGCTACCTGGTCGGGGAAGACCAGTTCGCCGTAGGGGTGGATGACCCGGTAGGTGCCGTTCGACGGCAGATCGTTGATACGCACGCGGATGCGGCCGAAGGAGACCTGATCGCCATCGCGCACTTCAAGGCTGAAGGCGGCCTCGACCGCCAGGGTCAGCGTGGCGCCACCGCCGTTGCCAGTATCCAGCAGCGAGCCGGCGGCGTACCAGAAGTGCTCGTCGGCGAAGTTGGTGAATGGGGTTTCCGGCGCACCACCCGGCACGTCGGCCGTCGCCAGCAGGCAGTTGGCGTTCGCCAGGTCGATGGCGTCCTTGGGCAGGCAGAGGGCCAGGGCGAGGCCGGTCGAGTCCTGGTACCAGGCGGGGAAGCCGTGGCTGGGGACGGTCGGGCCGACGCGGGCGAGTTCGGCGGTGACCGGGGCGGCCAGGCCGGCGGCGAGGAAGGCGACAGCGATGGCATTGAGTCCAAGGCGCCGGATATCGGTTTGCTTCATGGTGAGCTCCTTAACGGTTGGCGGGCTGGCGGCGGGTGCCTTCCCTATCTTCGGTTACGACGCTGACCCGCTTGCTGCTGCCGGTTCAATCGTCCTGTCTTGCTTAATGCGGAATTCATGCCAGCTGTCGAATGCCTTGTGAATAGTGGCTTCGCGGCGATTGTTGGTCTCTGTCGGGGTTGGGGGTTATGGGGTGTTGGGGTTGGGGGGTGGGGAATATTCCCCGCTGGTTATTTGCTCGGCCCGCTAATGGGGCTTGCCGTTCTTGCGCCGGTCGCAGGTCAGCCAGGAGCCGTCGCTCAGCTGGAAGGCCTTGAAGACGCGTCGGGCCAGCGAACGCCGCTCGCCGGCGGGCGGTGGGGCGGCCGGCCGGACGGCGTTGGCCGGCCGCGGCGTGTCGGCGGCGACGCTGCGCAGGCTGCTTTCCACTTCCGCCAGGGCGAAGGGTTTGCAGAGGATGCGGGCGATACCCAGGCGCTCGGCGTCGGCGATGATGTGTTCGGTCGGATGGCCGGTCATCAGCACGCAGGGGCAGGGGCCATAGGCGGCACAGATGGCTTCCAGGATCTGGAAACCGTTCATGTCCGGCAGGTTGTAGTCGAGGAGGATGACCTGCGGCACGAAGTCGCCGAGCGTCAGAACGGCATGCTTGCCGGTCGGCGCAATGCGGGCATCCCAACCATTTTTCTGGATGTGGGTCTGAATGTTGGCGGCGAGTATTTCCTCGTCCTCGACGATCAGTACCTTGTTGTTGTTCTCGAACACGATGAGTCCTCCTCAACCCGCTACACTCCTGCCACTGGCAGCTCTGTCTCGCCCGCTCCTTCGGTGCCGGCGGAAAACGCGATGGCCGGTATCGTTGGGAATCTTTCAGCACAAGCCGTGCCAATTCGCCGGACCCAGTGCCGGTGGGCATCTCGCCGGTTCGACTGGTATTTCGCTGGGGGCGGGGCCCGGGAAATACGGGGAAGGGCCCGGGTTTTCCCCAATCCCGGGGGGCGAAAAGCACGGTTTTACGGGCCTCGCGGGCTGGTGTGCTTATTGCATGAAGCAGGCATTCGGACTTCACATGGGGGACGTCATGTACCTGGACTATTTCGGCTTTTCCGAGGCACCCTTTTCCATCGCCCCGGACCCGCACTATCTCTATCTCAGTCCGCGCCACAGCGAGGCCCTGGCCCATCTGATGTTCGGCCTGAAGAACCCGGGCGGCGGCATCGTGCTGCTCACCGGCGAGGTGGGTACCGGCAAGACGACCATCTGCCGCTGCGCCCTCGAACGGGTGCCCGAGGGCTGCGATATCGCCTTCGTCTATAACCCCAAGCTGTCCATTCTCGAATTGCTGTCGACCGTCTGCGACGAACTGCACATCCCCTATCCGGCCGCGGCACGCAGCGTCAAGGCGTTCATGGACCGGATCAACAAGCGTCTGCTCGAGTCGCATCGCCAGGGGCGCAAGACGGTGCTGATCATCGACGAGGCGCAGAACCTGGAAGTCGATGTGCTCGAACAGCTGCGCCTGCTGACCAACCTGGAAACCAGCGAACGCAAGTTGCTGCAGATCATCCTGGTCGGCCAACCGGAACTGCTCGAACGCCTCGATCGTCCGGAGCTGCGCCAGTTCGCCCAGCGCATCGTCGCCCGCTATCACCTGAGCCAGCTCAACACCGCTGAGCTGGCCGATTACGTCCAGCATCGCCTGGCCATCGCCGGTGTCCGCCGCAAGCTCTTCCCGAACCCGGTCATCGAGCGCCTGTACCGGCTGTCCGGCGGCATCCCGCGGGTGGCCAACGTGATCTGCGACCGGGCCCTGCTCGGGGCCTATGTCGAGGGTGTCGATAGCGTCGATCGGGCGACCCTGGAGCGGGCCAGCCGGGAAGTGCTGGGCGAGTCGCGCCGCGGCTGGCGTTTCGCCATCCGCCATTGGTGGGAACACCGTCTGGCCGTGGCCGGAGTCGCCCTGGCGCTGGCCGTCGGCTCGGTCATGGCCTTCCAGGCGCTGGCTCCCGACGCCCAGGGGGCGGCTGAGCCGAACGCCGGCGCGGCGGCGCCGACCGTCATTGCCAAGGGAGGCAATTGATCATGTCCTACATCCTTGATGCCCTGAACAAATCGGAAAATGAACGCCGCGCCGCTGCCGCGCCGGGGCTGATGCCCGGCGCCAGCTTCGTCGTCGCGCCACGGAAGAACTCGCGGCGGGGCAGTGCCGCCTTCATCATCGGGATCGGCATGCTGGTCACCGGCCTGGCCCTGGGCAGCTGGCACCCCTGGCAGAGCCAGCCAGGCGCCGCGGCACCGCGGGTGGTCGCCCTGTCGACCGCCGAGATGCCGTTAGTGCCCACGGCTGCGCCAGGTGCCACGGCCGTGCCGAAGGCGCCGGCAAAGCCGGCGGCGCTCCAGGAGCCGCGCGGCAAGGCCGGCGCCGCGGTCGCCGAAAAGAGTAAGCCGAAGGCGAGCGGCAGGACGCCGCCGCCAACCAAGGAGGAAGTCGCCGTGGCGCCTGTGGCCAGTGTTGTCGCCGCGGCCCCGGCGCGCGCCGAGGTAGCACCGGCGGCGCCGCGCGAAAAACGCGTGGTCAGCTATCGCGACCTGCCGGCCAGCGTCCGCCAGAGCCTGCCGGAAATCAGCTTTGGCGGTTTTGCCGGCACCGATGACGATGCGGTCAATATCGCCTTCATCAACAATCGCCTGGTCAAGGCCGGCGAGGAAGTCAGCCCCGGCCTGAAACTGGAATCAGTGGCCCACGACGGCGTGGTGATGGCCTACCAGGGCCACCGCTTCAAGCCTTGAGGCCGGCCGGCGGCTGGTGTTTCAGGCGGCCGGGCGGATGCGGAAGACGGCGGAGTCGCGCCCATGGTCGACGAGGATGCAGCGCACCCGCTCCTGCCACAAGGCGGCAAAGCGTCGCTTGTCGGCCTCGGTCGCTACGCCGTGCAGGCAGGCCCCGAGCAGCGGCGCCATCGCCGGGTCGGCCGGGATGCCGCTCAGGTCGGCCTCGGCATCCACCGCCACGCCGTTGTCGAGACGGGTGAAGCGCAGGGCGAGCGGCAGGTCGGCGGCAAACTGCAGCAGATTGCGCCGGCCGAAGCGCGGCCCCAGACCCTTGAAGCCGCCGGGGCCGGCGGCGCCGGTGAGCAGCGCGACGACACTGGCGATGACGCCGGCGACGCCGGCTTCCAGCGGCTCGCGCAGGGCGACGGCGATGCCGCCGCGCTCGGGCAGGGCGTCCGGATAGAGGGCGCGCAGGGCGTGCCAGGTCAGCAGATAGGCGCTGGCCACGGTCGGGCAGGAATGGCCGGCCAGCTTGACCGCATCTTCGTAGCCGTAATCGAGCACGCCGCCCTCGGCGGCGCCGAGAAAATCGGCCAGTGGGTCACGGACCTGCAGGCGCGGGGCGCTGGCGTAGAAGTCGGGCAGGATCATCGCGAAGCTCTCTCCATGAAGCGTTGCCGGCAAGCGTCGGACTCGTTCGCCGGCGTCGGTCGTCGGCCTTCAGCCCTTGACCGGGCGCACCTTGCTGGCGGCCAGCTTGGCCCGTTCGCGGGCTTCGTTGGTGTTCTCGCCATTGGCCAGGGCGACGCCCATGCGGCGTTTGGCGAAGGCTTCCGGCTTGCCGAACAGGCGCAGGTCGCTGCGCGGCACGGCCAGGGCCTGCTCGATGCCGTCGAAGGCGATGCCGGTCGCGTCCATGCCGCCGTAGATGACGGCCGAGGCACCGGGTTCGCGCAGCGTGGTGTCCACCGGCAGGCCGAGGATGGCCCGGGCGTGCAGTTCGAATTGCGAGAAGCGCTGGGTGCACAGCGTCACCAGGCCGGTGTCGTGCGGCCGCGGGCTGACTTCCGAGAACCACACCATGTCGCCCTTGACGAACAGTTCGACGCCGAACAGGCCGCGCCCGCCGAGGGCGCCGGTGACCGTGGCGGCGATGTGTTCGGCGCGCTCGCGGGCGGCCGGCGACATCGGCTGTGGCTGCCAGGATTCGACGTAGTCGCCGGCGACCTGGACGTGGCCGACCGGTTCGCAGAAATGGGTGCGCACCTCGCCGTCGGCATCGCGGGCGCGCACGGTGAGCAGCGTGATTTCGTAATCGAAGTCGATGAAGCCCTCGACGATGACCCGCCCCTGATTGACCCGGCCGCCCTTGGCGGCGTAGTCCCAGGCCTTCTCCACATCCTCGCGGTCGTGCACCAGCGACTGGCCCTTGCCGGACGAGGACATCACCGGCTTGACGATGCACGGGTAGCCGATGCCGCTGTCGATGGCCGCCTGCAACTCGCGCAGGGAATCGGCGAAACGGTAGGGCGAGGTGCGCAGGCCGAGCACTTCGGCGGCCAGCCGGCGGATGCCCTCGCGGTTCATCGTCAGCTTGGCGGCGCGCGCCGTCGGGATGACTTCGGCCAGGCCGGAGCCCTCGATGTCGACCAGGGTGTCGGTGGCGATGGCCTCGATTTCCGGCACGATCAGGTGCGGCCGTTCCTGTTCGACCAGCTGGTGCAGGGCCTTGCCGTCGGTCATCGGGATGACGTGCGAACGATGCGCCACCTGGTGGCCGGGGGCATTGGCGTAACGGTCGACGGCGATGACTTCGACGCCCAGGCGCTGCAGGGCGATGATCACTTCCTTGCCGAGTTCGCCGGCGCCGAGCAGCATGACGCGGGTGGCCGAGGGAGAGAGCGGGGTGCCGATTTTCATGGGGGTCTCCGTGCGTGTCCGGACCGGCAATCTAGGGGGTGGCGGGGCGTCCGTCAAGCGCTGTCCGGCAGTTGCCGATAGGCTTGCCAATCGCCTGCCGCTACAATGGTTTGCAAAAAAGGGGAGGGTTTATGCGACGTAGATTTCTTGCCGCCGGCCTGGCCATGCTCGGGCTCGTCGCCGCTGCGCCAGCGACCGGCGCCGAGAGCGAAAAAGCGCCGCTGCGTCTGGCCATCCATCCCTATGCCAGCACGCTGACGCTGATCAACACTTTCCGCCCGCTGCAGCGCTATCTGGCGGAATCGCTCGGCCGGCCGGTGGAGTTCTATACGGCGCCGAATTTCGAAGCCTTCGTCGACTCGCTCCTGTCCGGCGCCTACGACATCGCGATCAGTCCGCCACATTTCGCGGTGATGGCCATGGACAAGGATTACCTGCCGCTGCTGCACTTCCGCACCAGTCTCGAGCCGGTGCTGGTGGTGATGCACGACAGCCCGGCGCAGCAGGCCAAGGACTTTCGCGGCAAGCGCCTGGCGATGGCCGACCGCACCGCCTTCATCCGCCTGGTCGCCGTCAAGTGGCTGGCCGACGGCGGCCTGCAGGCCGGCCGCGATTACCAGATCGTCGAGCGCCCCAGCCACGGTGCCGCCGTCGGCGCGGTCAAGGCCGGCGAGGCCGATGGCGGTCTGGCGACGACGACGGGCTTGCGGCAATTGCCGCCCGAGCTGCAGCAGCAGGTGCGGGCGATCAGTACCGGGCTGCGCTTGCCGCATCTGTTTACGATGGCCCACAGCCGCCTCGGGGAGCCGCTGCTCGGCCGTCTCCGACTGGCCTTGCTGGCTTTCCCGGCGACCGAGGAGGGACGGCTGTTCATGGCGAAGACGGCCTTTGGCGGCTACGAGCCGATCACCGACGAGAAGATCCGCCTGCTGGCCCCCTACGTGGAGCTTTATCGCCGCCTGGAACCCGGCCGTTGATGCGCGTACGCTGAGCCATGCCGAAGCCCTTTACCCGTTCGCTGCGTTTCCGCCTGCTCTTCGTCAGCCTGCTGATCGAGGCGGTGATGCTGACCCTGCTGGTCGGCAACAGCGTTCGCGTCATCGGCGAGCAACTGACGCATCAGGCCGCCGTGCGCATCCAGTCCACCGAACTGGCCTACCGCACGGCGCTGGCGGTGCCGCTCGCCGCCCGCGATTACCCGGCGCTGGTCGACATCCTCACCGGCTGGCAGACCGCCGAGGATGTGCGCTACCTGGCGGTCAGCGACAACCAGGGGCGGATTCTCGCCGCCGTCGGCTGGGACCAACGCCAGCCGCTGCCGGCACCGACCAGCCTCGAGCAGGGCGGCGAGATCATCCATGTACGCTTCGCCGTCGATTATCTCGGTGTCGCCTACGGTCATGTCCAGTATGGCCTGTCGGCGCAGTTCCTCACCTCGGCCCGCACGGCGTTGTTCCAGCAGAGCACGCTGATCGCCCTGGTCGCCCTGAGCCTGACCTTCCTGCTGCTGCTCGTCACCGGCTACTGGCTGACCCGCGATTTCAGCGCCCTGGCCCGGGCCAGCGAACGCATCGGTGACGGCGACTTCGCCGTGCGCGTCGCTTTGCATGGCGACGACGAGGTGACCGCCGTCGGCCGCAGCTTCAACGCCATGGCCGAGGGCGTCGAGCAGCGCATCCGGGATCTGGCCGACAGCGAGCAGCGCTTTCGCGCCATCGCCGACTACACCTACGCCTGGGAAAACTGGTTCGGTCCGGATGGCTGCCTGCGCTGGGTCAATCCGGCCATCGAGCGAATGACCGGCTACACCGTCGCCGACGCCATGGCGATGGCCGATTTTCCGCTGTCGCTGGTGCATGTCGCCGACCGGGAACTGGTGCACCGCCACCAGCAGCTGGCGCTTGCCGGCCGCACCGGGCAGGATCTCGAGTTCCGCATCCTCACCCGCGACGGGCACGTGCTCTGGGTGGCCATGGCCTGGCAGCCGATCCGCGGCGAAGGCGGGCAGAGCCTCGGCTACCGCGCCAGCATCCGCGACATCACGCTGCAGCACCGGGCCACCGAGGAGCTGGTCTTCGCCGCCGCCCACGATGCGCTGACCGGCCTGCACAACCGCCGCGCCTTCGAGGACGAGCTGGCCAGCGAACTGGCGGCGCACCGCCAGGACGGTCGGTCGCTGATCATCTTCTATATCGACCTCGACCAGTTCAAGATCATCAACGACACCTGCGGCCATTCCGCCGGCGATGCCTTCCTGCAGCATCTGGCGCGGGTCATGGAGCTGCGCTTCGCCTACGGCTTCCTCGCCCGCCTCGGCGGCGACGAGTTCGGCATGGTGCTCAGCGGCGTCGGCTTGGAGGAGGCCGAGCGGCGCGCCCAGCACATCATCGACGACATCCGCACCCTGCCCTTCGTCTGGGAGGGACGCTCGTTCCGCATCGGCGCCAGCATCGGCATCGCCGTCGCCGGGCCGGAATTGGCCGGCGCAGCCGATCTGCTGATCGCCGCCGACACCGCCTGCTACGCCGCCAAGGAACGCGGTCGCAACCGCGCCCAGGTGTTCATCCCGGACGACCAGTATTTCCGCGAACGCAAGGCCGACTTCCTGTCGCTGTCGCAGATTTCCGATGCCCTGACGCGCAATCGCCTGTTGCTCTACGCCCAGCGCATCGTGCCGCTGCATGAGGGCCTCGAACCCTATGCCGAAGTGCTGATCCGCATGCAGGGCGAAGACGGCAGCATCATCCCGCCCGGTCGTTTCATTCCCGCCGCCGAGCGCTACGGCATGATGCCGCTGATCGACCGTTGGGTGATCGATGCCACCTGCGCCCAGATCGCCGCCTGGCAGGCCGACGGCCTGACGGCGCCGCGCCTGCACGTCAATCTCTCCGGCCTGACGCTGGCCGACCCCGGGCTCGAGGAATACATCGAGTTCGTCTTCCGCGAGCACGGTATCGAGCCGCGCCGGGTCGGCTTCGAGATCACCGAGAGCTGCGCCATCGCCCAGATCGATCTGGCCCTGGCCTTCATCGAGTTCTGCCGGCAGATCGGCTGCGAGCTGGCGCTCGACGAT
Source organism: Betaproteobacteria bacterium HGW-Betaproteobacteria-12 (assembly GCA_002842345.1). Lineage (GTDB taxonomy): Bacteria > Pseudomonadota > Gammaproteobacteria > Burkholderiales > Rhodocyclaceae > Azonexus. Next base: position 13,308 of record PHCU01000045.1, on the reverse strand, counting down.
TTCGGCAGCGGCCTGTCGAGTTTCGGCTACCTGAAACGCTTCAAGGTGCATTCGCTGAAAATCGACGGCATGTTCGTCCGCAATGCCGACCAGGATGCCGACGACCGGGCGGTGATCGAGTCCATCGTCCGCCTGGCCCAGCACAAGAAACTGCACACCGTTGCCGAATTCGTCGGCAGCCAGGCGGTGCTCGACACCGTGCGCGCCCTCGGCGCCGACTACGGCCAGGGCTTCCACCTGCACCAGCCGGAACCGCTCGGTCATCTGCTCGGCCAGCCTGTAACGCTGGCGTAACCTGCGCGTCACCGGGCTTACATCGGCGCCGCTTATCGTGGCGCCATGCCCAAGGTCAGATCACTCTTCCTGTCCGACATCCACCTCGGCACGCGGGCGTGCCAGGCGGACCGACTCCTCGATTTCCTCCGCGAACACCCCGCCGAACAGACCTTCCTGATTGGCGATATCGTCGATTTCTGGGCGATGAATCGCGGCATCCACTGGTCGGCGGCGCAGAACACCGTGGTCCAGAAGCTGCTGCGCCGGGCCCGCCACGGCGAGCGCGTCATCTTCATCCCCGGTAACCACGACGAGGCGCTGCGCGACTACTGCGGCACCGTCTTCGGCGACATCGAGGTGGCCGACGAGTGGGTGCACGAAACCGCCGACGGCCGCCGCCTGCTGCTCATCCACGGCGACCAGTTCGACCAGGTGACACGCCACCACCGTTGGGTGGCGGTGCTCGGCGACAAGGCCTACGACCTGCTGGTGCGTGTCAACAGCACACTGTCCTGGCTGCGCCGCAAACTCGGCATTCCCGGCTACTGGTCGCTGGCCGGCTACGCCAAGCGCAAGGTCAAGACGGCGCTGAACTTCATCTTCGACTTCGAGGATTCGGCCATCCGCCATGCCCGCGAACGCGGCCTCGACGGCGTCGTCTGCGGCCACATCCACTGGGCGACGCTGCGCGAGATCGACGGTCTGCTCTATGTCAATTGCGGCGACTGGGTCGATTCCTGCACGGCCATCGTCGAACACTTCGACGGCCGGCTGGAGCTGGTCGCCTGGGGGCTACGCCAGCTGCTGCCGGCCCTCGAAGCTCCGATCGCCGAAACGGCGGAGGCCTGAATGCGCATCCTGATGGTGTCCGATGTCTATTTCCCGCGCGTCAATGGCGTGTCCACCTCGATCGAAACCTTCCGCCGGGCGCTGGCCGCCAGCGGCGTCGAGGTCCGCCTGGTCGTGCCGCGCTATGGCGACGAGGCCGCCGAGCCCGGCGTGCTCCGAGTCGCCGGGCGCTCGCTGCCGGGGGATCCGGAAGACCGCCTGGTCGGCTGGCGCGCCATGCATCGCGCCGTTGCCGAGGCGGCGCAGGATTGCGACCTGATTCATATCCAGACGCCCTTCGTCGCCCATTACGCCGGCCTGAAGGCGGCCCGCCAGTTGAACCTGCCGGTGCTCGCCACCTACCACACGCTGTTCGAGGAATACCTGCAGCATTACGCGCCCTGGCTGCCCGCCGGCTGGCTGCAGCGCCAGGCCCGCGCCTTCTCGCGCCGGCAGTGCAATGCGCTCGATGCGGTGGTCGTCCCCTCGACGGCGATGCGCCAGCGGCTGACCGACTACGGCGTCAGCGTTCCGCTGCACGTGCTGCCGACCGGCATTCCGCTCAGCCGTTTCGCCGCCGGCCAGGGCGGCGCTTTCCGTTACCGCCACGGCATTCCGGCCCGCCGCCCGGTGGCCCTGTTCGTCGGCCGTGTCGCCCACGAGAAGAACATCGGCTTCCTGCTCGAAGCCATGGTCCATGCCCGGCGGCGCTGTCCCGAGGTGCTGCTGGTCGTTGCCGGCGAGGGGCCGGCGATGCCGGCGCTCAAGGCCCAGGTCGGGGCGCTCGGTCTGCACGCGGCGGTGCATTTCCTCGGCTATCTCGACCGCAGCCGCGAACTGCCCGACTGCTATGCGGCCGCCGATATCTTCGTCTTCGCCTCGCGCACCGAGACGCAGGGGCTGGTGCTGCTGGAAGCCATGGCCGCAGGTCTGCCGGTGCTGGCCCTGGCCGCCATGGGCACTGTCGATATCCTGGCGCCGGGCCGCGGCGCCCTGGCCGCGGCCGACGACAGCCAGGCCTTCGGCGAACAGCTCGGCGATGTCCTCAACACGCCGGCACTGTGGCGCCGCTTGCGCGGCGAGGCGCCGGCCTATGCCGGCGAATGGTCCGACGCGGCCATGGCCGGGCGCCTGGCGGCGCTCTACGGCAGTCTGGCCGGGCGCCGGGCCGGACTGACCGCCGCCGCGCCCGCGGTGGGCGAAGCCTAGCGCCGGCCCGTCAGGGCTGGCGTTCTTCTGGAGAAAACATGCACGATCCCCGTCCTCCCGTCAGCGGCTGCGAGCCGTCCGGCGAATCCCCGTTCAAGGGCAAGACCGGCCTGCCGCGCGTCTGGAACGCCCTGCATTACTCGCTGGCCGGCCTGCGCGCCGCCTATCGCTACGAGGATGCCTTCCGCCAGGAGACCTGGCTGGCCGTCGTGCTGATTCCGCTGGCGCTGCTGCTGCCGGTCGGCTGGCTCGGCAAGGGGCTGCTGGTGGCCAGCGTGCTGCTGGTGCTGGTGGTCGAACTGCTCAACTCGGCGGTCGAGGCGGTGGTCGATCGCGTCAGCCTGGAAAACCATCGGCTGGCCAAGCGGGCCAAGGACATCGGCAGTGCCGCGGTGCTCGTCACGCTGCTGCTGGTCGTCGTCGTCTGGGCCGGCGTTTTGCTGGAGGTGTTGTGATGCGTCTGGAAATTGCCCTGGTCAGCGAGACCTTTTTTCCTGAAGTCAATGGCGTGGCGATGACGGTCGGCCGGCTGGTCGACGGACTGCGCGAGCGCGGCCACCGGGTCGAAGTGATCCGCCCGCGGCAGACCCACGATGATCGCGGCGGCCGCGACGAACGGGTAGTTCCCGGCTTGCCGCTGCCCGGCTACTACGGCCTGCGCTTCGGCCTGCCCGCCGGCGGCCAGCTGACCCGCCGGTGGCGGCAGCGCCGGCCGGACCTGGTACATGTCGTCACCGAGGGGCCGCTCGGCTGGTCGGCGGTCAGTGCGGCGCAGCGCCTGGGCATCCCGGTGACCTCGAGCTTCCATACCAATTTCGACCGCTACAGCGCCTATTACGGCGTCGGCTGGCTGCGCCCGGCGGTTGCCGCCTATTTGCGCGCCCTGCACCGGCGCACTCTGCTGACCATGGTGCCGACCGCCGCCCTGGCCGCCGATCTGGCCGGCGGCGGCGTCGACGGTGTGCGCGTCGTCGGTCGCGGCGTCGATACCGGGCTGTTCGATCCGGCCCGGCGTTCGGCCGAACTGCGCGCCAGCTGGGGCGTCGGGCCGGGCCGTCCGGCCTGCCTGTATGTCGGTCGCCTGGCGCCGGAGAAGAACCTGGATCTGGTGCTGCGCAGCTTCGCGGCGATCCAACGGCGCCATCCCGGGGCGCGCCTGATCTGGGTCGGCGATGGTCCGGCGGCGGCCCGGCTGGCCAGCGAGCCGCGCCAACAGCATTTTGCCGGCATGCGCACCGGCGTCGATCTGGCGACCCATTACGCCAGCGCCGACATCTTTCTCTTCCCCAGCCTGACCGAGACCTACGGCAACGTCGTCGCCGAGGCCATGGCCAGCGGTCTGCCGGTCGTCGCCTATCGCAGCGCCGCCGCTGCCGAGCTGATCGTGCATCGCTACAACGGCGCCGTCGCCATGCCCGGCGACGAGGCGGCCTACATCGCTGCGGCCGAGTGGCTGCTGGCCGACCGCGAGCGTCTGGCGGACGTGGCGCTGAATGCCCGGGCGAGCATGCTGTCGCGCAGTTGGGGAGGTGTCGTCGAGGCCTTCGAGCGGGTCGTGCACGAGGCGATCGCGCTCAGTTGCCGCTCGTCCATCGGGTCAGTGCCGCTGCCAGCGCATCACGGCTGACCGGCTTGGCCAGATAGTCGTCCATGCCGGCGGCCAGGCAGAGTTCGCGGTCGCCCTGCATGGCGTTGGCGGTCATGGCGATGACCGGCAGCGTCGTCGCCCGCGCCCCGGCGTCGCCGGCGCGCAGCCGGCGGGTGGCTTCGAAGCCGTCCATGACCGGCATCTGGCAATCCATCAGGATCACGTCGAATTCTTCGTCGGCCAGGCGGGCCAGCGCCTCGGCGCCATTGACGGTGCTGGTGCAGCGGCAATGCAGTCTGTCGAGCAGCGCCTCGGCCACCTTGCGATTGATCGCGTTGTCCTCGACCAGCAGCACGCGCAGGTTGCCGATGGCCCGCTCGGCCGCCGCGGCCGGCGTCGGCAGCGGTGCATGGCCGACGGCGAAGGGTAGGTCGACGTGGAAGGCGCTGCCGCAGCCCGGCTGCGAGTCGACGCTGATGGCGCCGCCCATCAGGTCGATCAGGCGCTTGCAGATGGACAGGCCGAGGCCGGTGCCGCCGAAGCGGCGGGTGGTCGAGGCGTCGCCCTGGACGAAGGGGGAGAACAGGTTGCTCAGCGTTTCGCGACTCATGCCGATGCCCGTGTCGCGTACGGTGAAGGCCAGCCGGACGTGATCCGGTGGCGCCTCGGCCGGCCGGGTGGCGACGGTCAGCTCGATGCTGCCGGCTTCAGTGAACTTGAGGGCATTGCCGAGCAGGTTGATCAGGATCTGGCGCAGCCGGCCGGGGTCGCCGATCAGGCAGGCCGGCAGCTCGGCCGCGCCGGCGCCGCTCAGGCGAATGCCGCGCAGGCCGGCTTGCGTGCGGAACAGCGTCAGCGTCTCGGCGACCACGTCGGCCGGCGCGAAGGGAATGGATTCGAGCTGCAGCTTGCCGGCTTCGACCTTGGAGAAATCCAGGATGTCGTTGATCAGGCCGAGCAGGCCGTCGGCGCTCTGCCGGATGGCCTGGGCATAGTCGCGTTGCTCGCTGTTGAGCGGGCTGCCGAGCAGCAGTTCGCTCATACCGATGACGCCGTTCATCGGTGTCCGGATCTCGTGGCTCATGTTGGCCAGGAAGCTGCTCTTGGCGATGTTGGCCGCTTCGGCGGCACGGCGGGCGGCCTCGAGCTGATCGTGGGCATGCATGCGTTCGAGGAAGGCGCCGGCCCAGCGCGCCAGCATGCGGACGAATTCCAGGTCGGAGGGATCGAAATCGTGGTTGCGGCCGCTTGGCGACGAGAAGTTGATGGTGCCGTAGAGCTGGCCGTCGGTGTGGATCGGCACGCCGAGATAGGCGGCCAGGTGGAATTCCTGGAAGCAGGGATGGTTGCCCCAGCCGTCGCGTTCGGCGTTGGCGATGGCGAGCACGTCGCCGGAGGCCAGGGCGGCACTGCAATAGGTGTCGCCGAGGGGGAACTCGGCGCCGTCGGCGAGGCTGTCGGGCGGCGAGACCTGGACTTCGATGCGGTAGCGGTCGGCGGCGCGGTCGATGGCGCTGACGATGCCGTAGGGCAGGCTGAGGTGCTCGGTGGCGACGCGCAGTGCGGCGCGCAGGGTTTCGCGCGGTTCCAGGCCGGTCAGCGCGACGATGTCGTTGAGGGCGCGCAGCGCCGCCAGCTGCCGCTGCAGGCGGATGGCCTGCAGGCGCTGCTCGGAGACGTCGAGCTTGACGGCGACGTAGTGCGTGATCTGGTCGCCGGCATCGCGGATCGGCGCGATGATCGCCCGTTCGTGGAACAGCGAGCCGTCCTTGCGCTTGTTGATGAACTCGCCTTCCCAGATGCCGCCGGCGGTCAGCGTTGCCCACATCGCCGTATAGGTCTGCTTGGGGGTCTGGCCGGACTGCAGCATGCGCGGGTTCTGGCCGAGCACTTCCTCGGGACGGTAGCCGGTGAGTTGCAGGAAGTGCGGATTGACGTAGTCGATGGCCGGCTGCAGGTCGGTGATGACGATGCTCGTCGGGCTCTGCTCGACGGCCTGCGACAGGCGGCGGATCAGGCTGTCGCGCCGGCGTTCGGCGGAGAGATCCTCGAAGACGCCGACGTAGTTGGCGATCCGCCCGCGGCGGTCGCGGACGGCCGAGATGGTCAGCCATTCCTCCATCAGGCTGCCGTCCTTGCGGCGATTGACGATCTCGCCGCGCCACAGGTCGTGGCGGGCAATTTCCGCCCACATCGCCCGGTAGAAGTCGGCTTCGTACTTGCCGGAGGAGAAGATGCGCGGGTTCTGGCCGACCAGTTCGCTGCTGCGAAAGCCGGTGACTTCCTCGAGGCGGGGATTGACGGCGACGATGCGGCTGTCGGCATCGGTGATGACGACGCCGTTGGTGCTGTGCAGGAAGACCTGGGCGGCCAGCCGGCGCTCCTCCTGGGCTTCTTCCTCGCGGCGCAGGCTGCGCCGCAGGCGGATGATCATGGCGCTGCCGAGCCCGATCACGGCGAGCAGCGCCAGGCCGACGGCGAGCAGCGTCTGGCGGGTTTCCGTCTGCCAGGTGGCGAGTGCCTGCTGGCGGTCGACATGGATGACGACGAAGACCGGGTAGCTGCGCGAGGCGCGGTAAGCCGTCTGGATCGGGGCGGCGGGGTCGCCGTCGGCGGCGAAGCTGCCGATCTCGTCGACCAGCATCTGCTGCAGTCGGCTCTCCGTCAGGTGCTGTTCGCCGGGGGGCGGCTGCTCGGTGGAGGCTAGCAGCAGCGTGCCGTCGTAGGCGAGTAGTTCGACGCGCGCCAGGCGCGCGTCGATATGGCGGGCGAAGTGATTGAGGAAGTAGTCCGGATTGAGCGTGGCGAACAGCTTGAAGCGCTGGCCGCCGGCGCCTTCCTCGCGCACCAGCGGCAGGAAGCCGGCATCGCCGGCAGCGGCCGGCTGCGCCGCCGAGGTTTGCCGGCCGTCGGCAAAGTCGCGGCCGACCCAGGGCGGGCCGAGGCGCAGGAAGGGGGCGGGGCCGCCGCGCTCGGGCTGCGGCTGGAAGGCCTCGGTGACGATGCGCTCGCCGAGATTGGCCGGGTTGGAGCTGGCCAGGATGCGGCCGTCGTCATTGGCGATCGACAGCGAGCGGAGGAACAGCAGGCGCTGCAGGATCGCCTGCAACTGCTCGCCGGCGCGCTCGGGCTGGGGCGCCGCGGCGGCCAGATCGATGCTGTCGGGCAGGCCCTGCAGCGTCAGGTTGGCCAGGTTCAGCGTCTGCGTCAGCTGGTCCTCGAAGACGCGCGCCTGCGCTTCCGCTTCGGCCAGATGCTTGGCCAGCGTCGCCTGGCGCAGGTTGAAGACATTGACCAGCGTGCCGGCGACGATGGAGAGAACGAGCAGCACCTGCAGGCCGATCAACAGCCAGGTCAGGTGCCGGGAGTTGGTCCCAGGCGTGTCCATGCCGCTCAGTCGAGGACGACGATCGGCGTCAGGCCGTGGCGTTCGGCGGCGGCCTTGAGCAGGCCGCTGCGTTTGGCGCCGGCGACGAACTGTTCGACCCGGGCATGCCAGCCATCGTCGCCCGGGCGCATGGCGTAGGCGTAAGGGGTGATGTGGTAGCTGCGGTCGGGCTTGATCAGGCGCGCCCAGTCGGTGGTCTTGAGCATGCGCTGGCTGAACGGATAGTCGGTCATGAAGACGTCGGCCCGGCCGGATTCGACTTCCTGCTCGCGGGCATGCGGCGTGTCGAGGATCTTCAGCGTCGCCGCCTGCAGCTTGTCCTGCATCACCGTCTCGTGCAGCGTGCCGCGGGCCACGGCGACCAGCGTGCCGGGGCGGTCGATGTCGCGCCAGGCCTTGATCCGCCGGTTGCCCTGGCTGGTGATGGCGTAGATGTCGCTGGCCAGGTGCGGCCGGGTGAAGCGCAGGCGGGCTTGTCGACTCGGCGTGATGCCGATGGCGAACATGGCGATGTCGCAACGGTCGGCGACGACATCCTCGACCAGGTGGGCGAAGGAGCTATCGACGAATTCGACGTTGGCATCGAGTTCGCGGCCGAGCGCCCGGGCCATGTCGATATCGATGCCGGACAACTGCTGGGTCTTGGCGTCGCGATAGCTGATGCCGAAGTAATCGGGCCAGATGCAGACGCGCAGGGTCCGGCTGGCGGCGATGCGATCGAGCACGCTGCCCTGGGCGCTCGCCGGCAGGGCAAAGGCGAGCAGCGGGAGCGTCAGGAGCAGGGCGCGCAGCATGGATGATCCTATGACTTTGGTAATAATCGCAAAAGTCGCAGTGTAACAAATGCGCCCGACTCTGACATGGCGCGCGCCGCGCCGCCCGGCTTACTGTCGCTGGATCAGCTCGATCTTGTAACCGTCCGGGTCGTCGACGAAGGCGATGATGGTCGTGCCGTGCTTCATCGGCCCGGCCTCGCGCACCACCTTGCCGCCGCGCCGCTTGATCTCGGCGCAGGCCGCCGCCGCATCCGGCACCGCCAGCGCGATGTGGCCGTAGCCGTTGCCCAGGTCGTAGGCCGGCGTATCCCAGTTGTGGGTGAGTTCGAGCACGGCGCCCTCGCTCTCCGGCCCGTAGCCGACGAAAGCTAGAGTGAACCGGCCATCCGGGTAATCCTGGCGGCGCAGCAACTGCATGCCGAGGACTTCGGTGTAGAAGGCGATCGAGCTGTCGAGATCGCCGACGCGGAGCATGGTGTGCAGGATGCGCATGGTGGTTGTTGGCTATGGGCTGTTAGAGACTAGCGATGGGTTGTCAGTGGCTGGCGGGTGCTTTGGCTCACCGCTAGCCGCTGATAACTGGTATTTCCCGTCCCAATTGGCGCAGTTCCAGGCGGCGGGCGCGCCAGTCCGGGCAGAGCTGCTCCACCACAGACCAGAAACGCGGGCTGTGGTTCATTTCCTTGAGGTGGGCCAGTTCGTGGCAGACCACGTAATCGACGATGGGTAGCGGCAGGAACAGCAGCCGCCAGTTCAGGGCGATGCCGCCGTGCCGGCTGCAACTGCCCCAGCGCGTGCGCGCCGAGGACAGGCGCAGTGGCGGCGGGGCGACGCCGAGGGCTGGGGCGTAGTGCGCCAGACGTTCGGCAAACACGCTGCGCGCCTGCTCGCGCAACGCCTTTTCCAGCAGCGTTGCGGCGCTGGTACTGGCCGTCGGCCACAGGTGCAGCTTGTCGCCGAGCCATTGCCAGCGGGCGCGGCCGATCGCCGTCACGGTGAGGGTCAGCGGCTGGCCGAGGATGGCGAGGATTGTGCCGTCGGCGAGCGCCAATGGCTCGGGGGCCGGCCGCGCCTGCCAGCTGGCCAGCTTGTCGAGCACCCACTGGGCGTGCTGCTGGATCAGCGCCTCGATGTCGCCGTGCCGGGCGCGCAGCGGCGCGCCGATGCGCAGGCCGCGCTGGTCGATGGTCAGGCCGATGGTGCGCCGCTGGCTGCGGCGCAGCCGGTAGGCGACGCTCTGCCCGGCGAGGACGATGCGGTGGCTGGCCTCAGGAGGCGTTGTGCTGGACATCCGAATAGCGGTGCGGCGAGATGCGGTGCATCTCCGCCTCGATCCATTGTTCGGTGCGGCGATTGACCTCGGCTTCGCTCAGGCCGCTGGCGTCGAAGGCCGGACCGATGCTGATGGTCACGGTGCCGGCCTGCTTGAGGAAGGCCTGGCGCGGCCACAGTTCGCCGGCATTGTGGGCGATCGGTACGACCTTGCAGCCGACGTGCGTCGCCAGGTAGGCGCCGCCCGGCTTGTAGCGCCGTTTCTCGCCCGGCGGCACGCGCGTGCCTTCGGGGAAGAGGATGACGTAGAAACCCTGCTGCAGCCGCTCGCGGCCCTGGCTGACGACCTGGTCGAGCGCGTCCTTGCCGGCGGCGCGGTCGATCGAGATCATCTTCATCGCCGCCAGGCCCCAGCCGAGCAGCGGAATGCGCAGCAATTCCTTTTTCAGCACGAAGACGCAGTAGGCGCCCTTCGGCACGTAGTCCTGGATGGTCATGGTCTCCCAGGCCGACTGGTGCTTGGCCAGGATGACGCAGGGTTCTGCCGGCATGTTCTCCAGGCCGACCACCTGGGGGCGGATGCCGAGGATGTTCTCGACGCCGAACTGCACGCCGAGGCGCCACAGCTTGCCGAAGCGGTAGCCCCACAGGCCGCGCAGCAGCAGCGCGGCGACAACGACCAGGGGGGCGGTGAAGATCGACCAGACGATGGCGTAGGCCATGAACAGCGTCGAACGGAGGGCGCTCATGCCTTGCCTTTCGCGAGAATGAAATCGACCGCCCGGGCGAGGTCGGGGAAAACCAGCGTGCCGTCCGGCAGATTGCCTTCGGCCTGGGTCTTCTCGCCCTTGCCGGTCAGCACCAGGATCGGCTGGCAGCCGGCGGCGACCCCGGCCTGCAGGTCGCGCAGCGAGTCGCCGATGGTCGGCACGCCGACCAGCGGGATGTTCAGCGTCTGCGAGATGCGCTTGAACATGCCAGGCTTCGGCTTGCGGCAGTCGCAGGCGGAGTCGGCCGCATGCGGGCAGTAGAAGATGGCCTCGATGCGCCCGCCGATGGTGAACAGCGCCTTGTGCATCTTTTCGTGAATCTGATTGAGCATGTCCATGTCGAACAGGCCGCGGCCGACGCCCGACTGATTGGTGGCGACGACCACCCGGTAGCCGTGCTGGTTGAGCCGGGCGATGGCCTCCAGGCTGCCGGGGATCGGCTTCCATTCGGCCGGGTTCTTGATGAACTGGGCCGAATCGAAGTTGATCACGCCGTCGCGATCGAGAATGACGAGCTTTGCGGGCATGGCGGCCTTTCCCGGCTTAGGTCGAGAGCTTGGACAGATCGGCGACCTGGTTCATCGCCGCATGCAGCTTGGCCAGCAGGCCGAGGCGATTGGCGCGCAGGGCCGGGTCGTCGGCATTGACCATGACGCCGTCGAAGAAGGCATCGACCGGAGTACGCAGGGCGGCGAGGGCGAGCAGCGATTCGCTGTAGTCGCCGGTGACGAAGGCGGCATCGGCGCGCGGCACGACATCGACCAGGGCGTCGTGCAGGGCGATTTCGGCGGTTTCCCTGAGCAGCGCGTTATCCACCGCCGCTTCGACGCTGCCATCGACCTTCTTCAGGATGTTGCCGACGCGCTTGTTGGCGGCGGCCAGCGCGGCGGCCTCGGGCAGTGCCGAGAAGGCGCGCACGGCGGCCAGGCGCTTGGGGATGTCGCCCAGGCGCTGCGGCCGCTGGCTGACCACGGCATCGACTTCCTGCGCCGTGTAGCCCTGCTCGCGCAGGCTGCCGGCCAGGCGGTCGTAGATGAAGTCGGCCAGCGCCTGGGGGTTCGGCGCGAAGCCCTCGATGCCGGTGAACTGGGCGAAGACGCCGGCCAGCAGGCCGTCGACCGGCAGATTCAGGTCGCCCTCGGCGAGCATGCGGATGACGCCCAGCGCATGCCGGCGCAGGGCGAAGGGGTCGCGGTCGCCGGTCGGGATCTGGCCGATGCCGAACATGCCGACCAGGGTTTCCAGCTTGTCGGCCAGCGCGACGACCGTGCCGACCATGCCGCGCGGCAGGCTGTCGCCGGCGAAGCGCGGTTTGTAGTGGTCCTCGATGGCATCGGCGACGTCGGCGTTCAGGCCGTCGTGCTGGGCGTAGTAGCGGCCCATGATGCCCTGCAGTTCGGGGAACTCGCCGACCATGTCGGTCAGCAGGTCGGCCTTGGCCAGCACCGCCGCCTGTTCGGCATGCTGCACCAGCCCGCCGCCGCCGAGGGCTTCGGCGATGGCGCGGGCGATGGCGGCGACGCGCTGCATGCGCTCGCCCTGGGTGCCCAGCTTGTTGTGATAGACGACCTTGGCCAGGCCAGTGACGCGCGATTCCAGCGACTTCTTGCGGTCCTGGTCGAAAAAGAACTTGGCGTCGGCCAGGCGCGGGCGGACCACGCGTTCGTTGCCGCCGATCACGGCGGACGCGTCGGCCGGGCTGATATTGCTGACGACGAGGAACTGGTTGGTCAGCTTGCCGGCAGCGTCCAACAGCGGGAAGTACTTCTGGTTGGCCTTCATGGTCAGGATCAGGCATTCCTGTGGCACGGCGAGGAATTCTTCCTCAAACTGGCCGATCAGCACGTTCGGGCGTTCGACCAGGGCGGTGACTTCGTCGAGCAGCGCCTCGTCGTCGATCGGCTTGCCGCCGGCCCGGGCGGCCGCGGCTTCAAGCTGGCGGGCGATCTCGGCGCGGCGCTCGGCGAAGGAGGCGATCACGGCGCCATCGGTTGCCAGCTTGGCGGCGTATTCGTCGGCATTGTCGAATTTCACCGGATCAACGGCGGCTTCAAAGCGGTGGCCATGCGTTTCCCGGCCGGAATTCAGGCCGAGCACCGAAACCGGCACCACTTCAGTGCCGTGCAGGGCGACCAGCCCATGCGCCGGGCGGACGAAATTGACGCTGCTCCAGCCATCGGCCAACTGGTAGGTCATCACCTTGGGAATCGGCAGTGCCGCCAGCGCGGCTTCGACGGCTTTCTGCAGGCCTTCGGCCAGGGTCGCGCCCTTGGCCAGGCTGTCGTAGAACAGGATGTCAGCCTTGCCGTCGTTCTCGCGGCGCAGGCCGGCGACGGCGGAGGCGTCGGCGCCCAGCGCCGCCAGTTTCTTCAGCAGGGCCGGCGTGGCGTTGCCGCTGGCGTCGAGTCCGACGGCGACCGGCATCAGCTTCTGCATCACCGGCTTGTCGGCGGCGACGGCAGTGACGGCGGTGACATGGGCGGCCAGGCGGCGGGGCGAGGCGTAGGCGGTGACGACGGCATCGGCCGGGGCCAGGCCGGCGCTCTTCAGCGAGCTGGCCAGCGCCGCGGCAAAGCTTTCACCCAGTTTCTTCAGCGCCTTCGGCGGCAGTTCCTCGACGAACAGTTCAACGAGCAGGTTCTTGGACGACATGATCAGGCAACTTTCTTTTCAATCTGGGCCAGCACTTCGGCCGCCCATTCCTTGGGCGCCATCGGGAAGCCGAGGCGGGCGCGCGAGTCGAGATAGGCTTGGGCGACGGCGCGGGCCAGGTTGCGGATGCGGCCGATGTAGGCGGCGCGCTCGGTCACCGAGATGGCGCCACGGGCGTCGAGCAGGTTGAAGGTGTGCGCCGCCTTCAGCACCTGTTCGTAGGCCGGCAGCGCCAGCTGGGCCGACATCAGGTGTTGCGCCTGCTTCTCGTGGGCGGCGAAGGCGGTGAACAGGAATTCGGCGTCGGAATGCTCGAAGTTGTAGGCCGATTGCTCGACTTCGTTCTGGTGATAGACGTCGCCGTAAGTCAGGCCTTCCGTCCAGGTCAGGTCGAAGACGTTCTCGACGCCCTGCAGGTACATCGCCAGGCGTTCCAGGCCGTAGGTGATCTCGCCGGTGATCGGCTTGCAGTCGATGCCGCCGACCTGCTGGAAGTAGGTGAATTGCGTCACTTCCATGCCGTTCATCCAGACTTCCCAACCGAGGCCC
>PHCU01000203.1 GCA_002842345.1 Betaproteobacteria bacterium HGW-Betaproteobacteria-12 | reverse complement strand
AAGGTTGAACAGGTGAGTGCATTCGCCCGCCAGCACCAACACCCGCTTGCTTGCGTCATGGAGGAAAACTGATGATTGCCCAGGAACTCGAAGTAAGCCTGCACATGGCTTTTGTCGAGGCGCGTCAAAAACGCCACGAGTTCATCACCGTCGAACACCTCCTGCTCGCGCTGATCGACAATCCCTCTGCAGCCGACGCCCTGCGCGCCTGCGGCGCCAAGCCCGATGCGCTGCGCAAGGATCTGACCAATTTCATCAACGAGCACACGCCGACCGTTTCCGGCGAAGATGACATCGATACCCAGCCGACGCTCGGTTTCCAGCGCGTCATCCAGCGCGCCATCCTGCATGTGCAATCGTCCGGCAAGAAGGAAGTCAATGGTGCCAACGTGCTGGTCGCCATCTATGGCGAGAAGGACTCGCACGCCGTTTATTTCCTGCAGAAGCAGGCGGTGACGCGCCTTGACGTGGTCAATTACATTTCCCATGGCATCAGCAAGGTGCCGCAGCAGAAGGCCCCTGCCGAGGGCGAGGCAGTCGAGAGCGAAGGTGAGAAGGAAGCCGGGCCGCTTGAGCAATACACGATCAACCTCAACGCGCTGGCGTTGCAGGGCAAGATTGATCCGCTGATCGGCCGCGACAAGGAACTGGAACGCGTGATTCAGACCTTGTGCCGGCGGCGCAAGAACAATCCGTTGCTGGTCGGCGAGGCCGGCGTCGGCAAGACGGCGATCGCCGAAGGCTTGGCACGACGTATCGTCGAGAGCGATGTGCCGGAGATTCTGGCCAAGGCCAACGTCTATTCGCTGGACATGGGCGCCCTGCTGGCCGGCACCAAGTACCGCGGCGATTTCGAACAGCGCCTGAAGGGCGTGCTCAAGCAGTTGGGCGACAACCCGAACGCGATCCTGTTCATCGATGAAATCCACACGCTGATCGGCGCCGGCTCGGCCTCGGGCGGCACGCTGGATGCATCCAACCTGTTGAAGCCGGCGCTCTCCTCCGGCCAACTGAAGTGCATCGGTGCGACGACCTATACCGAATTCCGCGGCATCTTCGAAAAGGACAGCGCGCTGTCGCGGCGCTTCCAGAAGATCGACGTCAATGAACCGTCCGTGGCCGAGACGGTGGAAATCCTCAAGGGTCTGAAGGCCCGTTTCGAAGCGCACCACGGCATCAAATATTCGGCGACAGCAATTTCGTCAGCCGCCGAATTGTCGGCTCGCTACATCACCGATCGTCATCTTCCCGACAAAGCCATCGACGTCATCGACGAGGCCGGCGCCGCCCAGCGCATCCTGCCCAAGTCGAAGCAGAAGAAGATGATCAACAAGACCGACATCGAGGAGATCGTCGCCAAAATCGCCCGCATCCCGTCGCAGCATGTGACGCTGGACGACCGCGGCGCGCTGAAGAACCTAGATCGCGACCTGAAGGCCGTCGTCTTCGGCCAGGACATGGCGATCGACGCGCTGACCAAGGCGATCAAGATGGCCCGTTCCGGCCTCGGCAACCCGGGCAAGCCGATCGGCTCCTTCCTGTTCAGCGGCCCGACCGGCGTTGGCAAGACGGAAGTCGCCAAACAATTGGCTTACTGCATGGGCATCGAGTTGCTGCGCTTCGACATGAGCGAGTACATGGAACGCCATGCCGTGTCGCGGCTGATCGGCGCCCCACCGGGCTACGTCGGCTTCGAGCAGGGCGGTCTGCTGACCGAGGCGGTGACCAAGAAGCCGTACTGCGTGCTGCTCCTCGACGAAATCGAGAAGGCCCACCCGGACATTTTCAACATCCTGCTGCAGGTCATGGACCACGGCACGCTGACCGACAACAACGGGCGCAAGGCCGATTTCCGCAATGTGGTGATCATCATGACGACCAATGCCGGTGCTGCCGACCTGCAGAAGTCGAGCATGGGTTTCACCAGTTCGAAGCAGACCGGCGACGAGATGGCGGAGATCAAACGGCTGTTCACACCGGAATTCCGCAACCGTCTGGATGCGACGATTTCCTTCGCGCCGCTGGATCACGAAATCATCCTGCGCGTCGTCGACAAGTTCCTGATCCAGCTGGAAGAGCAGCTGCACGAGAAGAAGGTGGAAGCGCACTTCACCGAGGCAGTGAAGGAACTGCTAGCGAAGAAGGGTTTCGATCCGCTGATGGGAGCTCGGCCGATGGCCCGCCTGATTCAGGACACCATCCGCTCGGCGCTGGCCGACGAACTGCTGTTCGGCAAGCTGGCCAGCGGCGGCCGGGTGACGGTCGATCTCGACAAGGAAGGCAAGATCAAGCTCGACTTCGAAGAGGAAAAAAGCGAAGCGGTCGTTTAAACTTCGCCCCTCATGCCAACAAAGCCATGCGATGCATGGCTTTTTTTCTGCCAGGGAGACCATCCATGAGCTTCAAGACACCCGACCTTTGCGATGCATTCGAATCCGAGCTGGGCACAAGCCTGCGCGTAGTCACCCCGATGTTCCAGCGCTACGGTGGCCGCAGCAGCTTTTCCGGCGCGATTGTCACGCTAAAGATTTTCGAGGACAACTCGCTGGTCCGTGAAGCCTTTGGCGAAAACGGCCAGGGCAAGGTACTGGTCATCGATGGCGGCGGCTCGCTGCGCTGCGCGCTGGTCGGCGACCAACTGGCAATCCTGGCCCAGAAAAACGGCTGGGAAGGGGTCGTTGTCTACGGCTGCATCCGCGATTCGGCCGATATCAACGGCATCGACATCGGCGTCCGCGCCCTGAACACCCATCCACAGAAAAGCATCAAGAAGGGAGTCGGCGACCGCAACATCGCCATCACCTTCGGCGGCGTCACCTTCACGCCCGGCGAATGGCTGTACGCCGACGAGGATGGCCTGCTGGTCTCACGCCAGCCGCTGCTTTGACCCCCGGCTGCCGCGGTGACGCGGCAGCTACCCCTCAGCCTTCGAGCAGCACCGAACTTTCGCAGCCGACGCGCACCGCCCCCCAGTGGCGCCCGCCGACCATGATCGGCATGTTGATTTCCGAGAGGATTTCTCCGGTGTCGCGGGCATAAGTCTGCACCAGCATAGGCTGCGTATTCTTCGCTCCACGCTGACCGGTCACATCGTCCCAGATTCGCCGCGTACGATTGCCGACCAGGTCGTTCTGGTAATTGCCGGTCAGCGAACGCGAGAACTTCAGGTTGTGAACGGCGCCGTAGCCGCGCGTATCGATGATCAGCGCATACACGCCGCCGCGCAGGTCGGCCAGGGCTTTTTCCAGCAGGGGTTGGACTTCCTGCTCGAACACCGGGCAATAGCTGACGTCGAACTTCTGCGGATTGGTATGTGGTAGTGGGCGATAGTTCTGGTCCCAGATATCGACGCCACGCCCCGCCAGTTCGCCGAGCCGCTTCTGGACCCCGTCGCGGAAATTACGCGCCTGTTCGACATTGAAATCGAAGGCGCCACGGCCGATCTTGAAGCGCGACACCAGTTCCTGGACGCTTTCAGTCGCCTGGCTCAAGGTCAATGTCGACTGCTCGGAGGCGGTCATGCTGCCGGAGACCACCCGCGACAGGTCGTGCACCTGGACCACGGCGTCGTGCACCTGGGCATTGGTCGCCGTCAGTTGTTCCATCGCCGCCGCGATCTGGTTCAGTTGGTCGCCGGTCTGTTCGAAGTCGCCGACCATGCGCTGGAACTCACCCGACGAGCGCTCGACGGCTTCGCGCGTCTGGCGGATGTCGGCATTGATCATCTCGTTTTCGCTCTGGGTTTCGCGTACCAGCGAGATCATGCCGCCGATCTTGTTGGTGATCTCCTGGGTCGCCACATTGACCCGCTCGGCCAGCTTGCGCACCTCGTCGGCGACGACGGCGAAGCCGCGCCCCGCCTCGCCTGCCCGCGCCGCCTCGATGGCGGCATTCAGCGCCAGCAGGTTGGTCTGGTCGGCGATATCCTTGATCAGCCCGGCAATCTGCCGAATGCTGTCGGAGCGTTCGGCCAGGTTGCCAACGGTATCGTTGAACTGTTTCAGCTTGTCGCTGACCACCTGGACCTTGCTGACGATATCCTGCATTTCGCCGAGCGAATTGCGCGCGGTGGCCAGATTGGCATCGGTCGAGTGGGTGATCCGCTCGGCCGAGCCCGAGACTTCCTGAATCGCCTGCGTCGCCTCGTTGCTGGCTCCGAACACCGCGCTGGCGATTTCGCCCTGTTGCGTGGCGCGTTCGGCCGTCGAGGAGACGCTTTTCTTGACCATCACAGCTTCGCGCGCAATGTTGACACTCATCTTGCGCACTTCGCTGATGATCTCGCGCATCTTGTCGGCAAAGCGGTTGTAAGCCTCGGCCAGGGTGCGCAATTCGTCATGGGTGACGGTCGGCAGGTTGCGCGAAAAATCGCCCTCGCCGCGCCCGATCTCGTCGAAAATGGTGGCGATCATGCGCACCGGGCGCAGGATCAGGTAACGGATGTAAAGGATCTGCAGCAGATTCCAGCCGAGGGCAAAAACAGTCAGCACGATCATCAGCGTCAGGCCATGATCCATGCTGGCCGAAATACGCTGCATAACCTCCGGCGCCGTGCCGGATCGGCTCATTTCCTCGCTGACCATCGCCTTCTGGTTGATATAGATGGCCAGATAGACGATATCGATGAAGAACAACAACAGGAAGCTCATCAGCTTCTTGGTCAGCGAATTCCAGAAGGTTCGCTCGGTCCAGTCGTACAAGCTGCGCAGAAGTTCCATAGCTACCATCCAAATTTGCAAAATGTGCTGAATTCAACCGCCGTTCCTGGTGCGCGTCAACCAAGCAAATCAAATTACGCCACATTGTTCGCCCTGCCGCCGATCCGGGGTCATGCTGCAAGGCATTTCACAAAAACAAATGCCGTTTCATATCGTGAAATATTAAACATAACATAATGAAAATCAACAGAAAAATAACGTCTTATGTCTTATATAAGACTATTGCTGCTATGCGCAATTGGCTCTATACTTCAGCCATCGCTGAGGCAGAACGGCCTGGCGCAACAAAGTCGTAATCCCAACCTAAACCTTGAGGAATTCACATGAGCACTCGCGAACAGCAAATCGCCGCCCTGGAAAAAGACTGGGCAGAAAATCCCCGCTGGAAGGGCATCAAGCGCGGTTACTCCGCTGCTGACGTC
>PHCU01000202.1 GCA_002842345.1 Betaproteobacteria bacterium HGW-Betaproteobacteria-12 | reverse complement strand
TCATCAGACGCTGGGCTATCGGACGCCGGTGGAATTCGAGGATCATGTTGGAGCTTAATTTACCTGTCCGGAAAAACCGGGCTAGCTCAGAGTCGATTTCTTTTCGCTGAACTGACCCAAGGGAAGAAACCATGCCGCGTCGCCCGAGAGTAAGCCTGGTGGGGGCCGCTCGCCGCCGCATGCCGGCCTCAGCGGAAATCCTCCTCGGCACGCGCAGCGTGCTCGAATACCTGCTCTCGCCCGTGCAGAAGGCCTGGCACGAGGCGGGACGGGAGCGGTAAAGAATATTTTGATGGTGCTGACCATTGCGTGACGAACTTCACGGATTTATTTCGCCAAGGTGTCTAGGATCCCAACCAGCAACCGTTCTTGCATGCCCCGCCCGGCTCAGGGAATGCGGGCATGTCGGTAGCGGAGCTCCCTGAATCGCAACAACGCCTGTAAGCATGGCGGCCGGGCAGGCGGCGGGGAGATCCGGCAGGCGAGACGAAGTCGTGAGAGCAGGGTTGCGAAAGGCGCGAGGGCGGAAGCTCCCGCGCCTTTCTGTTTTCAGGCCCTACGCGTCCTTTTTCCAGGAACCGACGTCGGGCGCGCCTGCGGGATCGAACCACTTGAGCTGGTCGTGCAGCCTGACGACGTCGCCGACGATGATGAGGGTCGGCGGCTTGAGCTGGGCGTCCTGGGCCTGCTGCGGCAGGCTGGCAAGGGTACCGATGAGGACGCGCTGGCGATTGGTGGTGCCCTGCTGCACGATAGCGGCAGGGGTAGCGCCGGGCATGCCGTGGGCGACGAGTTCGCGGCACAGCACCGGCAGGCCGAGCAGGCCCATGTAGAAGACGATGGTCTGCTGCGGCCGCGCCAGCGCGTCCCAGTCGAGGTCCATCGTGCCATCCTTGAGGTGGCCGGTGACGAAGACGCAGGCGTGGGCGTAGTCGCGGTGGGTGAGCGGGATGCCGGCGTAGGAGGCCACGCCCGCCGCCGCGGTGATGCCGGGCACCACTTCGAAGCTGACGCCGTGGGCGGTGAGCGTCTCGATCTCCTCGCCGCCGCGGCCGAAGATGAACGGGTCGCCCCCTTTGAGGCGCAGCACGCGCTTGCCCTCCTGGGCCAGCTTCACCAGCAGGGCGTTGATCTCCTCCTGCCGCAGGGTGTGGTTGTCGCGCTGCTTGCCGACGTAGATGCGCTGCGCATCGCGCCGGCACAGTTCGACGATGGCGGGCGAGACGAGGTTGTCATGCACCACCACATCGGCCTGCTGCATCAGCTTCATGGCGCGGAAGGTGAGCAGGTCAGGGTTGCCGGGGCCGGCGCCGACGAGATACACCTCGCCCATCGGCGGGCCATCCTGCGTGGCGGCGAGCTGCTGTTCGAAATACTGCTCCGCCTCGGTCGCCTTGCCCGCCAGCACCAGGTCGGCGAAGGTGCCGCCGAGCATTTTTTCCCAGAAGATGCGCCGCTGCGGCGGATTGGTGAAGTGCTTCTTCACGCGCTCGCGCAGGCCATTGGCCAGTTGCGCCAGGCGGCCGTAGGCGGCCGGCAGCAGGGCCTCCAGCCGGGCGCGCATCAGGCGTGCGAGCACCGGCGAGGCGCCGCCGGTCGATACCGCCACGATCATGGGGGAGCGGTCGACGATGGCCGGAAAGATGAAGGAGCACAGCTCGGGCGAATCGACAACGTTGACCGGCAGCTCGCGCGTCTTGGCGGCACGAAAGACGGCTTCGTTGACGGCGCGGTCGTCGGTCGCGGCGATCACCACGGCTGCGCCGTCGAGTTGGGCGGCCTCGAAACGCGCCGTGATGTGCTCGATGCGGCCGGCGGCCTTTTCCGCGGCAAGGGTCTCGCCCAGTTCAGGCGAGACGATGGCAACGCGGGCGCCGCAGCCAAGCAGCAGCCCGGCCTTGCGCGCGGCAACGGCGCCGCCGCCGACGACGAGGCAGCGCGCACCCTTGATGTTGAGGAAGATCGGCAGGAAATCCATGGGTTCGGCTATGGCGGCGGCCGGTTCAGCGCGCGGAAACGGTCATTGCAAGATGGGCCGCATTATACCTGTGCAAACATCAATTCCCCGAGGAGCAGCCACCGCGGCTGCCACAGCCGCCGCAGCTGGAGGGCGGGCAACTGCCCGATCCGCCGGTTTGCATGAAGACGAACTGCCAGTTGCCCGGCTCCACCTCGACGAAGTCCAGCACCATGTCTTCCAGCAGTTCCCGGCTGGGCGGGGCGATGAGGAGGGTCAGGCCCTCGCATTCGTAGGACAGATCGTGTTCGCGTTCCTCGTCGTAGCCGAGGCCGAAGGTGAGCTGACCGTCATCTTCGATCTTCGCGGCGACGCGCAGGGCCATGCCTGCAGCGTCGCTCTCGATGGACGAGGCGTGAATCTGGGTGGCGGCGGCGGGGGTCAGGGTGAGCATGGGGTCTCCTTGGGGCGTGGTACCCCGTCATCCCCGCGCAAGCGGGGATCCAGGGGTGGTTTCGAGTAATTGTGGATTCCCGCTTTCGCGGGAATGACGAAAACGGCACTGCCGCGCGAAGCCGATGAAGCGCTCGGCCCAGTTGCAGTTGCCGGCGCTGCGCAGGTGCGTGTAGGAGGCGAGCAGGTTCTTGTGGACGATGCCGTCGTGGCGGCCGTCGGCGCCGTGGCCGCGCTTCACCGCGTAGGCGAAGCGGGTGGCCGGGTCGAGGTGCTCCAGGCTGGAGTAGTGGAACTCGTGAGCGGGAATCTCGTCCGGGTGGCTGCCCGCAGGCAGCCAGGGATGGTCGGCCGTGGGCGCCAGGCGCACGTAGCCGCGGCCGACCGGCTTGTCGTGCATGAGCACGTCGGCGGCGATCACGCCCGCCATAGCGTGCTTCTCGTCGCGCCAGCTGAGGCTGCGGGCAAGGTACATGAGGCCGCCGCACTCGGCATAGGCGGGCATGCCGGCCTCAATGGCCCGGCGGACATCCTCGCGCATGGCAGTGTTGGCCTCCAGCTCGCACATGAAGCACTCGGGGAAGCCGCCGCCGAGGAAGAGGGCATCGACCTTGGGCAGGCGCGCATCGGCAATCGGGCTGAAGAACACCAGTTCGGCGCCGGCCTGCTGGAGGGCGTCGAGGTCGTCGGCGTAGTAGAAGCCGAAGGCCGGATCGCGCGCGATGCCCAGGCGCAGCGCCGGTTGCGCCTGGGATGCGCCTGCCGCGGAAGCACGCGGCCGCAGCACTTCGTCGGTCGCCGTCGCCTGCAGCAGGCGGTCGATGTCCACCTGATCCGAGATGGTATCGGCAATCGTGGCGATGCGCGCCCCGGCCGTCGCCGCTTCGTTGGCCGGCATCAGGCCGAGGTGGCGCTCGACGATGCCGAGCTCAGGATTGTCGAGCACGGCGCCGAGCACCGGCACGTCGGTGTAGTGCTCGATGACGGCGCGCAGCTTGGCTTCGTGGCGCGTGCCGCCGAGGCGGTTGAGGATGACGCCGGCGATGCGGATGTTGCGATCGAAGGCCTGGTAGCCGAGGATCAGCGGGGCGATGCCGCGCGTCATGCCGCGCGCATCCAGCACCAGCACGACGGGCAGGTCGAGCAGCCGGGCCAACGCCGCATTGCTGTTGCTGCCGGCGAGGTCGAGCCCGTCGTAGAGGCCCTTGTTGCCCTCGACGAGGGCAACGTCCGCGTTCGCGCCGTGACGGGCGAAGGCGTCGACCAGCTCGTCATGCTGCTGCATGTAGAAGTCCAGGTTGCGGCAGGGGCGGCCGCCGGCCAGGCCCAGCCAGATCGGGTCGATGTAGTCGGGGCCCTTCTTGAAGGTCTGCACGGCGAGGCCGCGTCCGCGCAGGGCGGCGGCCAGGCCGAGGCTGAGGGTCGTCTTGCCGGAGGACTTGTGCGCGGCGGAGATGAGGAAGCGGTGCATCCGCTTGAGTGTAACGCTGCCGGCGGTCGTCCGGTCAGTCTTCGGCCGCCTTCAGCGCCGCGAAATCGTCCTGCGGCAGGAAGCGCAGCACGCGTACCGCAACGACGGTGATGAGGAAGGCCAGCGCGATGCCGCCGAAGCCGAGGGCGAACTCGCCGAGCGTCGGCGCATAGGCATTGACGATGCCGTCCTGGAAGGTGCTGGAGACGGCGTAGCCGGGGAAGATCTCGAGCGGGAAGGCCTGGCCGCCGACGATGGTGACGTACATCTGCGCCAGTCCGCCCAGCACCACCAGCACGGAGGCGGCGATGACGCGCATTTGCGAGCGGCCGGTGAAGATCAGCACCAGCGGCACGATGCCGCCAATGACTACCTGGCCGAGCCAGAATGCCATCGTGTAGATGCCGCCGTCGAGCAGGAGGAAACGCTCGTAGGCGACCTGCTTGGCGAAGTAGAGGCTGGTCAGGTGCATCACCGCGGTGAAGTAGAGCGACGCGCCGACGAAGACGGCGAGCAGGTTCTTCATGCGCGCGAGGATGCGCTCGTCGAGCTGCAGCCCGTTCCAGGCGTACATCGAGCCCTGCACGATGAGGAAGGCGGCGAGGCCGTAGGCAAAGGAGTAGATGATGAACATCGGCGCCATGAGGGCGGAACCGTAGGCGGTGCGCGCGATGAGGAAGCCGAAAATGGAGCCGGTGGCGGTGGTCAGCGCCAGGCGCCAGAAGAAGGCGAGGAAGCCCAGGATCTTGGAGTAGCCGTTCAGGCTGCGGTCCATCATCGTCACCAGATAGGCGCTGACGATGACGAAGAAGCCCGAGTAGAACATCATATTGAGAGCGAAGATCGACTTGAAGTTGAAGTGCGTCATCGCCACGATGAGGCGGTCGGGACGGCCGAGGTCGGCCGCCAGCACGGCGAGTCCGCCGGCCATCATGGCCAGTGCCAGCAGACCGGAGAGCGGCGCACGCGCCTTGTAGACCGGCTTGCCGAACACCGAGCCGATGGAGGCGACGTTGAGCACGCCGGAGGCGGCGACGATGAGGAACACGGCGAAGACGTGCGGCATGCCCCAGACGATCTGGTTGTCCATGCCGGTGACGACGTGGCCGCTGTGCTCGAAGTACAGGAAGGCGCCGAGGGCCGCCAGCATGAACAGGCCGCCCAGGACCAACAGGCCCCAGAAGGCGCCGGGGCGGCTTTGTGTTTCGACGTAGCTTGCGGTCGCCATATCAGATACCTTCGTAGCGGACGCCGAGGTCGAGCTTGAGGTC